>JAJXVG010000132.1 GCA_021782315.1 Pseudomonadota bacterium | reverse complement strand
CCGCTACCCAGGAGATGTCGGCCGGACGTCGTCGCCATCGAGATGGCGCCATTTCCCTGACCGGCCATTGCATTTTGCATGGCCTGCTCAAAGCTGAAATCACGCGCCTTGTAGTTCGGCGTATCCGCATTGGCGATGTTCGAAGCCAATAGCTGATGTCGCTGCGTGCGCAGATTCAAGGCCTGACTAAAGACAGAAACATCTTGTTGAAGACTGGTCATCTCGAGCTCCCATTAATCCGGGTAGCAACAAGCATGGTTCGTGCCAGATAAAATCGATGTGAAATCATAACAATCGACAGAACAAATGCCACCAAACGGCAAATCTTGCCGGAAAGCAATGGCAACTTTTGTCCCCAAGCGCATCGCGCTCGGGCAAAATAGCGGCATGCTCCTCATCAGGGTTTTATTTCTCCTGCCGCTTATCATCTGCCCCCAGCTCCACGCGGCCGAACTCCAGGCAGTTCTGGATAGCGCAGAGCACTATGCCCGGATTCAAACCCAGGGATTGCCCGGCAAAGTCACCATCAGCACCGGAAAACTGGATGTCAGCCGACTGCCGGATTGCGATGCCACCCAGGCATATTCGCCGCCCGGCTCACGCCTCTCGGGAAAAACCTATATCGGCGTGCGTTGCCTGGGACCCAGCACATGGACCGTATTGGTTCCCGTGCAAATTTTTGTCAATGTGAGCTATGTCAGCACCTCACGTGCGCTGGTCGCCGGACATATTATTGAGGCGACCGATCTCGTCACCAGCAAGGGGGACCTCGGCACCCTGCCGACAGGAGTGGTCATCGCCCCCGAAGCGGCAATCGGAAAATCCTTGCGCAATTCCCTGGCTCCCGGCCAGGCACTGCGGAGCGACCAGCTACTCCCCCCCCTGGTCATCCGACAGGGGCAAAGCGTCAGGGTCATTTCAAAAGGTAGCGGATTTGCCGTCACCAGCGAAGGCAGTGCGATCAACAATGCGGCGGAAGGTCAGGTGGTCCAGATTCGAATGTCGTCGGGTCAGACACTCAGCGGTATTGCCAACAGGGATGGAAGCGTAGAAATCAGAAATTAGGCTAAAGTTTCACCTTGCGGTGCCGTTAACATGGCTGAGTTCCAAAGTATTGCGAGACCAAAAATGAAAATTGACAGCTCCTACAAGCCGACATCGGCAGTGCTTACGGCGCGACAATCGACGTCGCAACCCAATCCCCAGGCAAACACCCAAGAGGCTGTCAGCCTGAGTTCCCTGGCCGGCAGTTTGCAAAGCGGCAATGCGCCGCCGGTCAACGCGGCTCGCGTCCAGGAAATCAAACAGGCGATTTCAGAAGGTCGCTTTCAAATCAATACAAGCGCTATCGCGGACCGCCTGATCGAATCGGCGCGCGATCTCGTCAACAGCAAATCCCGTCGCGAAGCTTAATGCCGGGGTCTCTTCAGGCAATTCTTGACCAGGAAATTGCACTGCTTGCGTCGTTCATCGAACTGCTCGATGCCGAGCAGGGTGCGCTGAAACGAATAGAAACACTGACCTTGCCTGAGATCGCCGATAAAAAGCAGGTGGTCATCGAGCAGTTAAACGGGCTTGAACTCGCCCGCGGAAAAGCCCTTGGCATCAAGCCGGAGCAGGATTTGCGTGCAGAAACCTTGCGCTGGCTGAACTCTTATCCCGAAAATGGTCAGGCCGCTTCGGCGTGGAAGAAAATCATTGAACTGGCGCGCCAAGCCAAACAACTGCACGACCTGAACTGGCAGCTATTGCAGATGCATCTGCAGCAAACCAATGAACTGATCAATGCGCTCACCCTGCCGGCGAGAAAAAACACTCTCTACAGCAGCGATGGGCAGGAATACCTAGCGACCGGCAGCAGGCTCGTCGACTCCGCCTGACCGGAGGCCCGGCGTTCGCTCACCGAGCGTGCCGGGCGACATATTCGCTACGTGCTCGGCGCCTTTCAACTCCCTTGGCTCCTCGGGGCGGTTCGAATCGATCAGAATGCTCACCCGCCGATTGCGGGCTCTTCCTTCAACCGTGGTATTGGTTTCAATCGGTCGTGTGTCGCCATAGCCAATCGCGGTCAGGCGTTCCGCACCGACGCCGCCTTCATTGAACAATCTCAATACCGTGGTTGCCCGCATTGCCGACAACTCCCAATTCGAAGGGAATTGTGCAGTCGAAATCGGTATATTGTCGGTATGCCCTTCAATCGTGATCGGAAAATCGGAGGCCGCCAGCACATGGGCTATCGCCAGCATTGCGCTGATCGAATCGTTTTGCAGTTTTGCCTGCCCAGCCGGAAAAAGAATGCTGTCATTGATCTCGATCGTGACGCCACGACTGGTTTCCAGCAGACGAACCTTCCCCTGGGCAACCAAGGGCTGCAGCACTTCCATGATATCGCTGGCGACATTCTTCATCTTCTGTCGCTGTTCCGTCTTTTTCTGATCGACCAGCCTGTCCGGCTTGGCTATCGGCTTGACCGGCATCAGCGGCGCCCCTTCTATCGCCGCAATCGGCTGCCCGCCCGGTTGGCCGGTAACATTTTTGAAGGCATTGGTCAGGGAGTTCGACAAAACCTTGTACTTCCCCTCATTAACCGAAGAAATGGCGTACATCACGACGAAAAAAGCAAACAGCAGCGTAATGAAATCGGCGTAAGAGACAAGCCAGCGGTCATGGTTCTCCGACTCTTCCTGGCGGCGCTTGCGGGCCATCAGTGCAAATACCCCCTCAAGCGGCCCTCGATAATCCGCGGATTATCGCCCACCGCAATGCCGACCAGACCGTCGACCAACATTTCACGCGCCGAAACCATACGTAGCACGTAGTATTTGAGCTTGGCCGCCATCGGCAAATAAACCAGGTTGGCCAGACCGACGCCGTAGATCGTGGCCACGAAAGCAACCGCAATCCCGGCACCGAGCTTGGTGGGGTCGGACAGGTTTTCCATCACGTGGATCAAGCCCATCACCGCACCGAGGATGCCGATGGTCGGCGAATAGCCGCCTGCCGCCTCCCAGATCTTCGCTGACTGTCGCCACTCATCTTCGAAGGTATTTATCTCGACTTCCAGCAATTCGCGAATGCGTTCCGGGTCGGCACCGTCGACCAATAATTGCAGCCCCTTACGAGCAAACTCATCCTTGACGCCCGGTATATAATTTTCCAGTGCCAGAAGCCCTTCGCGTCGAGAAAGGTTGCTCCAGTTCAGTATTTGATCGATCTGCCGTTTTTGCTCTATGACCGGCGGCACCCAGACCCATTTGGCCATCTTGACGCCACGTCTGAAGACATGAATCGGGCTTTGCAGCAATACCGCCCCCAGGGTTCCACCCAGGACGATCAGCAAAGCAGTCGGTTGCACCAGCGAGCCGGCGTTCCCGCCTTCAAGGTACTGCCCGCCAATGATGGCAAAGATGCCGATCGCCAGTCCGGCCAGGCTGATTTTATCCAATGGATTTCTCCTTGCTGCGTTTCTTGGCCGCCGGGATCTTGCCGACGACATAGGCGCGCAAGCGTGCTATTGCCTGACTATGCAACTGACAAACACGTGACTCCGTCACCCCCATGACCTCGCCGATTTCACGCAAATTCAGATCCTGTTCGTAGTACAGGGCCATCATCATTTTTTCGCGCTCGGGCAAGTGCTCGATGGCGGTCACCAACTGGGTCCGCAGGCTTCGCCCCTCAAGGATGCTTGCCGGGTCGGCTTCGTTATCGGTAAAGTGCCGCTCCAGGAAATCCTCGTCGCCACTCTCCGAAAAGTCTTCAAAATAGACGATCTGATGGCCCCGTGCATCCTGCAGCGTTCTTTGATAATCCGCCAGCGGCATGCCGAGCGCTTCCGCCAACTCCCGCTCGGATGGAGCCCGCCCATACTCGTGTTCCAACTGATTGATCGCCGTTTCTATACGACGCATTTCGCTACGCAAATTGCGTGGCAACCAGTCGCTTTCCCGCAGGCCGTCCAACATGGAGCCACGAATTCTCTGCGTCGCGTAGGTCTCGAATTGAGCCCCGAACCCCTCCTGGTAGCGATCAATGGCATCAAGCAAACCAAGCATGCCGTTCTGGACCAGATCGTCGAGTTGAACACTGGGCGGCAATCGCGCCATAAGATGATAGGCGATACGCTTCACCAGCGGCACGAAGCGCTGAACCAACTGTTCTTTATCTGGCTGCCCGGCAGCGGTATACATCAGGCTCGAAGTACGTTTGGCGTTATGCGTTGGCTCAAGTGTAGCAGTTGCAACATGAATTGCTCGACACCACCGGCCTCGCTGTCGCTACGCTGCCAATAGAGGATATCCGATGCGATGTCCCGGAAGGCGATGGCCGAGGACGAATCCGGCGCATGAACGAGCACCGAGCGGCACAGTTGCGAGGATTGACGCAGCGCCTCATCCTGCGGAATGGCGCCTGCGAAGTCGAGATGCGCGATGCCGCGCTGGGCTGCAACCTGTGCGATGTTTTCAAAAATCGAACGGGCATCGGACTGACTGCGCACCTTGTTGACCAGAATGCGGAAGTGCTTGCGCGAAAAGGCGTGGCTGACCTTCTTGATCAGCGAGTAGGCCTCGGTAATCGAAGCGCCACTGCCGGAAAGGACGACGACCGCTTCCTGCGAGGCCAGTCCGAAAGGAGAGAATCCGTTTGGATGGGCAGTGCTGGCATCGACGAGTATGGCGTCAATCGGTCGCTCAAGACCGGACATCGAATCCAGCAAGGTTTGCTGCTGCTGCAGGGACAAACGGCCCAGTTTCTTGACGGCGCGTGCCGCCGGCAGGACACGCAGGCCACTCATCGGCTGTAACAAGACCTGCGACAAGGGCACCTCCCGCTGCACCACGTTGAGAAGGTCGTAGCGAGCGAGCAAACCGAAAGTCGAGGCAATATCGTCACCCGAGACGTGCTCATCAATGATCAAAACCTCCTTGCCCAGACGCGCCAGGGCGACGCCGATATTGGCGACGGCGACACTCCGACCGACCCCATCGCACCCCGAAACGAAGGTAATGACCTGCAATTGCTGGCCGCCGCCCAGCAAGCGTCGCAAACCTGCGGCCTGATCGGTGCGAAAATCAGCCACGCCGCCCCCCGACTGCGACCATGCCGGCGTTGGCCATCATCAGCCCCGGTTCGACACCGTCGAATTTATGCGGCGAATTTTCCGGCACGTCCTTGAAGGCACGATGGAGCAGATAGCTGCGATTCGGCAAATGGAGATCTTCCGGAACCCGCTGGCCATTCGAAACGTATTGCAATTTCAGCCTGTGACGCATGATGACATCGAGTACCGTCGCCAGGCTGGCTGCCTCGTCGATCTTGGTCAGTATGCAACCGGCCAGGCTATCCCCGGCATAGGCGCGCACCACGTCGTCCAGGGTATCCCCACGCGAAGTCGAATTGAGCAGGAGCAGGCGCTGCACGTCGCAACCGGCCAGCATGTCCGTCAACTCGGGCACCAGCTTGTCCTTCTGACTCATGCCCATGGTATCGATCAGCACCATGTGTTTGTGCTGCAACTCATTCAGCGTCTGGCGCAGTTCGCTGGCATCCTTGACCAGGTGGACGGATACCCCAAGAATCCGGCCATATATGCGGAGTTGTTCATGCGCACCAATCCGGTAGCCGTCCGTGGTCACCAGCGCCACCTTGCTCGGACCATGACGCAATACGCATCGCGCTGCCAACTTGGCCGTCGTCGTCGTTTTGCCGACCCCGGTCGGGCCGACCAGAGCATAGACGCCACCGCGGTCGACGATGTCGTTTTCGTTGCCGATTGTCATCAAGGAGCGATCGGCCGCGCCCTTCACCCAGGCCATGGCTTCCAGGCCGTTCATTTCCCTGGGCAGGTCGGCGAGAAGCTCGCGGGAGAACTGCGGCGAAAATCCCGCATCCAGCATCTGGCGCATGATATCGGTCTTCACCGGCTCCGAACGTGCGGTTTCGCCCCAGGCAAAGCCGGCCAGGTGTTGTTCGACGATCTTGCGAAGGGAGCGGATTTCATCCATGACCTCCATCGGCACTACTTCTGCCTCGGTGCGTCGCGACATCGAAGCCTGCGGCGAGGCATGGTTTGTCGGCGCGGCAGCAGCCGCTGGATGCGTATGCGCAACGGATGACTGTGCTGTGCGGCCGGGCTCCATATTCCGCAAGGCACCGGTTCTCGGGATTCCCGCATTGACTGCGGCGGCCCGTTGAAGCGGAGCTGGTTTTGCCGGCTGACGCGGCATTTGTGACGGTGGAGAAACCACAGTGGGTTGTGGCGGTTGGGAAATACGCGCCCGGGCTGAACTGAGGACCACTCGATAATCGTCGTCGGCATCAGGTAGCGACGGGCGTCGTTCCGGCGGCATGCTGTCAGTGACGGCAGTCGGCACGATCATCGCCATGTCGCGAGCGGCAACCGCCATAATTTCAACGCCGCCCGGCACGCCGCGATTGGAGAGGATAATCGCATCGTTACCGAGCGTTTCCTTCACTTTTCTCAAGGCATCCCTTGCATTCGCAGCGATAAATTTTCTGACGTTCATGTTCTACCTCCGATGATCGAGGTCACCTTGATAATTCGGGTTTCAGGCACTTCGTTATGAGACAGCACCTTCAACTGGGGAACAGTGCGTCGTAAGAATTTCGACAGGAGCAAGCGCAAACTTGCCGGCACCAGGAGAACCGCCGGCAAACCGAGTCCCTGCTGTCGCTCGGCGGCGGCAGCCGTTTCGCGCACCAGCGTATCGGCCAGCCCCGGTTCGAAGCTGGTGTTTTCAGACCCGCCGGCGACTGCCTGGGCAAGCAGGCGCTCCAGTGTCGGATCGAGCGACATGACCTGCATTTCGCTATTGCCCGGGAATAGCTGCTGAACGATGGCACGACCAAGCGCCAGGCGGACCTGGGTGGAGAGCTCATCCGCATTCTGCGTGCGGGTTGCATGATCGGCCAGGGTTTCGATGATGGTCCGCATATCGCGAATGTGGATGCCTTCTTCGAGCATCGCCTGCAACACCTTCTGCAAGGTGCCCAGCGACAATACCTTCGGTACCAGGTCTTCGACGAGTTTCGGCGTTTCCTTGGCCAGATGGTCGAGCAACTGCTGAACCTCCTGGCGTCCCAGCAACTCTGCTGCGTGCGTCAGGATCAAGTGGTTGAGGTGGGTGGCGACCACGGTCGACGCATCGACAACGGTGTATCCGTAGGCTTGGGCCTGGTCACGCAGGCTGGCATCGATCCATATGGCCGGCAATCCGAAGGCCGGATCCTTGGTAACGGTCCCGTTCAAGGTACCGACGACACGACCGGGGTTGATTGCCATGAATTGGCCGGTATAGGCCTCGCCCAGACCGATCTCGACACCTTTGAGCAGTATCCTGTAGGCATTGGGTTTCAGTTCGAGATTATCCCGGATGTGAACCGGCGAAACGAGGAAACCCACTTCCTGGGCGAATTTTTTGCGAATCCCGCGAATGCGACGCAGCAATTCGCCGTCTTGCGCTTTATCCACCAGCGGAATCAAGCGGTAGCCGACTTCCAGGCCGAGCACATCAAGCGGCGCGACGTCGCTCCAGGTCGCCTCCATCGCATCCTGAACCGGTGCCGGAGCCACTTTGACGGGGGTCTCGACGATGCGTTTTTCCTTCTCCATCATCCGCCACGCCATCCACCCCATGCTCGAGGCCAGCATCAAAAACACCAAATTGGGCATGCCGGGAATCAGCCCGAGGAAGCCGATGATTGCCGCAGTAATGGCGATCATCTTGCCGTTGTTGAACATCTGCCCCATGACCTGTTCACCAATGTCGCGGTCATCCGAGACCCGCGTCACCACCATACCGGCCGCAATCGAAATGATCAGGCCGGGTATTTGTGCCACCAGGCCGTCGCCGATTGTCAGCAGCGTGTAATTCTTGGCCGCCTGGGCCAATTCCATATTGTGCTGAAGAACGCCGACGATCAGTCCGCCGACCACATTGAGCAGCATGATGACGATACCCGCCACGGCATCGCCGCGGACGAACTTGGAGGCGCCATCCATGGAGCCGAAGAACTCCGCCTCCCGGGAAACCTCCTTACGACGCCTGCGAGCATCCTCTTCACCGATCAGTCCTGCATTCAGGTCGGCATCGATTGCCATCTGCTTGCCCGGCATGGCGTCGAGCGTGAAGCGCGCCGAAACCTCGGCAACCCGGCCGGCACCTTTCGTGATGACGACAAAATTGATAACGACGAGAATCATGAAGACGACGATGCCCACCGCGAAATTTCCGCCCACCAGGAAATGACCGAACGCCTCGATCACCTTGCCTGCTGCGTCCGGCCCGGTGTGCCCCTCAAGCATGACCACTCGCGTCGACGCCACGTTCAAGGACAGTCGCAACAAGGTGGTGACCAGCAATATCGTCGGAAAAACCGAGAATTCGAGGGTTTTCTGCGTATTGATCGCGACCAGCAAGACCAGCACTGAGATTGCGATGTTGAACGTGAAGAAGATATCCAGCACAAAAGCCGGCAGTGGCAACACCATCATTGCCAGGATCATCAAAATCAGGACCGGCGCACCCAATTGAGTGATGTTCAGGCGTCCGAAAAGCGACTGCAGGCTGAGCGATGTCGTAGCCATTTACACTGCCTCCGGCACCAGTTCCGGCGGAACCGGCAGATCGCGGGGGGGTATCGGGTAGACCCCACCGATTTGACGCCAATTGGAGAGCTGGTAGATATATGCAAGAACCTCCGCAACTGCGTTATACAGGGGGGAGGGGATTTCCATGTCGAGATCGGCGTGCTTGTACAGCGCTCGCGCCAGAGGCGGCGCCTCCAAGATGGGCACGGCATGCTCGCCGGCAAT
>JAJXVG010000131.1 GCA_021782315.1 Pseudomonadota bacterium | reverse complement strand
CGATCAATCCCTGCAAGCCTGGCTCGACACGGCCTTGCCGGGCAGCGTCCTGCACCTGCCCCCCGGCACCTATCGCGGCCCCGGCCTCATCACCAAGCCGCTTACCCTGGAAGGCAACGGCCAGGTAGTTCTCGACGGCGGCGGCAAGGGCACGGTACTCACCGTCAAGGCCGATAACGTCACCCTGCGCGGCCTGACACTGCGCGGCAGCGGCGACTCGCACGACAGCATAGACAGCGGCATCATGGTCGGCGAGGGAAACAAGCTGCTCATCGAAAACAACCTGATCGAAAACGTGCTGTTCGGGATTACGCTGCACCGGACGACGAACAGCGTCGTCCGCAACAACCGCATCCGCGGCCGCGGCGACGATTCGGCCGGCCGCGGCGACGGTTTGCGCCTGTGGTACAGCACCGGAAATCGCATCGAAAACAACGACATCGCGCATGTTCGCGACATCACGGTCAGCAATTCGCCGCGCAACCGTTACACCGGCAACACCATCCGCGACAGTCGGCGAGCCTTCAGTTTTCTTTTTTCACCGAGAAGCCTGGTCGAAGGCAACCTGCTGGAAAAGAACTCGACCGGCATCATCGCCCTCAATTCGGACGGCATGATCATTCGCCACAACCGCATCCTGCATGCCATGGATGCGTCGGGTGCCGGCATCGCGCTCAAGGAAACCTCGGCGGCGCTGGTCGCCGATAACGAAATCGTGCATTGCGCCCATGGCATCATGGCCGATTCGCCGATGGATGCGATCAACCGCATCGTTTTCATCAACAACCTGGTCGCCCACAACATCACCGGCATTTATTTCTATGGCGCCAAGGGCGGGCACATCGCCATCAACAATACTTTCCGCAGCAACCTGTGGCCGGTCACCATCATCGGCGACGGCGACCCGATGGACGATACCTGGTGGGGCAACAGTTGGGACACCTATGAAGGAATCGATCTCGACGGCGACGGCTTCGGGGACAAGCCGCACGAATTGCACGTTTACGCCGACCGACTGTGGATAGAAACGCCGAGCGCCACCTTCTTCCGCAATTCACCGGTGCTCGAATTGCTCGATTTTCTCGAACGACTGGCCCCCTTCTCGGCCCCCTCGCTCATCCTGCGCGACACGGCGCCGCGCATGGGGAAATCACCCTAACCTACACCAACCATTCCATCATGTCCTCGATCAGGTCGTCGACCACGCCGAGGGACATGCCGAAAAACGCGCAGGCGGACTGGGCCGCCTTGGCCCACTCGTTTTCGCCATCGCCGCTCTCGTGCAGGCGGGTGACATGTTCGGCCAGCACGCAGACGGCAATCAGCGCCTGCGCCGTTGCGGATACCCTGCCCGGTTCGACCAGGACCTTGTAGTCGTGATGATAAAGCACCCCTTCGGCGATGAAATCGGCCAGGTGCCAGCGCTTGGCCAGGAAATAGCCGACCACGGCATGGTTGGTGCCGAGCATTTCGTCTTCGACGTCGGTAAACATCCGATCCTCAGCCATGTTGGCCGCCGCCAGCACCTCCCGTGTCCGGGGAAAGCGCTTCATCAGCAGGGGAATGCCGCAATCGTGAAAAAGGCCGAAGGTATAGGCGACATCCGGCTGAACGCAACGCAGTCGCTTGGCCAGTTCGGCCGAAACGCCGGCCGTCCGGGCCGAGCTTGCCCAAAAACGGTCCATCGCCGCATCCTGGCCGCCGGCCAGCGCCGTTTTCAGCAACTGGGAGACGACCAGATTGAAAACGCTCTGCGTGCCAAGGACGTTGAGCGCTTGCGTGATCGAGGCCAGTTTGCGCCCCCTTGCGAAGGCAGGGGAATTGGCGATGGCCATGACGCTCCCCGACAAGGCGACGTCCCGGCTGATCAGGCGGGCTATTTCGCGCTGATCGGCGACATCCTTTTTCAATTCGGCATCGAGCTCGATCAATATCGCGGGCGAGGGCGGAATATCAACGCCGCTCAGGGCGCTCTGCAACTGTTTGGGGGCTGTCACTGCATTCATCGACACGATCTCCGGATAGCCTCGGCAGAGTACCCGCTTAACGCGCCAAGGGAAATACAACCAAGGTCATAACTGGTATTCGTCGCCCCCGCCCTGCATCGCCATTTCAACCACCCGCTTCGACAGATGCGGCGCGAACAGGGTAATCAGGTCGTAGTCGTAACGCCGCAGGTAGGTGCCGCGGCGCAGCGCGAGGCGGGTGGTATTGGACTCGAAAAGATGTGCGGCATCGAGCGCCGCCAAGCCGCTATCGCGCTGCGCATCGAAGGCCAAGGCAGAGATGATGCCCAGGCCCAGACCCAGGCTGACGTAGGTCTTGATCACGTCGGCATCGAGGGCGGTGAGCGCGACGTTGGGCTGGACGCCGATACGCTCGAAAGCGCGGTTGATGCGCGAACGGCCGGTAAATGCGCTGTCGTAGGTGATCAGTGGCCATTTCGCCAACTCGTTCAGCGACAGCGGCCGCGACGCGAGAATCGGATGCCCTTCCGGCGCGATCACGCAATGGGTCCATTGGCGCACCGGCAGGGTGATCAACTGCGGATACTGGTCGAGCGACTCGGTGGCGATCCCGATATCGGCCTCACCGGCCGCCACCCATTCGGCGATCTGGATCGGGCTGCCCTGATGCATCTCCAGCTTGACCTCCGGGTGCTGCGCGACAAAATCGCGAACCACCAGCGGCAGGGCGTAACGTGCCTGGGTATGGGTCGCCGCCAGGACCAGTCGCCCGGTGTTGCCGGTAGCAAATTCGCTGCTCGCCCGTTTCAGGTTTTCCGCTTCGCGCAGAATGCACTCGGCTATGGAGAGCACCGTCTTGCCGGGTTCGGTCACGCCGGTAAAACGCTTGCCGCTGCGCTCGAAGATGGCGACGCCGAGTTCGTCCTCAAGGAGTTTGACCTGCTTTGAAACCCCCGGCTGAGAGGTATAGAGCGATTCGGCAGCCTCGGAAACATTGAGCCCCTGGCGCTGGATCTCGACGATGTAGCGTAGCTGTTGTAGTTTCATTATCAGACTAATAACCAATAATTATAACAATCTAACCCAATATTCTTTTTGATTCAAATCGGCACTGCTAGGATGCCTCCCATGGATTATCTCTATACCCTTTCCGGCTTTGGCGTCGGCGCGATTGTAGGCCTGACTGGCGTCGGCGGCGGTTCGCTGATGACGCCGCTACTCGTGCTTCTTTTCGGCGTCCCACCGGCTACGGCGGTAGGCACCGACCTCCTCTACGCCGCCATGACCAAGGCCGGCGGCACGGTCGCGCATGGCAGAAAAGGGCATATCGAATGGGCGATTACCGGCCGCCTGGCGCTGGGCAGCATTCCCGCGGCGCTAATCACGCTCTGGGTGTTGTCGCGGATGCCGAAGGGCAGCGACGTCATCGGCCAGGTCATCTCGAACGGCCTCGGCTTCGCCCTGCTGTTGACGGCCGTGGCCATCCTGTTCGGCCGCAAGCTGCGCGAATACGCCGGCGAGTATGAGGATTCGGCGCTGCGCCGTTGCTGCCTGGGCAGGATCACCGTCGGCGTCGGTGCCGTTCTTGGCATCCTGGTCACCATTTCTTCCGTCGGCGCCGGCGCACTTGGCGTCGCCGTCCTATTTTTCCTCTACCCCAAACTTTCTCCGGTGCGCATTGTCGGATCGGACGTGGCCCATGCCGTGCCCCTGACGCTGGTCGCCGGCCTCGGCCACTGGGCGCTGGGCGGTGTAGACTGGCCTCTTCTCGGCAGCCTGCTGCTCGGCTCCCTGCCCGGTATCTGGCTGGGCACCCAGGTTTCCGCCAAAGTGCCGGAGCATATCCTGCGCCGCATTCTGGCCTCCATGCTGGTACTGATCGGTACCAAGCTGGTTTTTGCTTAAGGACGTTTCATGTACAAATACGATGCTATCGACCGCCAGATGATCAAGGAGCGCGTCGATCAGTTCCGCGACCAGGTCCGCCGCTGGCAATCCGGCGAACTGGCCGACGACGAGTTCCGGCCGCTGCGTCTGCAGAACGGCCTGTATATTCAGCGCCATGCGCCGATGTTCCGTATCGCCGTGCCCTACGGCATGCTGAACTCGGCCCAGTTACGCAGGCTTGGCCATGTCGCCCGCAAGTACGACCACGCTTACGGCCATTTCACCACCCGCCACAACCTGCAGCTGAATTGGCCGAAAATCGAGGACGTGCCGGATATTCTCGCCGAACTGGCCGAAGTCGACATGCATGCCATCCAGACCTCGGGCAACTGCCTGCGCAACATCACCACCGACCACTACGCCGGTGTCGCCACCGACGAAGTGATCGATCCGCGCCCACTGGCCGAAATTCTTCGCCAATGGACCACCTTCCATCCCGAATTCGCCTTCCTGCCGCGCAAGTTCAAGATCGCCATTTCCGGCACCCGTGAAGACCGGACCGTCACCTGGTTCCACGACATCGGCCTGCATCTGCAGGAACGGGACGGCGAAATCGGCTTCCGCGTCATCGTCGGCGGCGGCCTGGGCCGAACACCGATCCGTGGTCAGATCGTGCGCGAGTTCCTGCCCTGGCAGCACATCCTGACCTATTGCGAGGCCATCCTCCGCGTCTATAACCGTCAGGGGCGCCGCGACAACGCCTACAAGGCGCGCATCAAGATTCTCGTCCAGGCGCTCGGCGTCGAAGAATTCACCCGCCAGGTCGAAGAAGAGTGGGCGCATGGCAAGGACGGCCCGGCCACTATCACGCAGGCCGAATTCGACCGGGTTGCCGCGCACTTCACCGCGCCGGCCTACGACAAGCTGAGCGCCGACGATGCCGCGCTCGACGCGCAGCTGGCCCTTGAAAAATCGTTCAGTCACTGGGTCAGGCGCAACACCGCCCGACACAAGGTGGCCGGCTATGCCGCCGTCACCCTGTCGCTTAAAAAGCACGGCAGCCCCCCCGGCGACATCACTTCCGAGCAGATGGAGGCCGTCGCCGCGCTGGCCGACCAGTACAGCTTCGGCGAACTGCGCATCAGCCACGAACAGAACATCATCCTGGCCGACGTCAAGCGTTCCGACCTCCACGAAGTCTGGCTCAAGGCCAGGGAGGCCGGCCTCGCCACCCCCAATCTCGGCCTGCTGACCGGCATCATCTGCTGCCCGGGCGGCGATTTCTGCGACCTGGCCAACGCCAAGTCCATCCCCATCGCCAACGCCATCCAGGCCCGCTTCGACGATCTCGACTACCTTTTCGACATCGGCGACATCGACCTCAACATCTCCGGCTGCATGAACGCCTGCGGCCATCACCACGTCGGCCACATCGGCGTGCTCGGCGTAGACAAGAACGATGCCGAGTTCTACCAGGTCACGCTGGGCGGTCGCCAGGGCAACGATGCACGGCTCGGCAAGGTGATCGGCCCCTCTTTCGCGGCCGATGAAATGCCGGATGTCGTCGACAAGATCATCAAGGTTTACGTCGAAAACCGTCATCCCGACGAGCGCTTTCTCGACACCCTCGACCGTATCGGCATGGACCCGTTCAAGAACCGCGTTTACGAAGGCCGCGCCCACGGCAAGGCCAGGACCGCACAGATGGAGGCCGCATAATGGCGCAACTGATCAAGCACCGCGCCGTCGCGGTCGATAGCTGGACGACGCTCGAAATCGGCGCCGACGAAACGACGGAAACCATTGCCCTGCCCACCGGCGACGTCATCTTCCCGCTTGCCGTATGGCAGGCGCGCAGGGACGAGATCATTTCCTGCCACAAGCGTATCGGCCTGTTGCTGCAAGCGGGCGAGCGGGTCGAAGATGTCGCGGCCGATCTCGACTACTTCGTCGTCGTCGCCGTCGCCTTCCCGAAATTCGTCGATGGCCGCGGCTACTCGACGGCCAGCCTGCTTCGCCAGCGCTACCGGTACCAGGGCGAAGTGCGTGCGGTCGGCGACGTGCTGCATGACCAGCTTTTCTTCATGCGCCGCGTCGGCTTCGACAGCTACGCGCTGAAGGACGGCAAAAATGCCGTGTACGCCATCGAATCCGGCTTCGGCACCTTCAGCGAAACCTATCAGGCCTCGACCAGCCAGCCGCAACCCTATTTCCGCCGCCGCGCCTAGGAGCGTCCATGTCCCCCAGCCTCCTCAACATCACGCCGGTCCTTGACGCCAGCGTCGCCGCCAAGACCGGAACGCTCGCCACCCTGCTCGCCGACATCGCCGCCAACTGGTCGCCCGCCGCCTTTGCCAACAGCCTCGGCGCCGAGGACATGGTGCTGACCGACATGATCGTCAAAGCCAGGCTGCCGATCGAAATCTTCAGCCTCGACACCGGCCGCCTGCCGCTCGAAACCTACGACCTGATGGATGCCCTGCGCAAACACTACGGGCTCAAGCTCAAGATCTATTTCCCGCAGGCCGAGGAAGTCGAGTCCTTTGTCCGCAATCACGGCATCAACGGCTTCTACGACTCCGTCACGCTGCGCAAGGCCTGCTGCCACGCGCGCAAGGTCGAGCCGCTGAAACGCGCCCTCGCCGGCAAACGCGCCTGGATCACCGGACAGCGCGCCCAACAGGCCGCCACCCGGACCGGCCTGCCGGTTCGCGAATACGACGAAGGCAATGGCCTGGAAAAATTCAATCCCCTGTCGGACTGGACCGAGAAGGAAATCTGGACCTACATCAAGCACAACGACGTGCCTTACAACGCCCTGCACGACAAGTTCTACCCCAGCATCGGCTGCGCCCCCTGCACCCGGGCCATCTCCCCCGGTGAAGACGTCCGGGCCGGCCGTTGGTGGTGGGAGAACCCCGAAACCAAGGAGTGCGGCCTGCACGTCAAGGGCTGAAGCCCTCCCCGAAGGATCAAGGCCCGGTTGAAGCCGGGCCGCGTCCGGAACAAGTTGCCGGGGCATGCAGGCAACGGCGACTCCACCGACGCCCGAAAATAACCGTTTTCAGGCTGCTCAGGCGGCTTTCACCTCGTCCAGCAGGTCCGGGTGACGAGCAAGCAGTTTGAAAAGCTTGATCAATGCCAGGGGTGGCCTGGTTTTGCCATTCTCGTAACGCGAGAAGGCATTGACGCCACCGCCGAAGATTTCGGCGGCTTGACGTTGATCGAGCCCCAGCTTCTTGCGCACCTCGGTAATGAGCCCCGGATCGACGAGCGCTGCATTCACTTGTCTGGAGAAGGCTTGCATCTCGCGCATGACGCGGTTCGATTCCGCTGCGTCGAGGATGGCTTCGGCACAGGCCTGACAGAAATCGCCGGTCACCGCCACAATGACGGTAGTTTCCCCTTTATAGGTCTGGGACTGGTCACGGGTATCGTGAATCAGTTCCGCCGCGCCGCAGACAGCGCATTTCATTTACATAACTCCTTGAAGGAGACAATCAGCAGGTCGTCGATCACCGCCAGTTTCAGATAGACATCGCCTGCCGACATACCGGGGCGATAGACGTCTTGCCATATCGTGTAATCGGCATGAGTGGTCATGCTCTTGTAAAAATCCACCGGCCTCAGTGCCATCACCACGTCCAGCACATCGGAGAGCGCAAACCCCAACTCGTTTGCTCAGACTCGCGCAGCGTGCGTGGTACGCACCTTGCTTGCCTCTATCAAAGCCTTGACGACCGATAGCTGGCAATGAGGTGTTCGTTTCTCCATGGATCCACGTTAACCCAATTGGTTATATTTGGTAAGTTGGTTATTGAAGGCGTTTTGTTTTGAGTCCGCCAGAAAATTCTGGCAGTGCAAGGCAAGACTGAAGGATCGCGGTGCCAGAAGGGAATTCAGGAAAAGCCACGCGGCCAACAACAGGCAGCGTAGCGTGGCTTTTCCTTGACAAGCGGCGCAGGCCGGGTTTACAGCCTCACCCGGCCGTGCGTGGCAGTCGACTGACCGCTACTCGCCCACCACGTCGGTGCCGGCCGGCGGGGTGAATTTGAACGTGCCGGCCGGCAGGGTCGGGTTGCGCTCCAGCCTGGAAAAGCGAATAAGCGTGGTCTGGCCGAAGCTGTCGTGCAACTCCATGGCTTTCAGGTCATTGCCGGCGAAGCCAAGGCGGACCGATTCGAATCCGCTGTCGCCCGACTTGGGAATGGCTTCGACCCAGACCAGGCCGTCGGCATCGCCGGCCTCCTTGAGCGTGAAGTTCCTTTCCAGGTCGTTGCTGCCGGCCAGCAGGGCCGCCGGCGAACCGCCGATGGCCTGCCCGGCCTTGCGAACGGTGACCTGCTGCAATTCAGGATCGTGAATCCAGATTTTTTCGCCGTCGCCGACAATCAACTGCGGGTAGGGCTTCTCGATGGCCCAGCGCAGTTTCCCCGGTCGTGAAACGGCGACCGTACCCGACGATTGTTGCGGCTGGCGGCCGTTCTTGCCGATCAGCATCTGCGAAAAATCGGCTTTCAGCGTGCGCGTGCTTTTCAGGAACTCATGCAACTGATCGACTGCCCCGGCATGGGCCAGCAACGGAAAGATGGCGCCGGCTGCGATCGCCAGAATTTTTTGGATAAGGTTCATGCGCATAGCTTACCGCGCCTTTCGATGGCTCGCTGTTTCAGGGTGTAACAAAGGGAGTCGGCCAGGCATCGCCTATTCGGCCGGCTTTTTCATCAGTACCTCGCGACCGCCGCGACCGTCCATGGCCGAAACCAGGCCTGCCTTTTCCATGGCCTCGATCAGCCGCGCCGAGCGGTTGTAACCGATGCGCAGGTGGCGCTGGACCAGCGAGATGGAGGCACGCTGGTTCTTGAGCACGATATCGACCGCCTGATCGTAAAGCGGATCGCTTTCGGCATCGTTCCCCCCTTCGCCGCCTTCGCCGCCCTCTTCGTCATCGCCGCCGCTGCCGCTGAGAATGTCCTCGATGTATTCCGGCGCGCCGGTCGCCTTCAGGTGCTCGACGACGCGATGCACCTCGTCGTCGGAGACGAAGGCGCCGTGCACGCGGGTCGGATAGCCGGTGCCCGGCGCCAGGTAAAGCATGTCACCCTGGCCGAGCAGGGCC
>JAJXVG010000130.1 GCA_021782315.1 Pseudomonadota bacterium | reverse complement strand
CGGCGAGGCGCTGGCCAGGGCCGTCGCCCGCAGCGATTGCAGGGTGGCCGTCGTCGCCAGCGGTTCGCTGTCCCACCAGATATGGGAAAACCGCCTGGTCGAGGCCGGTTTCAACTCGATCAGCCGGGAATTCAACAAGCAGGTCGACCTGCGCGCCCTGCAGTTGTGGGAAGCCGGCGAGTGGGCCACCTTCCTGCGCATGTTGCCGGAATACGCCCAGTACTGCACCGGCGAGGGCAGGATGCACGACACCGCCATGCTGTTCGGTGCGCTGGGCTGGGACCGCTACCAGGGCAAGGCCGAGATCGTCTGCCCCTATTTCGAAAGTTCGGGCACCGGCCAGACCGTGGTCAACCTGCCGGTCGCCGGCATTCCGCTGGCGGCCACCGGCATCGGAGCCGGCATGCCGGTTTCCTGACCTCGCAAATATTCGACAAGGAGTGACGAATGCCCCACCTGATCTATGAATACACCGACAACCTTGATCCGGCCGAAGCCGATATCAAGGGCCTGCTGCGCAAATCCAACCAGGTGCTGATCGACCAGGGCGGGGTGCTTCCGGTCGGCGGCATTCGTTCGCGGGCTATCCGCCTGACCGAATACTGCGTGGCCGACGGCAGCGTCGACGATGCTTTCGTCCATGCCGTCCTCAAGATGGGCGCGGGGCGCTCCGCCGAGATCAGGAAGAAGATCGGCGACGACCTGTTCGGGATGATCTCCGAACACTTCTCCGCAATCTATGCGAAACGGACCCTGGCCCTGTCGCTCGAGATCGTCGAATTCAGCGAGGCGGGCACCTGGAAGAAGAACAACATTCACGCCCGCTACAAGAAGGCCTAATCCCTCCTAGAGGAAACACAATGCTTAGCCAAGAGATCATACAAGCGACTGCCGAACGCCTGAACGCCGCCGAAAAGTCCCGCCGGCAGATACGCCAGATTTCGCTGGACCATCCCGAGATCACAATCCCCGACGCCTACGCCATCCAGAAAAGCTGGGTGGACATGAAAATCGCCGAGGGCCGCAGGATCATCGGCCACAAGATCGGCCTGACCTCGCGCGCCATGCAGATGTCGTCGCAGATCGACGAACCGGATTACGGCACCCTGCTCGACGACATGCTGTTCCCGGACGGCGGCGAAATCCCGACCGACCGCTTCATCGTGCCGATGATCGAGGTCGAGCTGGCCTTCATCCTGAAAAACCGTCTCGAAGGCGACAGGGTCAGCATGCTCGACGTCCTGTCGGCCACCGATTACGTCATCCCGGCGCTCGAACTGATCGATGCCCGCTCACAGCGCATCGATCCGGAAAGCAAGCGTCCGCGCAAGGTCTTCGACACCATTTCCGACAATGCCGCCAACGCCGGCATCATTCTCGGCGGCCGTCCGATCAAGCCGCTGGACGTCGATTTGCGCTGGGTCTCGGCGCTCCTCTACCGCAACGGCGTGATCGAGGAAACCGGGGTCGCGGCCGGTGTGCTGAACCACCCGGCCAACGGCATCTCCTGGCTGGCCAAGCGTTTTGCGCCGCATGGCGTGGCGCTCGAAGCGGGCCAGATCATCCTGGCCGGCTCTTTCACCCGTCCGGTGCCGGCCAGTCGCGGGGATACCTTTCACGTGGACTACGGTCCGCTCGGCAATATCACCTGCCGTTTCGTCTAAGACCCGGAGTCGAGCATGGATATGCCCCTGAACCAATTCAAGCGCGCCCTGGCCGCCGGCCAGAGCCAGATCGGCCTGTTTCTCGGCATGGCCAACGCCTATGTCGCCGAAGTGGTCGCCACGACCGGTTTCGACTGGCTCCTGATCGACGGCGAGCATGGTCCGAACGACTTGCAGTCGATCATCGGGCAATTGCAGGTTCTCGGCCAATACCCGGTCAAACCGGTAGTGCGCACGGTCGATCACGACACGGCCAGGATCAAGCAACTGCTCGACGCCGGCGTCCAGAGCCTGATGGTGCCGATGGTCGAAAGCGCCGCCGAGGCCGAGGCACTGGTCCGCGCCATGCGCTATCCGCCGCACGGCATCCGCGGCGTCGGCACGGCCATGGCCCGCGCCGCCCGCTGGAACGGCGTCGGCGGCTATTTCGCCCAGGCCGACCGGGAAATGTGCCTGATCGTCCAGATCGAATCGATGGCCGGCCTGGCCGGACTCGACGAGATCCTCAAGGTCGATGGCGTAGACGCCGTCTTCATCGGCCCCTCCGATCTCGCCGCCTCGATGGGGCATCTCGGCAATCCCGGGCACCCCGACGTGAAGGCGGCGCTCAATGCGGCCATCGCCAAAATTTCGGCAGCCGGCAAGGCGGTGGGCGTGTTCTCGGCCGACCCGGTTGCCGCCGAAGCCTATCGGGCGATGGGCGCCAGCTTCCTGCTGGTCGGGGTCGATGCGTTGTTGCTGCGGAATTCGGCGGTGGTGCTGGCGGAGCGGTTCAAGAAGGGGGAGGCGGGTAAGGGTGGGGCGGCTTACTGAGATGGATTTTTTTGGTGCAGGAGGCTTTCGGTGGGTGAGTTTGGGGTTCGTTCGTTGAACGGCCTTGGAGTGCATCCGTTGAATGAGCGCTTGGCGCTTGGCGATAACCTTGGGTTTCCGCCCTGTTGGCGGGCATACTTTCTTTTGCGTCGCCAAAAGAAAGTAGCCAAAGAAAAGGCGACCCCGGGTTACGCGGTTGGCTGCGCCAACTTCCCTGCGCTACTCGCAGGGCCGGGCGGCTGCGGAACTCGGGGCTGCGCCCCTCAAACAGTCCTCGCCGACTGCCCCCGGCCCCGCTCCGTTGCTCGGCGCTCCGCACGGGGCCCGAAAAACGGGCCTTGGTTTGCCGTTGTTCGCGGTGATGACTGTTGCGATGAATTGGGGGAAGAGGCTCTGGGGAAAGATTGTTTTCCGTTGAATGAGCGCTTGGAGCTTTTCTATAACCTTGGGTTTCCGCCCTGTTGGCGGGCGTACTTTCTTTTGCGTGGCCAAAAGAAAGTAGCCAAAGAAAAGGCCACCCCTGGGTCGGCGCCGGGCAAGCCCGGTCCCTTCCGCTACTCGGCTGCCCGGGCGGCTTGCCTAAACTCGCCTGCGGCTCAAACAAGGCAAGCCGAACCCTCCCGGCCAGCCTGCGTTGCTCAGCGCCTCCCAAGGGGCCCGAAAAACGGGGCGAGGCCAACCATCCCCCGCAACAAATACCTGTGCGCCAAACCAGGAATAGAAGCAAAAACCGAAAGAAAAATAAAAGAAACGGACCACTCGTTGTCAATGGACGCCTTTCCGGGCCCCTTGGGAGGTGCCGAGCAACGCAGGTGCGAGCGGAAAAGGGGCGAGGACTGTCTGAGGGCGCAGCCCGAGTTCCGCAGCCCCCGCTCGCGCCGAGTAGCGCAGGGAACCGGCGCAGCCGGCACCGACCCAGGGGTGGCTTTTTCTTTGGCTACTTTCTTTTGGCCACGCAAAAGAAAGTATGCCCGCCAGCAGGGCGGAAACCCAAGGTAATTAATAAAACAAAGCTCATTCAACGACTCCATCTCTCAACTCGAACCAAACCCCGACCCCAAAAAAGGAGACCCCCCTCATGCTTCCCCTGACTGACCCCAATCTACTGCGCCAGGCCTGCTACATCGACGGCGCCTGGGTCGGCGCCGACAGCGGCGAAAGCTTCCCGGTGACCAACCCGGCCACCGGCGAAACCATAGCCACCGTTCCCCGTTGCGGAGCCGCCGAAACCGAGCGGGCCCTGCAGGCCGCTGCCGTGGCCCTGACCAGCTGGCGCGAAACCACCGCGGCGGAGCGGTCGCGCATTCTGCGCCGCTGGTTTGATCTGCTGATGACCCACCAGGAAGACCTGGCCCGTCTGATGACGGCCGAGCAGGGCAAACCGCTGGCCGAGGCCAGGGGGGAGATCGCCTATGCCGCCGCCTATGTCGAATGGTTCGCCGAGGAGGCCAAGCGCGCTTACGGCGAGGTCATTCCGTCGCCTTTCAAGGATCGCCAGCTGGTCGTCACCAAGGAGCCGGTCGGCGTCTGCGCCGCCATTACGCCGTGGAATTTTCCGTCGGCGATGATCACCCGCAAGGTCGCCCCGGCGCTGGCGGCCGGTTGCACGATTATTTTGAAGCCGGCCGAGCAGACGCCGCTGTCCGCCCTGGCCCTGGCCGAACTGGCCGGGCGGGCCGGCGTGCCGGCCGGCGTTTTCAGCGTGGTCACCGGTCAGGCTGCGGCCATCGGCGGCGCGATGACCGCCAGCCCGATTGTCCGCAAGCTGACCTTCACCGGCTCGACGCCGATCGGCCAGTTGCTTATGCGGCAATGCGCCGGCACGGTCAAGAAGATGTCGCTGGAACTCGGCGGCAATGCGCCCTTCATCGTTTTCGACGACGCCGATCTCGATGCCGCGGTGGCCGGAGCCATCGCCTCCAAGTACCGCAATGCCGGCCAGACCTGCGTCTGCTCCAACCGATTCCTGGTCCAGGACGGCGTCTATGACGCGTTCGCGGCCAGGTTGGCGGCGGCCGTCGCCGGTCTGAAGGTCGGCCTGGGTACGGAAGAGGGGGTGACCCAGGGGCCGCTGATCGACGATGCGGCCATCGCCAAGGTCGAGGAATTGGTCAAGGACGCCGTCGACAAGGGTGCCCGCGTGGTTACCGGCGGCAAGCGCCATGCCCTGGGCCGCACCTGGTTCGAGCCGACCATCCTGGCCGAGGTGACGGCCGGTATGGCCGTGGCGAAAGAGGAAATCTTCGGGCCGGTGGCGCCGCTCTTCCGGTTCAGGACAGAAGCCGAGGCGGTGCGCATGGCCAACGATACCGAGTTCGGGTTGGCCGCCTATTTCTTCTCGAAGGATCACGGTCGCGTCTGGCGGGTGTCGAAGCAGCTCGAATACGGCATGGTCGGCGTCAATACCGGGCTGATCTCGACCGAGGTGGCGCCTTTCGGCGGGGTCAAGCTGTCGGGCATCGGCCGCGAAGGGTCCAGCCACGGTCTCGACGAGTACATGGAAACCAAGTATCTGGCCTTGGGCGGTCTCTGATTCCTGTCCTGAAGCGGGCGTGGCCCTGTCGATTTCGCGTCGCGACTGATCCCTGAAAGGTTTGGCGAATGAAGTTGTCCATTGACGAGGTCGGCGCCGGCCGTCTCGTTTTGCTGCTCGGAGCGCTGGTCGCTTTCGGACCGCTGGCCATCGACCTCTATCTGCCGGCCTTGCCGGCCATCGCCGAGGGGCTGGCGGCGACGCCGGAAGCGGTGCAGTTGTCGATCACCGTTTTCCTCGCCGGTTTCGGTATCGGCATGCTGTTCTACGGGCCGATTTCCGACCGCTATGGCCGGCGCGGGGTGATGCTCAGCGGCATCGCCCTGTTTGCGCTCGCCAGTCTGTCTTGCCTGTTGGCAAACGGGGTCGGGCAATTGATCGCCGCCCGCTTCGTCCAGTCGTTGGGCGGGGGCGCGGCTTCGGTACTGGCCCGGACCGTGGTCCGCGATGTTTATGCGCCGGACGAGGCGATCCGCAAGTTGTCCCTGATGGCGATGGTCACCGCGATAGCGCCTCTGGTCGCGCCCTTGCTCGGCAGCGTCCTGCTGCTGTGCTTCGGCTGGCGTGGTACCTTCGCCGCCGTGCTGCTCTGGGGCATGGTCAGCCTCGTTGTCGTCTGGCGCTATCTGCCGGAGACCCTGCCTGTCGAACGGCGTGGCCGATTGCCCCTGGGGGCCGCCTTTGCCGCCTATTTTCACCTCCTGCTCGATTCCTATGCCATCGGGTTGCTGCTGGCCGGCGGCTTGTCCTTTGCCGCGATGTTCGCCTACATCACGGCCAGTCCCTTTTATTTCATCGAGCTTCGGCATTTCTCGCCAACCGCCTATGGCACGCTGTTTGCCGTCAATGCGCTCGGCATTTTTGTTGCGAATTACCTGAACAGCCGTCTGGTAAGGCGCACGGGGGCGGTGGCGATGGCCGGTATCGGCAGCGCCTCGGGGTTTGCCGGGGCGCTGCTCCTGTTCCTCGGCTGCGGGATCGGCGATGCGCTGCCGGCAACGGTCGGCGGCCTGTTTGTCGTGGTCGCCATGACGGGGTTGCTCGGGGCCAATTGCGTCGGCTTGTTGATGGCGCGCTATCCGCAGAACGCGGGCGCGGCCGCCGCGCTGTTCGGCTCCTGCCAGTTCGGTTTCGGCATGTGGGCAAGTGCCGCTGTCAGCTATTATCACGATGGCAGCGGCCGGCCGATGGCCTGGGTCATCCTGATCGCGAGCGCTGGCGCGCTGGCCGGCTATCTGCTGTTTTGGCGCACTGCGCGCTGAATTCCGGGCAAACTCGGGGATAATCGCCGCCATGCCTCTCTTCGCTCCGTACCGTATGGTTATCCGCCTTCTCCGTGCAGTCTGCGCCGCGTGCCGCCCGATATCGCCGACGGGGCGCTACTAGCATGGCCCTGCCGGCCGGCATGCGGGCACTGGAACACCGCAATTTTCGTCTCTACTTCACCGGGCAGGCAATTTCCATCCTCGGTTCCTGGATACAGCAGGTCGCGCTCGCCTGGCTGGTTTACCGGTTGACCGGTTCGGCGGCGCTGCTCGGCATCACCGCCTTTTGCGGCCTGATTCCCCAATTGCTGGTCGGTCCGCTGGCCGGTGCGTGGATCGACAAGCACGACAAGCGGCGATGGCTGATCGTCGTCCAGTCGCTGATGGCGCTGCAGGCTTTCGTGCTGGCCGGGCTGTGCTGGACGGCCTGGATCGGCCCCCCTTTCATCGTCGCCATGGCGCTGATTCTCGGGGTCTTGAGCAGTTTCGACGCGCCTTTGCGCCAATCGCTGATCGGCAGTTTCGTCGAGCGTCGCGACGACCTGCCCAACGCCCTGGCGCTGAACGCCATGTTGTTCAATGCCGGACGTTTCGTCGGTCCGCCAATCGCCGGCCTGCTGCTCGGCATGACTTCCGAAGCCTTTTGCTTTGCCATCAACGGTTTTTCCTTTCTGGCGCTGATTGCCGCCGTCCGCCTCGTTCGCAGCCAGCCGCCGCTGCGCGCCACGGGGTCGGTCAGGCAGGTTTTTCGAGAGGGAGCGCAGTATGCATGGCGAACCTGGCTCATCCGCATGCTGATCGTGACGCTGATCGCATTGAACCTGACGGCTTCGGCCTATGCCGTCCTGCTGCCGGTTTTCGCCCGCGACGTCTTTGCCGGCGATGCGACCACCCTGGGCTGGCTGTGGGGGGCGGCCGGCTGCGGCGCCTTCCTGTCGACGATTTTTCTCGCCACCCGCAAGTCGGCGCCGGCCGTCGTCTCGGCGGTGGTTGCCGGGGTGGCGATCAGCGCGGTGTCGCTGCTCGTTTTCTCGACGGAGACCCGGCTGCCGCTGGCGCTGTGCGGCATGGTCGGCCTCGGTTTCGGCATATCGGTCTGCAACGTCGGTATCAACATGCTCCTGCAAAGCACGGCGCCCGAGCGATTGCGCGGACGTATAGTCTCCTTCTTCACTTCCGCCCGTTTCGGTTTCGACGCCGTGGGCGGCCTGCTGGCCGGCCTCGTCGCGGCCGGTCTCGGCGCCGGCCGGACCTTGCTGCTGGAGGGGGGCGCATTGCTTATTTTTGTCGCTTTCCTGCTTACTCGCCGCCAACGTCTGCTGGCGGACATCGCCGCCGTCGATCCGGGCAGAGCCGGTCAGTGAGCGGATCGCCCGGCTATACTTCCAACTTTCGCCAATCCTGGAGCCCAGCATGCAGTACGGAGCCTATTCGACCGATTCCCTGATGTCCATCACCAGCCGCCCCGAACTGGTTTTCGAGAGCGGCAAGGGATCGTGGCTGGTCGACCAGCGGGGAAAATCCTATCTCGACTTCATTCAGGGCTGGGCGGTGAACTGCCTGGGGCATTGCCCGCCGGAAATTTCGGCGGCGCTGCTTGCCCAGGCCGAGCGCCTGATCAACCCGAGTCCGGCCTTCTACAACGCGCCGATGGTCGAACTGGCCGGCCTGCTGACCGCCAACTCGGTTTTCGACCGCGTCTTTTTCGCCAATACCGGGGCCGAAGCCAACGAGGGCGCCATCAAGCTGGCGCGCAAATGGGGCCGGCTGCACCGGGACGGCGCCTACGAGATCGTCACCTTCGGTCATTCCTTCCACGGCCGCACCCTGGCCACCATGTCGGCTTCCGGCAAGGCCGGCTGGGATACGCTCTATGCGCCGCAGGTGGCAGGCTTCCCGAAAGCGGTCTACAACGACATCGCCTCGGTCGAGGCCCTGATCGGCGCCAAGACCGTCGCCGTCATGCTGGAACCGGTGCAGGGCGAGGGCGGCGTGATTCCGGCCGATCCCGCCTTCATGAAGGCATTGCGCGAGCTGACCAGGGCCCGCGGCATCCTGCTCATCGTCGATGAGGTCCAGTCCGGTATGGGGCGGACCGGGAAGCTGTTCGCCTACGAACATGCCGCTATCGTCCCGGACATCATGACGCTGGGCAAGGGGATCGGCGGCGGCGTGCCGCTGGCCGCGCTGCTCGCCCGCGAGGAAATCTGCTGCTTCGAAGCGGGCGACCAGGGGGGAACCTACAACGGCAATCCGCTGATGACGGCGGTCGGCGTGGCGGTCGTGCGGCGTCTGCTGCAAGCGGGATTCCTCGGCGAGGTCGAGGCCCGGGGGCAGTACCTGGCGAAGCGCCTGCTCGAACTGTCCGCCCGCCACGGCCAGCATGGCGAGCGCGGGTGCGGCCTGCTGCGCGCCATGATTCTCGCCGACGAGCGCGGGCCGGAGATCGTGCGCCGGGGGCTGGAACTGGCGCCGCAAGGGCTGCTGCTCAACGCGCCGCGACCGAATCTGTTGCGCTTCATGCCGGCCCTCAATGTCAGCGAAGCGGAAATCGATCAGATGATCGCCATGCTGGACGGCCTGCTGCAAGGCTGAAGCGGTATCGTTTAGTGTAGTGGTGCACGCTCTCCGGCACTTAAAACCTAGTCTTTTCGGCCATGGCGGCGTTGCAAATCCGCGCGATACCACTGGGTATCGCTGTGGTTTGCGCCTTGCCCTGACCAAAAATCCTTCAGTTTTAACTGTGCCATCAAGAGTGCAACAC
>JAJXVG010000129.1 GCA_021782315.1 Pseudomonadota bacterium | reverse complement strand
GGATTTCATGAGATCCTGGTTTTCGGACAACAGGGCTTTAAGGGTGATCGGGTTGGCGCTAGGCTTTCTTGCGGTCCTGGTAGGGTCCCTCCTACAGGACACGGGGTTGATCTCGACCCACGCCTGAAGCCAGCCGGGCATGGTGGACGGGTCGACAAAGATGTTCGACCCGAACAGCAGCGGCATGAGCACAAAGCCATCGAACGACTGGCCGGGCTGGACCTGACCGAAACGGCCGAACTGTTGGGCGGAGCGGACGGCCATCGGGCCTGGCTGCTGTCCGACATGCTGCTGGTCGAGGGCTTGCTGCTGGCGACCGGCGGCGAAACGCTGGCCGTGGCCGAAATCGACCTGACCAATATTCCCGGCCTGCTGGCTGACGATAAGGCGTTTGCCTGGCCGGCGCACTACGGTTGCTACCTGGATCGCCTGCGCAGCCTGGGGTTGGCCGCCTACGCCAGCGATCCGGCGAGTTGTCCGTGAGCGGGGGCCGCAGTCGACGACTGCGGCCGGCGCGGAGACAGCAGGGGTTTAGTCCCCGCCCGCGTCCATGTGGGACTGCAGGTAATTCGGCAGGGTGACGTCGGCGATCAGGCGCTGCTGCGTTTCCAGCCAGTCGATGGCTTCCTCGCAGTGCTCTAGCAGTTCGGCCAGCAGGTCGCGGCTGACGTAATCCTGCAATTCCTCGCAGAGCGCTATGGTTTCGAGCAATAGCGGACGCTGGATTTCACCTTCGTATTTCAGGTCGCATTGCAGGCACTCGACCACGTTTTCGCCAATCATCAGTTTGCCCAAATTCTGCAGGTTGGGAAGACCTTCGAGGAAGAGGACCCGCTCGATGACCTCGTCGGCTTCCTTCATGACCCGGATCGATTGCCGGTAGCGGTAGTCGTTGAGCTTTTCCAGGCCCCAGTTGCGGAACATGCGGGCATGCAGGAAGTACTGATTGATCGAGGTCAGTTCGTTTTTCAATACCCGGTTCAGGGCATCGACGATTTTCTTGTCGCCTTTCATGCTCGCTCCTCAAGCGGCCGTGCCGGAACCCATCCGGCTCTGCTGGTAGTTCTGCAGGCCGACCAGTTCGATCAGCCGGATCTGCTTTTCGAGGTAGTAGGCGTGGTCCATTTCGGTATCTTCCAACTGGACGGCCAGCATGTCCCGGCTGACGTAGTCCTGCGACTTTTCGCAAGCGGCGATGGCTTTTTTCAGGTCGCCGACGACCTTGTATTCGACGTTGAGGTCGGATTTCAGCATCTCCGGCACGGTCTTGCCGATCTTCAGCCCGTTGCGCTGGCCGAGGTCCGGTTTGCCTTCGAGAAAGAGGATGCGCTGGATCAGGGCGCGGGCATGCTGGCGTTCGTGTTCGGATTCGTGCAGCGCCTTGGCGGCCAGTTCGCCGAAGCCCATGTCGACGTACATCTCACCGTGGATCAGGTATTGATCGACGGCGGTCAGTTCGCCGGCCAGCAGATCGTTGAGGATATCGATGATTTTCTTGTCGCCCTTCATGGCTTTCTCCCGTGTTTGTTGAAAAACGAGGGCTGGCTGGCACAATCCGCTGGCTTGCCTGAGCGCTCATTCTAGGCGTCGCGGCTCAGTTTTTCCAGCCACATGTCAGATGCGACCGTATCGTCCGTTATCGGTTCCCTCTGCTGGCATCCCGACTGACCGGAATACCAACGAAGCTCAAGTGCGCCGGCCTGTTTGCCTTTGGCAGGCGGCATCGATCAGGCGGCGGGAAATGCTGACCGGGTCCGGCAGGATGGGCAGGGCATCGAAGCGAAACCAGTCGGCCGCCTCGATCTCGCTCGGGTCGGGATTGATCGCGCCGCCGGCATAGTCGGCAAAGAAGGCGACCATCAGTGAGTTGGGGAAGGGCCACGGCTGACTGTCGAAATAGCGGAGATTGGTGATTTCGATACCGACCTCTTCGCGCACCTCGCGGGCAGCGCATTCCTCCAGCGTTTCGCCGGGCTCGACAAAACCGGCCAGGGCGCTGTACACCCCGGGTTTGAAATGGGGGCTGCGGCCCAGCAACAGTTTGTCGCCGTCGCCTACCAGTACCATCACGGCCGGTGAAATTCGCGGATAGGCGAGCAGGCCGCAGGCCGGGCACTGCATGGCCGATTCGCCGGCCTTCATGGCGGTGGGCGTGCCGCAGCGGCCGCAAAAACGATGGTTGTTCCGCCAGTCCAGCAACTGGCTGGCACGGCCGGCCAGGGCAAAAATCTCAGCGCCGGCCAGTTCGAAGAGGGCGCGCAGCGGCATTGGTTCGCCGGCGGGAATGGCCGGAAATTGCGCGACATCGGCGGCATAGCAGGGCAGGCCTTGCAGTTCGCCGACGCGAAGCGCTTCTCCGGGGTAGCCGAAATCGGCGGCGACGCCCAAGGGAAAGACTGCACCGGCAGCATTCCCGGCGCAGGTCAGCAGACGATGTTCGGCGCGAAAAATCCAGTAAGCGGGGCGATTCACGGGGGGGCCTACATCGATATCGTCTGGGCCGAACGATCGGGCAAGCGGTAGATCGTCGTCTCGGCATTGGGGGCCAGGGTGCCCAGGGCCATGCTCAGTATCGATATGAACAGGCTGGCGAAAAAGGCAGTCCAGAAGCCGGAAATATCGAATCCACGCACCAGCTTGGCGACCAGCAGGAGCATCAGGGCATTGATGACGAGCAGGAAGAAACCGAGGCTGATCAGCGTCAAGGGCAGGGTCAGGATAACGACCAGCGGCCGCAGGGCGGCGTTGGCGAAACCGAGGAGCAGGGCGGAAACGACCAGTGCCGAGCTGCCGGAAAAACGGATTCCCTTGAAGACCAGGCTGGCCACCCACAGGCAGAGGGCGGTGATGGCCCATTGAAAGAAAAAGCCCAGCAGATTGTCGAACATGTCTAAACCCTTGTTGAAACGGACGCCGCCTAACCGGCTGCGAACTTGCCATCAGGATACTGAATTTTACCTGCCTTGGTTGCCCTGTTTCAGCGACCCGGAATGGAATCCGTCACGCAAATGGGAATGATAGTTGGGGCGAGGGCTCTGCCTCGATCATCGTCTCGAAGGCCATGTTTCGTCGTGGCGGCCTGCGCAGTATCGCCTCGAATTCAGCCTCGGGAAATTCGGCATGCTGGCCCAGCCAGAAGCAGATTTCCTCGGGTTCGATCATGATCGGCATGCGTCCAACGACGGCATCGCCGGCGCGGGTCAGGATGGCGCAGGTGCTTCCGGCAAGTGGGTGGCGATCAAATATGCCGGCCAGCAGCAATAGGTCGCCGCCGACCTCGCTGATCCGTATTGTTTGCTGCCCGCCCGCCGAGAGCAATCTCGTGTGGAAGGCCGTGGCCGGAATCAGGCAGCGATTCCTTTTCAGTATCTTGCTGTAGAAAGGCTTGTCGACCAGGCCTTCGCCGTTCAGTGTAAGGAGCGGTTGACACGGCAGCCGCTCAAGAAAGCTGCCGACCAGTCCCCAGCGGGCAGTGCCGCCGACGGGACCGGTCTCGCCGGTGCGGATCGTCAGTACCGGGTTGCTCGGGTGCATGTCGACCGTGCCGGGCATTTCGTCACGGTCGAGAAGGAGCGGCGGGAAGCGCCGGTTCAGTTCCCTGGCTTTGGTCTTGAGTTCGTAGGATACGCACATGGCGGCCTTCCCGATGATACGATATACAGTAGTTTATACAGTAATGCGCGGGTACACAAGGCGGCGGTGAAAATTATCCGGCCAGGCCGGCTTGCTCCTGCTTGGCCGGCAATGCCTAGTGTTGCACTCGGCACAGTTAAAAGCGACGGATTTTTGGTCGGGGCAAGGTGCAAACCACAGCGATACCCAGTGCTATCGCGAGGATTTGCAACGCCGCCATGGCCGAAAAGACAAGGTTTTAAGTACCGGAGAGCGTGCAACGCTACACCTAGCGCCATGGCGCAATACAAATTGAACTAATCGCGCTGGCTTGTTTCTGATCGCGACCAGGAAACGAGACAACGCGTCCATGACACAGCACCAAAGCCATCAACAGGGCCGGGCCATCCTGTTGCTGTCAGTCGCAGCCTTTGCCAGCGCCACCTCGGCACGTATCTGCGATCCGATGCTGCCGGAACTGAGCAGGGTTTTTTCCGCCTCCGCATCGGAAGTCGCCCACGTGGTATCCGGGTTTGCCGTGGCCTATGGTCTCGTGCAGGTTTTTTTCGGCCCCTTGGGCGACCGCCTGGGCAAATACCGACTGATCGCCTACACGACCCTGGCCTGCGTTGCAGGTTCCCTGGGCTCGGCCGTCGCGCTGTCGCTGGATCAACTGATTCTGGCGCGCTTTCTCAACGGTGTCACCGCCGCCGGCATCATTCCGCTTTCGATGGCCTGGATCGGGGATACCGTGCCGTATGAAGAGCGTCAGGCAACCTTGGCCAAGTTTCTCGGCGGCCAGATCATGGGCATTATCGGTGGCCAGTTCATCGGCGGTCTGTTCAGCGATACCGTGGGTTGGCGATGGGCCTTCGTCTTTCTGTGCCTTGCCTATCTGTCCATCGGTTTCGGCGTCTGGCGTGAAGCCAGGCAAAATCCGCAGACATTCCACCGGCACCTCGACGGCACGCAAAAGGCCGGTTTCTGGGCGCAGATGGCCTTGGTGCTGGCCAGCCCCTGGGCGAGAGTCATTCTGCTGGTGGTCTTTCTCGAAGGCATGCTGGTGTTCGGTGGAATGGCCTTCGTTCCCCTTTACCTCCATCGGCGCTTTGGCCTTGCCATGTCGGCCGCCGGCGCATTGATGGGGGTGTTCGGCCTTGGCGGACTGGCCTACATCGTAGCGGCCAAGCGCTTCGTTCGCCGCCTGGGCGAGTTGGGCCTCGTCGTGCTGGGCACTGCGGCGATCGCCGTTGCCTGGCTGTTGCTCGCCTATGGCGCGACCTGGACGATGACCGTTCCCGCCGCTTTCCTGCTGGGAATCGGCTATTACATGCTGCACAATACCTTGCAGACGAATGCGACCCAGATGGCGCCCCAGGTGCGGGGGACCGCCGTTTCCCTGTTCGCCTCGGCGTTCTTTCTCGGGCAATCGGTCGGGGTGTCCGGCGGCGCGATCGTTTTCGATGGGCTGGGGGCGAGCAGCCTGTTCGATCTGTCCGGGACGATGATCCTGCCGCTCGGATTCGGGTTTGCCTGGCTGCTGCGTCGACGGCAGTCCGGCGGCGATTCCCGTCGATCGACCCGCTGAGGCGAGCGGGGCCGGCCTTACATGGCCCCCTGGCGAAGATAGTTCTGATGCCAGCTCAGCGCCTCGTCGAGCAGATGCGGCGTCTGCTTGCCCGGCGACAGGTTGAGCGAGCGCTTGTGGTAATCCATCAGCAGTGGTTTGAAATTCGGATGGGCGCAGTTTTCGATGACCACCTTGGCCCTTTGCTTCGGTGACAGGCCGCGGAGGTCGGCCAGACCTTGCTCCGTCACCATGATCTGGACATCGTGCTCGGTATGATCGACGTGCGAGACCATGGGCACGATGCAGGAAATCTGGCCGTTCCTGGCCTGCGACGGGGTCATGAAAATGGAAATATAGGCGTTGCGGGCGAAATCGCCGGAGCCGCCGATGCCGTTCATGATCTGGCTACCCATGACATGGGTGGAATTGACGTTGCCGTAGATGTCTGCCTCGATCATCCCGTTCATGGCGATGACACCCAGGCGACGGATGACTTCCGGGTGGTTCGAGATTTCCTGCGGGCGCAGGATGATGCTGTCCTTGAAGCGGGCAAGATCGGCATTCAGGTCGCTCAAGGCCGAGGGGGACAGAGAAAAGGCCGTGGCCGATGCCTGGCACAGCTTCCCCGATTTGATCATCTCCAGCATGCCGTCCTGCAGAACTTCGGTGTAAGCGCTCAGGTTCTCGAAAGGTCCGTCGTTAAGGCCGGCCAGGACGGCATTGGCGATATTGCCGACGCCGGATTGCAGCGGCAGCAGGTCTTTGGGCAGGCGCCCCTTCTTGACCTCGTGTTCGAGGAATTCCAGGATGTGGCCGGCGATCTTTCGCGAATTCTGGTCCGGCGCGGAAAAGGCCGAGTTGCGGTCGGGGCTGTTGGTTTCGACCACGGCGATGACCTTGTTCGGATCGATCTTGAAATAGGCCTCGCCGATGCGATCGCCGGTGCGAACCAGCGGGATGGGCTGGCGGTTGGGCGGCAGGCCGGTACCGTAGTAGATGTCGTGCATTCCTTCGAGCAGCGGGTTCTGCCAAGAATTGACTTCGAGGATGATCTGATCGGCCTGCTCCAGCCAGGTCTTGTTGTTGCCGATGGAAGACGACGGAATCAGTCGCCCATCCTCCAGGATGCCCGAGACCTCGACCACGGCGACGTCGAGTTTGCCGAGAAAGCCGAACCAGACGAACTGCGCCACATGCGAGAGATGGATGTCGATGTATTCCATCTCGCCGGCATTGATGCGCTTGCGGCAGGTCGGGTCGGACTGGTACGGCAGGCGCATTTCGACGCCGTCGACCATGGCCAGAGCGCCATCCAGTTCGGGGGCGGTGGATGCGCCGGTCCACACGCCGATTTTGAATTTTCGACCGTGCAGGTTGGCATCCATGATGCGCTTGGCCAGTTCGGTCGGCACTTCCTTGGGGTAGCCGGCGCCGGTGAAGCCGCTCATGCCGACATTGGCGCCGGAAGGAATGAGGCTGGCCGCCTCGCCAGCCGACATGATCTTGCCGCGTAATGCGGGATTGAGGACGCGGGATGCTCCACCCATGGCCAAGGCTCCTGAACGGGGTTATGAAAGAGAGGGGGTCTCCGCGACCGGATCGAAAAAAGGCCCGCACGGCTGCGGGCCAAATCCAGATCCCAAGCGCATGCAGGTCTGGAGGAGACAGTGCGCAAATTTAACGAAAATATGGAGGCCGAACGAACGAGATATTTTTATCCAACGAATAAGAAAATCTGAATCGTCGCATCCGGCCGATCGATCAGTTGGCAGGCTTCGCTTCGCCGGCCGGCCCGGGTTCGGTCGTTGTGGCCGAAGCCGGCGTGCTTGCCTCCGGCGTCGCCGCCGGCAGACTGGGTGGCGTTGCCGGCGGCGGCAGGACGGGAGCGGTTTCTTCCTTTTTGGCGCAGGCAGAGAGGGCGACGGCCAGCAGTGCGGCGACGAGCAGGGAGCGTTTCATCAGGGGTATTTCCTTTCATTAACTCGCGAAATGGCTTGTTCAAAAGCCGGATGGCAAAGATAGGGAATCGCTTGCGAGAGGACAAACGACAAATTATGATCCGGTGGTTTAGGAAAACTTAATCGTCGATGAGCTATCGCCTGCCGCCGCTTGCCGCACTGCGCGCCTTCGAGGCCGCCAGCCGCCATCTCAGTTTCAAGAAGGCGGCGGAGGAATTGCATGTGACGCCGGCGGCGATCAGCCAGCAGATCAAGGCACTGGAGGAATACCTCGGCTTCGCCCTCTTCCATCGCCTGACCCGCGCCCTGGCACTGACCGCACAGGCCGGGGCGATGTTGCCCAAACTGCGCGAGGCTTTCGAATGCCTCGCCGCGGCGCTCGATACGGCCCGGCCGCCGGGCGAAGGGGTGTTGACGGTGGTCGCTCCGCCTTCTTTCGCGACCCGCTGGCTGGTTCCGCGCTTGCCGCGTTTCGTCGCCGGGCATCCGCAGGTCAAGCTGCGCCTGTCCAGTCAGAGCGACGCGGTCGATCGCCCCGGCGAGTCGAGCCTTGCCGATGAACCACTCGATCTGCGAAGGGCCGATATTTCCCTGGCCATTCGCTACGGCACCGGCGATTATCCCGGCTTTTACGTTCGCCGACTGTTCGCGCCGGCCTGGGTGCCGGTCTGCTCGCCGCGCCTGGCAACCCCCGAGCGGCCGCTTGACCGGCCGGAAAACCTGGCCCGCCACGTGCTGATCCACGACGAAACCATCCACGATGATCCAAATCCGCCCGATTGGCAGGAGTGGCTGAAGCGGGCCGGAGTCGTCGACGTCGACGCCGGGCGCGGCCCGCGCTTCTCGAACGCGGTGCTTGCCGTCGAGGCGGCACTGGACGGCCAGGGCATCGCCTTGGCGTTGTTGCCGCTGGTCGAGGCCGACATTGCGGCTGGACGCCTGATCATGCCTTTCAACTTGAGCGTTCCGTCGCCTTACGCCTACTTCCTGATCATGCGGAAGATACTGGCCGGACGTCCCTCGGTCGTCGCTTTTTGCGACTGGCTGATGGCCGAACTCGAAGCGGCAGGTTGAATGAATGCAAATCCGGAAACCGGCTGGAAATTGGTCAAGCGGGTAAGGAGGCAGTAGTCGGTTTCCGGTCGCGAGGGTTGTCCGGCAAAGGGTAGAATCGTTTCCGTCGCTATTTGTCCGGAGGATGAAAAATGAAACTGATTCTCTCGTCGTTGGCCATGCTCTTCCTGCTTGTCGGCTGCGCCGTCTACACGCCGGCCGGCTCCGTTGTCGTCGATCCAGGCGAACATTCCAGGGATGGCGGTTTTTGTCCGCCCGGGCAAGCCAAGAAAGGAAATTGTTGATCGAAGGGGGCGGGCGGCCCGCCTTAGACGTTTCGCCCGTGCATCGCGATCCGCGAGGCAAACCATACAGCCAGCAGGTTGGCTGCGATTGCCACGTAGCCGACTTGGGCGTAGCCGACGATCCGGCCGTCGCCGTCGAGTGAGGTCAGGAAACCGGTCAGCGTCGTCGCCAGTCCCATGGCGAGCGATTGGACGGTGCCGTGGAGTGACATGAAGGTGCCACGCAGGCGGGGTTGCGCCGACGAGGCGATGATCGCCATGGCCGGTATCATCCGGCCCGAAGTCAGCACGAAAAATCCGGTGGTGAAGATCAGCCAGGCCCAAAGCGGCAGCGCCCCGGCGTGCGTCACCGCCAGCACCGGCAGGATGGCAAGCAGGGCGACCCAGCGATAAAGCTCGACCTTGCCGTGCTTGTCGGCCCAGTGTCCGATCAGTCGGGCGCTGATGAAAGTGGCCGAACCGCCGACCAGGTAGACGATGGGTATATCCGACAGTGGAATGCCGACATTGTTGACCGCGTAAACCGTGATGTAGGGAATGACGGTAAAACCGGAAAATATGATCAGGGCCGAAAAAAGCAGGGCGCGCAGGTGATTGACGTCACCCAGCA
>JAJXVG010000128.1 GCA_021782315.1 Pseudomonadota bacterium | reverse complement strand
TCGGCGACCTCCGGCTGGAATTCCGGCTGCCCCGGGTTGCGACTGGCCACTTGCTGGATGAAGGCCTCAAAATTCTTGTAGTGCATGCTCTCTCCCTTGCTTTGTGATGTCGTGCTTTTTCAAAATTGCGCCGCCCCCCCTGGTGCTTCGCCATGGCATATCCGTATTGGATTGATACCCAATGGGCGACAATGTCTGCTTCGATTTTGTGAAAAAAATCGAGTTCATACGTGAGCGAGCCTGAATGAGCCTTGTCGACGACCATCGCAAACGAGCCAATCCCTTGGCGAGTTCGGTGTTTTTGGTGTTTTTTCGAGAAGCCCTGGGGCCGCCGCTTTCGGAAGTTTGGATGATAGGTCTGGAAACTAAACTTGATAAGCCACTCATTTTGAATAAAACTGTTTCCAATTTGATAACAGTTGGGGTGCCCCGTGCACGACGTCAATGACATGCTGTTCTTCGCCCATGTGGTCAAGGTCCGGAGCTTTTCCGAGGCGGCCCGGCGGCTCGATGTCTCCAAGTCGCGGGTGAGCAAGGCGATCGCTCGATTGGAGAGCGAACTTGGCGTCCGTTTGCTGCATAGAAGCACCCGCAGCCTGAGCCTGACCGACGTCGGCGAGGCCTATTTCGAGCATTGTGACCGGATACTGGAAGAGCTGAACCTGGCCGACACGACGATTTCCCGTCTCCATCAGGAGCCGCGCGGAAAACTGAAGATCAGCGCTCCCGTCGCTTTCAGCACCATGCACGTAGCCTCCGCCCTGCCCGATTTCATGGCCCGCTATCCCGACCTGACCGTCGATCTGACCATCAGCGACCGCCTGGTCGACATGGCCGACGAAGGCTATGACATCGCCCTGCGGATTACCCGCGAGCCCGGCCAGAACCTCGTCGCCCGCCAGTTGGCCCCAATCCGTCGGAAAATCTGCGCCAGCCCGTCCTACCTCGCCCGCCGGGGCATACCGCTTGTTCCCGAGGATCTCGGCGCGCACAACTGCCTTGACTACACTTTCATGGACACCCAAGGGGTCTGGCACCTCAAGGGCTACGACGGCGATGTCTCGATCCCCGTCGCCGGTACCCTGCGCATCAACGATGACGAGGCTCTGTCGCAGGCCGTTCTCGGCGGACTCGGCCTCGCCTTGCTGCCCACCTTCATCGTCGGCAAGGACCTGCAGGAAGGCCGCCTGGTCGAAGTCCTGCCCGGCTATGTGCCGACCGAACGCTTCATCTACGCCGTTCATCTGCCGAATCGGCATTTACCGCTGAAAGTCCGCGCCTTCATCGAATTTCTCCTCGATCGCTTTGGACCGACCCCGTACTGGGATCGTTAAGCGGACCAAGAGGGCGTACCCGGTGACGGCCGCCGCTTCCTGCCTGGTGGCGCCCCGACCCGCCATACGGCGTTGCTTAAAGCTTGGCCAGGAAGGCCGGTTCGTGCTTCGCTCGATAACGGATTTGGATGCCCGCGGTGTCTTCGTGACCGGCTGCGCGGGAAAGCGGGCCAACGATCAGAACGCGACCTTCAGGCCGGTGGCGAAAAGATTGAAGGAGGTCTTTAAGAAACCGTAAGCGTTGCCACCGCTCAGCGCTGTGTGATGGACGCCTGCGTAGAGGTCGGTACGCTTCGACAGTTGATAGTCCATTAGAAGACTGAGATCGCGCTGGTGGCCGTCGGCCATTGAGGCGCTACCTGTCTGGAACGCGAACTGGTGCAGATCGTAGGCCCCGCCAATCAGTTTCAGGCGGGAGGTGGCGGCATAGGTTACGCCGCTAAACCATAGTTTTGTTCGCTTGCCGTCGTAGCGCTTGTTTGCGCCGCAGACGAAGTCGGCGCCGGGGACGCATAGGGCATTGCTGCCGGTGTCAAAATAAATCTGCTGATAGCCCGCGTGCAGTAGGGTGTTGTCCATGCGGTACTTGACGGCAAGCAGGAAGGTGCCGGTATCCGTGTCATAGACGGTGTTTAGGTTAGGGGATGTGGCCGACCATATCTGCGAGTCTGTCTTCCTCTGCCAGGCCCCCTGAATACTGAACGGCCCGGTCTCGTAGCCGAGGCTGACGCCCAAGAAGGCGCCGGCCGATGGGCGCTCGGGCACGCCGCCGAAGCCGTATTCGACGCCCAGATTGACATTGTTGATACGGGTCGTGTACTTGGCGCTGTTGTCTATGCGCACATCTCGCGTGTTGCCACCGCCCTGCTGGGTCGCGCCGGCGCCATCGAACGAATTGGAGGCATTCAAGGGATCGTAGGCCGAGATGATATCGTAGGTAAAAGCGTACTGACGGCCGAGGCTGAAGGTTCCGAAATCGCCTTGCAGTCCGATCCAGGCTTGGCGGCAGAAGAGCTGGCCTTGACAGGAACTGTCGCCGACCTGATAGGAGCCGGATTTGTCGCCGGTCGCCGAGGCGCCGGCGCCAAGCGTGCCGTTATTGGCGTTAATGTGCGATTCCAGCGTGAAAATGACGGACAAGCCATTGCCCAGATCTTCCTGGCCGCGGAAACCGATACGCGATGTTTGCAGATTGCCGGAAACCACGCTGCTCACCCGGTCGGTGGCAAGTTTGTTGGTCATCGGAACGGTACCCAACGACGGGTCGAAAGGCTTGGCATGGTCAAGAGTCGTGATGCCCAGGTCAAGCAGGCCATAGATCTCGATATTATTGGATTCGGCCTGTGCTGCCGGTGCAACAATCCCCAACGCCACGGCCCAGGTTTTTAACGCTCGCATTGTTGTTTTGCTCAATAAAGTTCCTGTGAGCCATAGCATAAGGAGAGATTTTTATTTCTAAAAGGAATAAAAAATCATTTGCTTATTCCGTTTATTGTTTTCTGGCGCTTCTTTCTACCGCCCGCCGCTTCTCTGTGGTGGCATGCGTGCGCGCGATCATGATTTTGTTGTATCCCCCCCGGGGGGATATTGTCAGTTTTCTTCCCCGGTGCTAGAGTTCGCCCGTTTTTATTTTCGGAGTGTTTCTGTGGACTGTCCCAGTAGTCGATCATTTATCGACTCGACCAGACCGGCAAGGTAACCGCAGATTCATATCCTGCTGCTACCTTGCCTTCGTAGGCGGGTAGTGGCTTCGGAAAACCGAATCAGTTTTCTGCCACTCCCAGTCGTCAGTATCTGCGCCAAGCCCGGCCGAAAAATGCCGGGATGTGCCTCGATTGTCGTCTTCCGTAGGGGAAGACGGAAGTGGAGAAACCATGCGTATCACCATCCTCAAGGAACTTTTCGCGAGCTTTGTCCGCACCCGCGGTCTCGGTCGACACTTCCGTCGCCTCGCCATGCTCGACAGTCTTTCCGGCACCTCGGTCAGCCGCGAGGTGCCGCCCTCGCTCGCCCAGACCTTGGCCTCGGCGGCCAAAAGCGATGTCGATGCCTTGCTCAAACAACTGAACAGTCATCCGGATGGACTGAGTGCCCAGCAGGCAGCGCGCATACGCGAGCGTGTCGGGCTGAATCAGGTCGAGCAGGAGAAGTCCCTTCCCTGGTGGCTCCATTTGTGGCATTGCTACAAGACCCCCTTCGACCTGTTGCTGACCCTGCTGGCCGCCATTTCCTACGCCACCGAGGACATGAAGGCGACCATCGTCATCGGCACCATGGTGGTGCTCTCCGTCGCCATCCGCTTCTGGCAGGAGCGCAAGTCCAACATTGCCGCCGACAAGCTGAAGGCCATGGTCAGCAACACGGCCACCGTCATCCGCCGGGACATCAGCGAGGATGCGGCCGAAGAGGCCGGTCGTTATTTCGAGGTTCGCTTGCATGTCAAGCCGGCACGTCGCGAGGAGCTTCCCATGTCGGAACTGGTGCCCGGCGATGTAGTGCTTCTTTCCGCCGGCGACATGATTCCGGGCGACTGTCGGGTTCTTTCGGCAAAGGATTTGTTCGTTAGTCAGGCGGCGATGACCGGCGAGTCCCTCCCGGTCGAGAAATTCGCCTTGCAGCGCGATGCGTGGGCGACCAATCCACTGGAACTGGACAACATCGTATTCATGGGCACCAACGTGGTGTCCGGCTCGGCGAACGTTGTCGTCGTCAGCACCGGCGGCGGCACTTACTTTGGCACTCTGGCGCAGCGGGTGACTACTACCGACCGCGCCCCGACCCAGTTCCAGTCGGGCGTCAACAAGGTGGCGTGGTTGCTGATCCGTTTCATGTTCGTGATGTCGCCGATGGTTCTGTTCATCAACGGCTTTACCAAAGGGGACTGGACCGAGGCTTTCCTTTTTGCGATGTCCATCGCCGTCGGCCTGACTCCGGAAATGCTGCCGATGATCGTTACCTCCACCCTGGCCAAAGGTGCGGTCATCCTCTCCCGCCAGAAAGTCATCGTTAAACGACTGGATGCCATCCAGAACTTTGGCGCCATGGACATCCTGTGCACCGACAAGACCGGAACGCTGACCCAGGACAGGATTTTCCTGTCCCGGCATACCGATGTCTGGGGCGAGGATTCCGACGATGTGCTGGAGGCAGCCTATCTCAACAGTTACTACCAGACCGGCCTCAAGAACCTGCTCGACGTGGCTGTTCTGGAACATACCGAGGTTCACAAGGAACTCAACCCGGCAGGCAATTTTCGCAAGGTGGACGAAATTCCGTTTGATTTTCAGCGTCGCCGCATGTCCGTCGTCGTGGCCGAACATGAAGAGCACCACCTGTTGATCTGCAAGGGTGCCGTCGAGGAAATCCTCGAGGTTTGCCAGCGCGTCCGGCACGGGGATAAGGACGAAGCGCTGACGCCGGAACTGCTGGCCCGTGTTCGGGCGGTCACCGCCGATCTCAACGAGGACGGCCTGCGGGTGGTTGCCGTCGCCTCGAAGGAACTGCCGCCGACTCAGGAGTCCTATGGGGTGGCCGACGAGAGCGGGCTGACGCTGATCGGTTACGTCGCCTTCCTCGACCCCCCGAAGGAGTCGACCGCGCCGGCTCTGCAGGCTCTGGCCGCCCACGGCGTGCGGGTCAAGGTGCTCACCGGCGACAACGAACTGGTCACCGCCAAGATCTGCCGCGAGGTCGGCTTGGACGCGGGGTCCGTGCTGCGCGGCTCCGACCTGGAGCGCATGGAAGACATCGAACTGGCCGGGGTGGTGGAAACCCACGACATCTTCGCCAAACTGACGCCGGCCCACAAGGAGCGCATCGTCCGCCTGCTTAAGGCCAACGGTCATGTCGTCGGCTTCATGGGCGACGGCATCAATGATGCCCCGGCCCTGCGCACTGCGGACATCGGCATTTCCGTCGACACCGCCGTGGATATCGCAAAGGAAGCCGCCGACATCATCCTGCTTGAAAAGAGCCTGATGGTGCTGGAGGAAGGCGTGATCGAAGGCCGCAAGACCTTTGCCAACATGCTCAAATACATCAAGATGACGGCCAGTTCCAACTTCGGGAACGTCTTCTCGGTGCTCGTGGGAAGCGCCTTCATTCCCTTCCTGCCGATGCTTCCCATGCACCTGCTGGTGCAGAACCTGCTCTACGATTTTTCCCAGGTGGCCATCCCCTTCGACAACGTGGACGAAGAACTGGTCAAGGACCCGCAGCGTTGGAACCCGGGCGACATCGGCCGCTTCATGTTGTTCTTCGGCCCGGTCAGTTCGGTTTTTGATATCACGACCTATCTGGTCATGTGGTTCGTTTTCGGGGCCAACAGTCCCGAACACCAGACCCTTTTCCAGTCGGGCTGGTTCATCGAGGGGCTGATGACCCAGACGCTGGTCGTCCACATGATCCGGACCCGAAAAATCCCCTTCATTCAAAGCCGACCGGGAACGCCCCTGCTGATCGCCACCTGCATCATCATGGCCATCGGAATCCTCATCCCGATGGGGCCGTTCGCCCAATACTTCAAACTCCAGGCACTGCCGTGGACCTATTTCCCGATCCTGGTCGTCATACTGATCGGCTACATGGTTCTGACCCAGGCCATGAAGAGCTACTACACGCGGCGCTTCGGCTGGCAATAGGAGTTTCCCTTGCAAGTCATCGACAACATCAATCTTGCCTCGCTGGCCGACACGACGATCAGTCTGACGGCCGCCTTCATTCTCGGCGGCGTGATCGGCCTGGAACGGCAATACCGCCAGCGTACGGCGGGCTTGCGCACTAACGTGCTCGTCGCGCTGGGGGCGGCGATTTTCGTCGATATGGCCAACCGGCTCGCCGGGCACGACGGGGCCAACCATGTGGTGGCCTATGTCGTCTCCGGTATCGGCTTTCTCGGGGCCGGGGTGATCATGCGCGAAGAGGGCAATGTCCGCGGGCTGAATACCGCCGCGACCCTTTGGGGGTCAGCGGCGGTGGGCGCCTGCGCCGGGGCCGATCTCCTGCTCGAGGCGGTGGTCGCCTCGGTGTTCGTGCTGGCGGCAAATACCTTGCTGCGTCCCGTTGTCGATCGGATAAATCGCCAGCCGCTGGACACCCACTCGGTCGAAGTCACCAACACCGTCCATGTCATCGCGCCTTCAGCCAGGCAGAAGGAGGTGATGCAAAAACTGGAGATGGCGCTGGAAGAGGCCGATTATCCGACCCGCGACCTGGTCGTTCATGCCTTCGGCGATGACGCCGTGGAAATCGAGGCTGTCCTGGCGGCCACCTCCGTGGACGGTGAGCAGATGGAAGCGGTCATTCGCCACCTTGCGTCACTGGACTGCGTCAGCCAGGTATTCTGGAGTCCGAGTACAACCGAATAGGCCGGGGGGCGTATTCGCGGGTTCCCGGCGGATTTTTACCGTTTTTTTATATTTCGCGCCCCATCTTTCTCGAAAATTTTGACAAGACATTTCCTAGTATGAACCTGTCGCAATACCAACAAGGGGTGTACTCATGGATCTCGTCTATCTCGCCGGTATCGGGCTGTTCCTTGCCCTGATGCTCGCTCTCGCCGCCGGCTGTGCCCGGCTGGGAGGGAATAAATGACCTGGCTTTTCATCCTCAGTGGCGCCGTCGCCGTCGGCCTGCTGGTCTATTTGATCGCAGCACTGCTTCATCCGGAGAACTTCTCATGAGCAATCATGGCTGGATACTCATCGGACTTTTTCTTGTCGTCCTGCTGCTGACCGTCAAGCCATTGGGGATTTACATCGCCAATGTGATGGAAGGACGCTACCGCCTGGCTGGCAAGATCGAAAGCCCGATCTATCGCCTGTGCGGCATCCGCCAGGACGAGGAAATGGGCTGGCTGAAATACGCCGTCGCCATCCTGTTGTTCAATGCCCTTGGTGCCTTTGTGGTTTATGCCCTGCAACGTTTGCAGGCTGATCTGCCACTCAATCCGCAGGCTTTTCCCAATATCAGCCCGGATTCTGCCTTCAACACCGCCGTCAGCTTCGTGACCAACACCAACTGGCAGGGCTACGTCGGCGAAGCGACGATGAGCTATCTGACCCAGATGTTGGCTTTGGCCGTGCAGAACTTCTTCTCGGCCGCCACCGGCATCGTCGTTGTCATCGCGCTGATCCGCGGTTTTGCCCGTCATACCGCCAGGACTGTCGGTAACGCCTGGGTCGACCTGACCCGCATCACGCTGCACGTGCTGCTGCCGATTTCCATCATCTACGCGGTCTTCCTGACCAATCAGGGCGTCATCCAGAATTTCGACGCGTACAAGGATGTGACGACGCTGGAAGTCACGCATTACGACAATCCGAAGCTCGATGCGGCCGGTCAGCCGCTGAAGGATGACAAGGGTGTCGACATCACCGAGCCGGCCGAAACGCCGGTCCAGACGTTGGCCATGGGGCCGGTGGCATCGCAGGAAGCGATCAAGATGCTGGGCACCAATGGTGGCGGTTTCATGAATGCCAACTCGGCGCATCCCTATGAGAATCCGACGCCGTTGTCGAATTTCATCCAGATGCTGTCGATCTTCCTGATCCCGGCCGCACTGTGCTTCAGCTTCGGCCGTATCGTCGGCGATACCCGCCAGGGCTGGGCCGTGCTCGCCGCAATGACCCTGATGTTCGTCGTCCTGGCCGTTGCCGCCATGCATTACGAACAGCAGGCCAATCCGTTGCTGACCCAACTCGGCGTCGATCCGGCCGCCGGCAACATGGAAGGCAAGGAAACCCGCTTCGGCATTGCCGACTCCGCCCTGTTCGCCACCATCACAACGCTCGCTTCCTGCGGCGCGGTCAATGCCATGCACGATTCCTTCACGCCGCTCGGCGGCCTGGTGCCGCTGGTCGACATGCAACTTGGCGAGGTGGTCTTCGGCGGCGTCGGCTCAGGCCTCTACGGCATGCTCGTCTTTGCCATCCTCGCGGTTTTCGTCGCCGGCCTGATGATCGGCCGCACGCCGGAATACCTGGGCAAGAAGATCGAAGCCTACGAAATGAAGATGACCTCCATCGCCATCCTGGTCACGCCACTGCTGGTCCTCTTCGGTACGGCCATCGCCCTGATGTCCGTCGAGGGCAGGGCCGGCATCACCAATCCGGGTGCTCACGGCTTCTCGGAAATCCTCTATGCCTTCACCTCGGCGGCCAATAACAACGGCAGCGCCTTTGCCGGGTTGTCGGCCAATACGCCTTTCTACAACGTGATGCTGGGCATCGCCATGTGGTTCGGCCGTTTCGGCGTGATTGTGCCGGTCCTGGCGATTGCCGGTTCGCTGGCCGGCAAGAAGCGTATCGCCGTTGGCGCAGGCACGCTGCCGACGCATGGCCCGCTCTTCATCGCGCTGCTGATCGGCACCGTGCTGCTGGTCGGCCTCCTGAATTACGTTCCGGCCTTGGCTCTTGGCCCCGTCATCGAGCACCTGCTGCTATCGGCAGCCCACTAAGCGAGGGGAGAAAAAAGTGACACGCAAGACTTTTACCCTGTTCGACCCGACGCTGGCCCTGCCGGCCATTGCCGATGCCTTCCGCAAGCTGAATCCGGCCGTGCAGTGGCGCAATCCGGTGATGTTTGTCGTCTACGTCGGCAGCATCCTGACAACCATCCTGTGGGTGCAGGCCCTGGGAGGGCAAGGCGAGGCGCCGGCCGGTTTCATCCTGGCGATTACCATCTGGCTGTGGTTTACCGTTCTCTTCGCCAACTTTGCCGAGGCGCTGGCGGAAGGTCGCAGCAAGGCCCAGGCTGCTTCGCTGCGCGGACTGAAGAAGGAAACCTGGGCCAAGAAGCTGCATGAACCGCGCCATGGCGCAAAGTGGGAAATGATCCAGGCCGGCGATCTGCGCAAGGGCGATGTCATCGTCGTTCAGGCCCAGGAGACCATTCCGGCTGACGGTGAAGTCA
>JAJXVG010000127.1 GCA_021782315.1 Pseudomonadota bacterium | reverse complement strand
GGATCATGGCCAGGGCGATCTGGTGCGCATTGGTGCCGTAAAGGCCAACAGATATTTTCATGATCGACTACCCCCGTGCAGTCTCGAATATTAGCATCGGGCAGGCTGCCTAAGTCCCGGAATTCGCTTGGAAAACGCCTCCCAACCCGCAATGTGAAAAGGCATTTCGTTGACTGAGATGCAACGGGGGCCGATACTCTTCATGTTTTGCTAATGCAGAGTGGTTCACAATGGGCCAATACCTCGTTTGGCCCCAATAATTCAATCCAACGCAAGGGGATATACATGGCTGGTGGAAAGTCAAAAATCATTTACACGCTGACCGATGAAGCGCCGTTGCTGGCGACATGCGCGTTCTTGCCGATTGTCCGCACATTTACCGCGCCGGCAGGCATCGAGATCGAAAAGGCCGATATTTCCGTTTCCGCACGCGTTCTTGCCGAGTTTTCCGACTTCCTGGCAGACGATCAGAAGGTGCCGAACACCCTGGGCGAACTGGGCAAGAAATGCCTGCTGCCGGACACCAATATCATCAAGCTGCCGAACATCAGCGCTTCCGTCGCCCAGTTGAAAGCCTGCGTCAAGGAATTGCAGGAAAAGGGCTATGCCGTCCCCGATTATCCGGAAATCGCCGATACCGACGAACAAAAGGCGCTCAAGGCCCGTTTCGGCAAATGCCTCGGCTCCGCCGTCAACCCGGTGCTGCGCGAAGGTAATTCCGACCGCCGCGCGCCGGGTGCCGTCAAGAATTTCGCCAAGAAACACCCGCATTCCATGGGCGAATGGAAGCAGTGGTCGCAGACCCACGTCTCCCACATGGAGCACGGCGACTTCTATCACGGCGAAAAGTCGCTGACCCTGGACAAGGCGCGTGACGTGCGCATGGAGTTGATCGCCAAGGGCGGCAAGACCACCGTGCTCAAGCCCAAGCTCGCCCTGCTCGAAGGCGAGATCATCGACTCCATGTTCATGAGCAAGAAGGCGCTCTGCGATTTCTACGAGGCTCAACTGGAAGACTGCCGCCAGTCCGGCATCCTCTTCTCGCTGCACGTCAAGGCGACGATGATGAAGGTTTCGCACCCCATCGTCTTCGGTCACTGCGTCAAGATCTACTACAAGGATGCCTTCGAGAAGCACGGCAAGACCTTCGCCGAACTCGGCATCAACGTCAATAACGGCATGGTCGACCTCTACGAGAAGATCAAGGCCCTGCCGGAATCCAAGCGCGACGAGATCATCCGCGACCTGCACGCCTGCCAGGAACACCGCCCGCGTCTGGCGATGGTCGACTCGGCCAAGGGCATCACCAATTTCCATTCGCCGAACGACATCATCGTCGACGCCTCTATGCCGGCCATGATGCGCCAGGGCGGCAAGATGTGGGGGGCCGACGGCAAGCAGTACGACAGCAAGTGCGTCATGCCGGAATCGACCTTCGCCCGCATCTACCAGGAGATGATCAACTTCTGCAAGTGGCACGGTAATTTCGATCCGCGGACCATGGGCACCGTCCCCAATGTCGGCCTGATGGCCCAGCAGGCCGAGGAATACGGCTCGCACGACAAGACCTTCGAAATCGCCGAGGACGGCATCGCCAACATCGTCGATATCGCCACCGGCGAAGTGCTGCTCACCCAGAACGTCGAAGCCGGCGATATCTGGCGCATGTGCCAGGTCAAGGATGCGCCGATCCGCGACTGGGTCAAGCTGGCCGTCACCCGCGCCCGACAGTCCGGCATGCCGGCCGTCTTCTGGCTGGACAGCTACCGTCCGCACGAAAACGAGCTGATCAAGAAGGTCCAGAAGTATCTCAAGGACCACGACACCAGCGGCCTGGAAATTCTCATCATGTCGCAGGTCCGCGCCATGCGCTTCACGCTCGAACGCGTCGCCCGCGGCCTGGATACCATCTCGGTGACCGGCAATATCCTGCGCGACTACCTGACCGACCTGTTCCCGATCATGGAACTGGGTACCTCGGCCAAAATGCTCTCCATCGTTCCGCTGATGAACGGCGGCGGCATGTACGAAACCGGGGCCGGCGGCTCGGCGCCGAAACACGTCCAGCAGCTGACGCAGGAAAACCACCTGCGCTGGGACTCGCTCGGCGAATTCCTGGCCCTGGCCGTGTCGCTGGAAGAACTGGGCATCAAGGAAAACAATGCCCGTGCCAAGCTCCTGGCCAGGACGCTGGATGCCGCCACCGGCAAGCTGCTCGACAACAACAAGTCGCCGTCGCCGAAAACCGGCGAGCTGGATAACCGCGGTTCGCAGTTCTACCTCGCCATGTACTGGGCGCAGGAACTGGCGGCACAGACCGAGGACAAGGAACTGGCGACCCACTTCGCCGGCCTGGCCAAGACCCTGTCAGTCAACGAGGGTCAGATCGTCGCCGAAATGAAGACGGTGCAGGGCAAGCCGGTCGATATCGGCGGCTACTACAAGGCCGATGCCGATAAGTGCAAGGCGATCATGCGTCCGAGTCCGACGCTGAATGCGGCACTGAAGGCTGCGCGCGCCTAAGCACGCGACTTCGTCGGCGCCGGACGCCGGACCGCAAAAAAGGCGAAGACCGATCCGGTCTTCGCCTTTTTTTGTCGGTGACTTGCGCTGTGCCGAACGCATTGAGCGAGCGGACCGAATGGCTGACAGGGCCAACGGTTTTACGACATAATCCCCTTTGCCGCCCGGTTGTGGAGACGCAAGCCGGGCGCCGCCGGTCAAGGGAGTTTGCCCTGGCAGCCCATCCGAAAACAACGCAAGGAGTGGATATGACTTCTCACATCACGGTGCCGCAAGGCGGTCAGAAAATCGTTCCGGGTCAGCCGATTCCCAACAACCCGATCATTCCCTTTATCGAAGGCGACGGCATCGGCATCGACATCACGCCGGTCATGATCAAGGTCATCGACGCGGCCGTCGCCAAGGCCTACGGCGGCGCCAGGAAAATCCACTGGATGGAAGTCTTCGCCGGCGAAAAATCGACCCGCCTCTACGGTCCGGACGAGTGGTTTCCCAAGGAAACCTTCGATGCCCTGAAGGAATATTCGGTTTCCATCAAGGGACCGATGACCACCCCGGTCGGCGGCGGCATCCGTTCGCTCAACGTCGCCCTGCGCCAGGAACTCGATTTGTACCAGTGCGTCCGCCCGGTCCAGTACTTCAAGGGGGTGCCGTCGCCGCTCAAGCATCCGGAACTGACCAACATGGTCATTTTCCGCGAGAATACCGAGGATATCTACGCCGGCGTCGAGTGGGCCGCCGATTCCGAAGCCTGCCGCAAGGTCATCGATTTTCTGCAGCAGGAAATGGGTGTCAAGAAAATCCGTTTCCCGGCCACTTCCGGCATCGGCATCAAGCCGATTTCCGTCGAAGGCACCAGCCGCCTGGTCCGCGCCGCGCTCAAGTACGTCATCGCCAACGACCGCAAGTCGCTGACCATCGTGCACAAGGGCAACATCATGAAATTCACCGAAGGCCTGTTCCGCGACATCGCCTACCAGGTGGCCCGGGAAGAGTTCGGCGCCGAGTTGATCGACGGCGGCCCGTGGTGTCATTTCATCAATCCGAATACCGGCCGCGAAATCACCGTCAAGGACTCCATCGCCGACGCCTTTTTGCAGCAAATCCTGCTCCGCCCGGCCGAATACGACGTGATCGCCACCACCAACCTCAACGGCGACTACATTTCCGACGCGCTGGCCGCGCAGGTCGGCGGCATCGGCATCGCACCGGGCGCCAACATTTCCGACCGGTACGCCTGTTTCGAGGCGACCCATGGCACGGCGCCGAAATATGCCGGGCTGGACAAGGTGAATCCGGGTTCGCTCATTCTCTCGGCCGAAATGATGCTGCGCCATCTCGGCTGGATCGAAGCCGCCGACCTGGTCATCAAGGCCATGGAAGCCGCCATTGGCGACAAGCAGGTGACCTACGACTTCGCCCGCCTCATGGAAGGGGCCGAAGAACTGTCCTGCTCTGCCTTTGGCGACGCGATGATCGCCCGCATGTAGTTTTTCCGCATTTTTTCGTGGATCGAAGCCCCCGCCCGGGGGCTTTCCTTTTTTCGGCCGGGTCGGCAAGTCGCCGCGGGGAAGTACAATGCGGGGATGACAAAAAATGCAATCGACGACCCGGCCGACGACGCAGCCGCGGTCATCAACGAAGCGCGCCTGTGGCGCAGCAATGGCTGGACGGCCCGCGTCATCAAGAACGAAGAGGATGAAGGCTGGGCCGTCGAAATGATCAAGGACGGCGAAGTCGAACCGGCCCTGGTCGGCCCCTGGACCATGGGCCGCGACAAGAAAAACCCCAAGCCGCTCGATGTTTCGGCCTTCCAGACACTGATCAAGACCGCCTCGGAAGTCCTGCGCCGCCACGAGCATCAACTGCATGCCCAACTGCACCGGAAACTCACGCTCAACCGGGCAGAGGGGCAGATTATCGTCAGCCTCGACATCGTTCCCGACGAGGACGATCCTTATGCCACGCTGTCGGCCGAAGATGCGACCGGCTGCCTGCTGGCCAGGGTCCGTGTCGGCCCGAATTTCAAGCTCGGCACGGCCAGCGCCGAGGCCTGGGTGGCCGACGAATTCCGCCAGCCCGAACAAGGACAGTGATGAGCATCGAGACCATCACCCGCAAACAGGCGGTCCTGGGCTACACCGGCTATGCCTGCATCGGCCTCCATAATCCGAAAGGCCCGGAAAACGTCGGCGCCATCATGCGCGCCGCCGGCTGCTACGGCGTCAACACTGTGTTTTATACCGGCAAGCGCTACGAGCGCGCCGTTGAATTCCGCACCGACACCAAGCAGGTACACCTGCAACTGCCGCTGATCGGCGTGGACGACCTGCAGCAGGTCATTCCCTTCGGTTGCGTGCCGGTCGCCATCGAGGTTCACCCGGAGGCCAGGCCGCTCACCGAATATCGCCATCCCGAACGCGCCTTCTACATCTTTGGTCCGGAGGACGGCAGCCTGAGAAAGAATGTCACCGCGTGGTGTCGCGACATCGTCTATATCCCCACCCATGGTTGCATGAACCTGGCGGCGACGGTCAATGTCGTGCTCTATGACCGAATGCTGAAGGCCGGCAGGGGCGCGGCCCAACCCGCCTGATCGCGGTCGGGCGGAGGTCTTGCCGTTCTGCCGGAAGGATCAATAACTCAGCCGGTCACCGGCTATCGCGCCCAGCACGGCGCCAACCGCCGTCGATACGATGCGTCCGCCGCCCCGGCCCACCTGGCTGCCGATCAGGCCGCCGGCGACGGCGCCGATGGCCTGCCCGGCGACGCGATTGTCGTATCGATAGGCCGGCGGGTAATCCGACTGCTGCCGGTAATACACCGGTGCCGGCTGATAGGCGTAAGCCGGTTCCGACTGATAGACGACAGGCTCGCGGTAAATGACCCTGGGCGGAGGCGGCGCGTAAACCACCTGCGGTTCCCGATAGGCGACAACGGGTGCCGGGTAAAACACCTCGCGCTGAACCGACCGATAGCCGTCGTCATCGTCCCACTCGCGATGGGCGAATGCGCTGCCGCTCGCCAGGGCGCCGATCAATAGGGCTGGGATCAATAGCTTTTTCATTTCGATTTCCTTTCCGCTCACACCTGGGACGATCCCCCCGGTTTTGGAGGCCGGGGGGCGCCGCTTGCAATTTGCTTACTTGCCGGCCGGCGCCGGGGTGGCGGCCGGTTTCGCTGCGGTCTTTTCATGCTTCACGTGCTTGTGTTCGTGGCCCTTGCCATGCTTTTCAGCTGCCTTGGTCGCCTCGGGCTTGGCCGCTTCGGCAGCCTTCGGCGTTTCCGCCTTCTTCTCCATAACGGCCGGTTTGGCGGTCGGCGCGGCTTGGCTGGCCGGCGCGGATGTACCCTGGGCGAACGAGGCAGAGGCAAAACCGGCGGCAACGGTCAGCGCGACGAGAATTTTGGAAACTTTCATTTTGAATCTCCCGGATAGGTTGTTGGTGTTCGGTGCTGGCAACCATTTGCAGCGCCTTGTTGCGAATAACGCGGAGCCCTGCCGGGCAGATGTCATATGAAAGGTAATGCTCTGTATCGGACAGTGACCGGGCTGTTGCAAAAAATGAATGAAGGCATGGGTCACATTCATGGGGCGTCAGCGGGCTTGATATTTCATTGGGCTTTACGTCGCCACAGTAATGATTGCGTCCGGGGGCGCTTCGAGCATTGGCAGACCTCGCGGCTGGCGGAGCACCTGCCTTGCCGCCGCGCACCACCCAGGCCAATCGGTTCGGCTTGCTGACGGCGTAGCTTGCCATTTTCGTGCTTCGTTCCGTGCTCTTCGGCATCGATCGAACGAGGCCTTGATGGGAGAGGGGGCTGAAACTCTTGGCGGACGCCTGTGAGCTACAGTTCGCCGCCATGCTTATCGAACATGTCGATCAGATAGTCCGCGGTGCAGCGAACGCGCGGTGCTCGGCGAAGGTCGGGGTGCATGACCAGGTACACCGCCAATGAAGGGGGGCGGGGGCCTTCCAGCAAATGCAGTCGCTCGTCCTTGGCGGCGAGAAAGCTCGGCAGCAGCGCAATGCCCCAGCCCTGGCCGGCTGCCTGGCACATGGCCTGCATGTCATTGCATCGCAAGACGTAGGGACGAGTGCTGACATGGCTGTCCAACCACTGTTTTTGTGAAAATCCCGCCATGCTTTCATCAAAATCGATGAATTTGCGCTCGGCCTCGGGCAGCCCGCAGCATGCCGGCGTAGCGTAGAGGCCATAGCCGATCTGCCCGAGCTGTTTCGCCACCAGGTCCGGTTCGCCGGGCCGGCTCATGCGCAAGGCAATATCCGCTTCGCCGCGCCCCAGATGCACGCCGCGCCGCTCACCGAGCAATGTCAGTTCGATTTGCGGATAGCGGGCATGAAATGGGTCGAGATGGGGCAGCACGAAATGGTTCAGCAGCAGCGGCGGCGCCGTGATGCGAACCGGTCCCTCCAGCGCCGACTGGCTGAGCGCCGCGCGCTGCAGCGAATGCATCTCCTGTTCAAGCAGGCAGGCGCGTTCAAACAGCGCCTGACCCTCCGGCGTCAGTCTCCAACCCCGTGGCAAACGGTCGAACAACTTGAGCCCCATCGCCCGTTCGAAATTCGCCACCCTGCGCGCCACGGTCGAGTGCTCGATCGCCAACTGGCGTGCAGTTGCCGAAAGGCTGCCCTGCCGTGCCAAAGCCAGGAAATAGCGGACATCGTCCCATTGCATCGCTTTCATCGGGTTATTTTTGCACGGATCGTGTCAATTTTTTTGCATTCCGTTTATTTGTGTTGATCTGTACAGTGCATGACAAATCATTGCCGCCACTTCAAACAATATGCAGCCCAAGCTAATGAAGGCTGTCGGCGTCTACCGGGCATTGTCCGTTGCCGACCCCGATGCCCTGATCGACCTCGAACTCCCCATTCCCACTCCGGGCCAGCGCGATCTATTGGTGCGCGTCGAAGCGATTTCGGTCAATCCGGCCGATTGCCGGATGCGGCAACGAAAGGTCGACGACGGTCAATTCGCCGTTCTTGGCTGGGATGTCGCCGGGATGGTCGTCGCGACCGGTTCGAACGTTCCCGCGAGGTTCAGGCCGGGCGACCGGGTCTATTACTCGGGCGACCTGACGCGGCCCGGCGCCAACAGTGAATTTCATGTCGTCGACTGGCGAATTGTCGGGCATCGCCCCGGCCGGCTTTCGGCCACGGAAGCAGCCGCGCTCCCTCTTGTCGCCCTGACCGCGTGGGAAGCTCTTTTTTCTCGCATCGGCTTTTCCCGAACTGGCCAGAATCGCCTGAAAACACTGTTGATCGTGGGCGGGGCGGGAGGTGTCGGCTCAATGGCCATTCAATTGGCCAGGCTGATACCAGAACTGCGCATCGTGGCCACGGCCTCCCGGGCCGAATCGCAGGCATGGTGCCGCAAGCTGGGGGCCGACGAGGTGATCGACCATTTTGCGGACATGGCGGAGCAGTTGTCGCAACTGGGCCTGCCGCACATTGACGCCATCCTGCTTCTGAACGCACCTGACCGACACTTTCCGGCGCTGGCGGAAATTATTGCCCCGCAAGGAACGCTCTGCTCCATCGTGCCGTTCGACAAGGCGCCCGACATCAATGCACTCATGCGCAAGAGCGCCACCCTGGCATGGGAGTTCATGTTTACCCGGTCGATGTTCGCCACCCCTGACCTGGGCGCTCAGGGCGACATTCTCGATAGCCTGGCCGGCCTGATCGAGGCCGGGCAACTCATGCCGGCGGCGGCCCGGGATCTCGGCGCCGTCTGCGCCCGGAACCTGCGCAGTGCGCACGCCAGGCTCGAATCCGAAAGAACGGTCGGTAAACTCACGCTGACCGGTTTTTAAACCCTTTTTTCCACCCACCGGGATCTATCATGACCGCCCTCGATACCGTTCAAACATTCCTTAAACATGTCTTTGCCGGCAATCTGGATGAGGCCTCGCGCCTGGTCGCCGCCGATGCCGCTTTCATCTCGGGAAGGCCGGTGGCCAACCCCCGCGTGCCGGTCCAGGGAACTTTCACCGGGCCGGCCGGCGGCCGGGAGTTTTTCAGGCTTTTCGCCGAACTGCTCGAGCCTGGGGAATTCAAGATTTCAGACAGTTTCTCGGCTGGCGAGCAGGTCTGCATGTACGGCAATCTTCGCCATCGCAGCCGCCAAACCGGCCGGGAATTCGCCAGCGACTGGGCATTGATTTGCCGGGTGCGGGAGGGAAAGCTCAGTCTCTATCATTTCTATGAAGATACGGCGGCACTGGAGGCCGCCATTTGCTAGCGGCGCAGCCCGTCACCGATTTTTGCCGGTCGTCGCCCGTCACTGCCGGGAATCGCTCTTGCCTGGCAAGGGGAGGTCAGCCGGTCTTGCTTGCATCGACGGCCGCAGAAGGGTTAGCACGGCGACTATCGCGGCGATCAAACCCGATGCCGCGCCGACAACCAGTGCCCAGCGCGGTCCGCAGGCATCGGCCAGCCAACCGACCAGCGGCGCGCCAAGCGGGGTGCAGCCCAGGAATATGCCCATGTAAATGGTCATTACCCGCCCGCGCATCGCCGGCTCGGTTGACAGCTGAACCAGACTGTTGGTCGAGGTGGTGAAAATCTGCGCCACCACGCCCAGGACGACGAGCGTGGCGCCGAAGGTCCACGCATTGGGCATTGCTGCCGCCAACAGGCAGACCAGGCCGAAACCGAAGGCGCTGAGGATCAATACCCGCAGGTCCGGCCTCCTGTTGCCTGCCACCAGCAGGGCGCCGGCGAC
>JAJXVG010000126.1 GCA_021782315.1 Pseudomonadota bacterium | reverse complement strand
TTGTCGAAACTGACCGTTTCGCGGGTCAGCGAACGGGCGCCGATGAGCAGGGCGCCCCATTGTTTGCGGGCTTCCCAGTAGCGTTCGTAGCTGACCGAGTTGCGGAAGCCGAGAAAGATGGCCAGAGCCACGCCCATCAGGGTAAAGGGAGGAATGGAAAGGGCCGAGGCGGCGTGGAGACTCATCCACCAGTCCAGGCTGAGGACGCTCAGCACGGATACGGAGAATACCAGCAGCAGGCGCGTCAGGATGTAGGGCAGCACCGAGCCGTGCCAGACAAAAAGCAGTCGGAACCAATGCAAATAGGGGCGTACGATCATGAAGGAAGGTCGGGGGATGAATGAGGGGGCGGCGGTCGGGGCACCGGGGGAGGCAGCATAACGGAGGACGGGCGTTCCAACAATCGGGGAGCGGGGCGGCGGTAGTGTAAGGCAGCGTTACAGCCGGTCACCCTGATCAGGCAGGCGAAACCTCGGGGTTCGGGTATATTGAATGGGCATCTCATCTGGAAATGGCATGGAATCGAAACTCAAGCGCCTGTTGACGCCGCCCTTCATCGTTCTGGCAGCGCTCATCCTGTGGTTCTGGGAATGGTTGTGGGAGCCGCTGGCGCGCGTCATGGCACAAATTGGCCGGTGGCCGGTGTTTCGCCTCGCCGAGGCGTGGCTAGCGAACACCTCGTGCTATGTCGCGCTGGCCTGTTTCGCCATCCCCGGTATCCTCCTGTTCCCTTTCAAGATTCTCGGTCTCTATTTCCTGACCCATGGCGCACCCATCTTGGGCCTGACGACTTTTTTCGCGGCCAAGGTGGTCGGCACCGCGCTGGTTGCACATGTTTTTACGCAGACCCGGACGCAATTGATGGAAATCGCCTGGTTCGCCCGCGCCTATGGCGCCGTGTTGCGCTTCAGACATTACGTATTCGCCAGCTTGCACCGACACCCGGCATACCGTCGCACGAAAGCAGTCCTGGCGGCGCTGCGCCCAAGCCTGCAAGGCATTTCGCGCGGTCTGTTTTTTCATACATGGCGGCGCTGGAAGGCTGTGTACCGTCATGTGCGGCGTCGCGGCCGGGCGGCCTGCCCTTAGTATGTGGGGCGGAATGCGACAAGTCTGCTGCTTGTCGGGCAAAATGCCGGCATGAAAATACTCATCGTCGAAGACGAGATTAAGACCGGCGATTATCTCAGGCAGGGGCTTGGAGAGGCTGGATTCACGGCCGACCTGGTGCGCGATGGGCTGGATGGCATGCACCGGGGGCTGGCCGATGACCACGATCTTTTGATCCTCGACGTCAATCTGCCGGGGCTGGATGGTTGGCAGGTGTTGAAAGCCCTGCGTGCGGCCGGACGCGATTGCCCGGTTCTTTTCCTGACGGCGCGCGATCAGGTCGAGGACAGGGTCAAGGGACTGGAACTCGGCGCCGACGATTACCTGGTCAAGCCTTTTGCCTTCTCGGAACTGCTTGCCCGCGTACGCACATTGCTGCGCCGAGGCCGGGGCAGGGAAGCGGAAAGCCTGGGGCTGGCCGACCTCGAACTGGATGTGCTGAAACGGCGGGCGATCCGGGCCGGCCAGCGTATCGACCTGACGGCCAAGGAGTTTGCCCTGCTCGAACTCTTTCTGCGCCGACAGGGCGAGGTGCTGGCGCGCAGTTTTATCGCTTCGCAGGTCTGGGACATGAATTTCGATTCCGATACCAATGTCGTCGAAGTTGCCATCCGCCGCCTGCGCGCCAAGGTGGACGATGATTTTTCGCCAAAGCTGATCCATACGCTGCGCGGCATGGGCTATGTCATGGAAATCCGCTGAACGTGGGGAACTGGCGGTATTCGATCACCCTGCGCCTGTCCTTGGCCTTCGCGCTGCTGGCGACCCTGGCTTTTGCCGCCCTCGGCGTCTATTTCAGCCGGGCCGCCGATGCCCATATGGCCGAGTTGGACGCCCACGACCTGTTCGGTAAATTGGCTTTGATCGGCCATGTCGTCGCCAGGGAGAAAACGGCCGATGCCTTGGCTGCCCGCCTGGGCGACGCCCTGATCGGTGAAAACCGGGTGATGGTCACTGTCGACGGTGAAAAAGGGGCTGTTTTCAAATGGCCGACGCCCGAACTGGCCGAGCCGCTGGCCGCTGCCCGGGTGGCGCCTGGGCGGACGCCGGCCAGGCTGGCGCTTGGCGGTACGGAATACCGGGCGCTTGCCGCCGAGATGGAGACGGCCTGGGGAGATGCGGTGCATGTCGTCGTGGCCCGCGATATTCGTCACCATACTGAATTTCTCGATCAACTACAGCGCGATTTTCGCTACGCCATCCTCTTTGCCGCGCTCTTGACCGCCGTTGTCGGCACCCTGATTGTTCGTCGCGGAATGCTTCCGGTGCGCGGCATCGCCAGCGCCGCCGGCCGGATTTCGGCCGGGCAACTGGCCGCTCGCATCCCGGAACAAGAGGTGCCGCCGGAGCTGGCCGAACTTGTCCACGCCTTCAACGCCATGCTCGGTCGGCTGGAGGAATCGTTCAAGCGCCTGTCGGATTTTTCGGCCGATCTGGCCCATGAGTTGCGGACGCCGATCCACGGCCTGCGCATGCAGACCGAGGTGTCGCTGAGCAAGCTGCGCGACGTCGATGCATACCGCGATCTGCTGGCTTCGAATCTGGAAGAGTACGAACGCCTGTCGCGCATCATCGCGGACATGCTTTTCCTGGCCAAGGCCGACCACGGGCTGCTCGTCCCGCATCGCGACTCGGTGGCACTGAAGGCGCTGTGCGCCGGCCTCTTCGAGTATTACGGCATGCTTGCCGAGCATCTGACCATGACCCTGGACGGCGAGGAACTGATCGTTCCGGGAGACAGGCTGATGTTGCAGCGGGCCATCGGCAACCTGTTGCTCAACGCCATTCAGCATGCGCCGGAGAACGGCTCGGTCAGCTTGCGGGTCGAAGCGCGCGGCGACATGGCCGCGGTCGCCATCGGCAATTCCGGCAAGCCAATACCGACCGCCGCCCTGGAGCGGATATTCGATCGTTTTGTCCGCCTCGGCGACGACCAGGAGGGAAGCGGCCTGGGGCTGGCGATTGCCCGCTCCGTCGTCGTCGCTCACGGCGGTATGATCGAGGTCCGGACGGCGGCGCGGATGAACGAGTTCGTCATCCTGTTGCCCAGCCGCTGATCGCCGTCTCGCTTTCGTCGTTTTCCGGCAGATGCAATAATCCGGGGACTCGCATTCCTTCTTTCATCTTCCTTTTCGGTTAACAGACCTGCATGGCCAGATTGGGTCGATTCACCTCCTCCTTCGTTGCCGCCGGTGATGTGCGATGAATCGCAAGGTCTTTTCCTGCATCATCCTGCTGCTGCTTTGCGGGATGGTGCTGGCCGCTGTTTTCGCGGAAAAAATTAACCGGGAACGTTATCTTGCGGCCGAGCAGGCCGGGGTGCTGCATAGCCTGACGGTGATCCGGGACGCCCTGGAAATCAACCTGAGCAGCAATATCCAGCTGGTCAGGGGCTTGGTCGGCGTGGTCGCCCTGAAACCCGATATCGATCAACGGGCCTTTCAATTGGCGGCTACCTCGCTGTTCGCCGGATCGACCCAGCTGCGCAGTATCGCGCTTGCCCCGGACCTGGTCATTCGCATGGTCTATCCGACCTTCGGCAACGAAAAGGTACTCGACCTCAGTTACCGAGATTTGCCGGGGCAATTCGAGACGGTGGAACAGGCCAGGATGACACGCCGAATCGTCGTTGCCGGACCGTTGAAACTGGTTCAGGGCGGCACTGGCGTGGTGGCGCGCCTGCCCGTCTATCTGCCGGGCAAGGGGGGCGAGGAGCATTTTTGGGGGATCATCAGCGCCGTGATCGATGCCGGAAAGCTTTACGCAAGCAGCGGCCTGCTCGACGAAAATCTGCCCATCGAGGTCGCCATCCGAGGCAAGGATGCCAAAGGCCGGGACGGCGATATTTTTTTCGGCCGCTCCGAGGTCTTCGCGAGCGCCCCCATATTGGCCGATATCCATCTGCCGCAAGGCTCGTGGCAGATCGCAGCCATCCCTCGCGACGGATGGTCGGCCAAGCCGGACAACCAGTGGTCGCTGCGCCTCTCCATCGTCCTGGTCGCCCTGCTTGTTCTGGGCGCTTTTCTCGCCCTGGGCCGGGCGCTGGGCATGTCGGCACTGGCTGCGGAACGGGTCGAAGCTTCGCGCAGGCAACTGTCCGCGACGCTCGAAAATACCCCCCATGTCGCCGTTCAGTGGTACGACTGGCAAAAACGGGTGATTTACTGGAATAGCGCATCGGAACGTATTTTTGGACGGTTGGCCGAGGAGGCGACAGGCAAGACCCTGGATCAGCTGACTTTCACCGCCGACGAGGCGACCGGCTGGAACCGCATATTCGACGAGGTCCTGGCCAGTGGAAAAACCTATGGACCGACCGAAATCGTCGTTCACACCGAGTCCGATCAATTGCGCTGGCTCGAAGCAACCGTATTCCTGATTCCCGGCGAAAGCGCCGCGACGCCCATTCTGGTCTGCATGGATGTCGATATTACCGACCGTGTACTGGCAGAGCGGAAGCTGGCCGAGTTCAACCGGGATTTCGAGGGTTTCCTCAATCAGACCACTGATTTTGTCTATTTCAAGGATGCCGACAGCCGTTTCCGCTTTTGCAGCCAGACCCTGGCCGACATCACCGGCCATGACAGCTGGCGCGACATGATCGGCAAACATGACCGGGAGGTGTTTCCGGCGGATACCGCACGGATCTACGAAGAAGAGGAGCGCGGCGTATTCGGGGAGGGTTTGCCGGTTCTCGACAAGATCGACCCCTATTACGACAGGGACGGCCAGACCGGTTACGTCCAGACCAACAAATGGCCACTGTTCGACGAAAACCGCAAGGTGGTCGGCATTTTCGGCATCAGTCGCGACATCACCGAGCGCGTCCTGGACCGGGAGGAACTACAGAATCATCGGCTGCGTCTCGAGGAACTGGTCGCCAAGCGAACCGCCGAACTGGCCGTGGCCAAGGACGCGGCCGAGACGGCGAATATTGCGAAAAGCGCTTTCCTGGCCAACATGTCGCACGAAATCCGCACCCCGCTCAATGCCATTACCGGCATGGCGCACTTGATCCGGCGCCATGGTCTGGCAGCCGATCAACTGGAACGCCTCGACCGACTCGAGGGGGCCAGCGAGCATTTGCTGGAAATCATCAACGCCATTCTCGACCTGTCAAAAATCGAGGCCGGCAAATTCCATTTCGAAGAGGTGCCGCTCCGGGTCGAGAGCATCCTCGGCAACGTCGCCTCCATGTTGCAACATCGTGCGCAGGCAAAAAATATCGCCCTGGTCGTCGATTGCGATCTGCAACTGCCCCCGCTACTGGGTGATTCGACCCGTTTGCAGCAAGCCTTGCTGAATTACGCGGGCAACGCCATCAAGTTTACCGAGGCCGGCAGCGTGACCTTGCGGGCAAAATTGCTCGAGAACCTGCCTGCAGGCGCTCTCTTGCGTTTCGAAGTGGAGGACACCGGCATCGGCATCGCCGCCGAAGAACTGCCAAGGCTATTCGGCGCTTTCGAGCAGGCCGACAATACCGTGACGCGCAAATATGGCGGCACCGGCCTGGGCCTGGCCATTACCCGCAAGCTGGCTCACCTGATGGGCGGCGATGCAGGGGCCGTCAGCCGGTTGGGGCAGGGGAGTGTTTTCTGGCTGACGGTTCGCTTGAAACACGGACAGGCCATGGAGCAGGCCGACGAAGAGCCTGTCCTGGCCTATACCGCCGACCTGCTGCACCGGGGCTACTCGGGTTGCCGTATTTTGTTGGTCGAAGACGAGCCGATCAATCAGGAAATCGCGTTGGCCATGCTGGACGATGTCGGCTTGGTGGCAGAGGTGGCGGAAGACGGTCAGGTGGCGCTCGAAATGCTGGGCAGCAAGAATTACGACCTGATCCTGATGGACATGCAGATGCCGCGAATGGATGGCCTGACGGCGACGCGAATCATTCGTGCTCGGCCGGTCGGCAAAACCATTCCCATCCTGGCCATGACGGCAAACGTGTTTTCCGAGGACAGGGAGCGCTGCTTCGCGGTCGGCATGAACGACTTCATCGCCAAACCGGTCGATCCGGCGCATTTGTACGCAACACTGCTCAAGTGGCTGGCCAAGTCGGTATCTCCGGGCCAGAATCCGCCAGGCTAAAAAAGCGAGCCCCCTCATCGCCGGAGGGAGGCCCGGATGCTACCCGTCTAGGCGGCCGCGTGCACTTTCTCGTATTCCTTGAGCAGACGTCGGTGCAGGTCGCAGCCCGCCAGCGCCAGGCCCGGTGAAGCCAGGCCGAAGAAGCGCTGTTCGCCGTCGATCAGGTCGGTTGCCATGTCCAGCGTCTCCTCGCCATAAAGGCTGACCAGCGCATCTTCGTAGACATTGGGGTCTGCCATTTCGAGCAGGGTTGCGATGCAGCGGTAAACGCGGCGGCGGCCGGCGTCGATCTGGTCGAATTGGCGCACCCATTCGCAGCCTTCGAGAATCGCCTCGGTTTCGCCGGTGGCCAGGGCCAGCATGGCTTTCAACTCACCGATGCGAAGGTCGGCCCAGATCGAGCCCGGATCGGGGGCGAGGCCGATCAGGGCGGCAACCGGACGTTCGTCGGCGATATTCAGTTCGTTCAGCAGGTCGAGCAACTGGCCGCAGCGGTCGTCGTCGAGTTCGGCCAGGTTGAGGATGGCCGGGCGGACGGCGGCACCGCTGCTGTTGTTTTCCCACTCCAGGTCGTCGATCGGGTAGATTTCGGACATGCCGGGAACCAGGATGCGGCAGGCGTAAACCCCGAGGTGGTCGAAGTCGGCAACGTAGATGTCGTGACCGTCGGCGTGGATGCGTTCGGCCAGCCAGCTGTAGTCGTCGACTGTCCTGCCCTTTTCCAGGTCGTTGAAATTCCAGTCGGCGAATGGAAAATCCGGTGTGTCGCCCAGGTAGTTCCAATGCACGATGCCGCTGGAGTCGACGAAATGGATTTCGATATTCGGCGCGCTGGCCACCTCGTCGAGATCCAGGCCGGGCGGCGGAAAGCCGTCGAGCGCTTCGAGGGCGCGGCCCTGCAGCAGTTCGGTCAGGGCTCGTTCGAGCGCGATTTCGAAGCGCGGGTGGGCGCCGAAACTGGCGAACACGCCCTGATCCTTGGGATTGAGCATGGTCACGCACATCACCGGGTACTTGCCGCCGAGCGAGCCGTCCTTGACCAGGATGCCGAAGCCGGCATCGCGCAGCCCCTTGATGCCGGCGGCGATGCTCGGGTAGCGGGCGATTACCTCTGCCGGCACGTCGGGCAGACACAGGCCCTCGGCGATGACCTTGAACTTGACGTGGCGTTCGAGAATTTCCGACAGGGCCTGGGCACGCGCCTCGGCCTGCGTGTTGCCGGCCGACATGCCGTTGCTGACGTAGAGATTGCTGATAATGTTGACCGGCACGAAGACCTCGGCCCCGTCGCGTTGGCGAATGTACGGAATGGCGCAGATGCCGCGGTCGTAATGGCCGGTATTGACGTCGATCAGCGCTTCGGCCGGGATGTTGCCCTCCGGGTTGTAGAAGGCTTGCAGTTCCGGCGTCAGCAAGCCGGCCGGCCATTGCTCGTCTGCCGGCAATGGGAACCAGCGTTCGCGCGGGTAATGGGCGAATTCGCGATTGGCGATGTCGTCCCCGAGGTAATAGTGATTCCAGAAATAATTGCACGACAGCCGCTCGAAATACTCGCCGAGCGCACTGGCATGGGCGGCCAGCCGGCTGGCCCCCTTGCCGTTGGTGAACATCAGGGGGCAGGCGCGGTTGCGCACATGGACCGACCAGACGTTATCGACCGGATTCAGCCAGGAGCATTCCTCGATATCGAAACCGCGGGCCAGCAGTTTGGCCTGCATGGTGGAAATGGACTGTTCGAGCGAGGCATCTTTGCCCGGAATGAAGTGTTCTTGTTGCATCGGGCATCCTGCCTGGAGAGTGGAGGGTGCAGTGTACTTCAGGCGGGTGCGAATGTTTGGTCGAAATACCGTTCGTTAAATATTTTCCGTCCTGTTCAATCAGGGACAGATACCTGTTGTTGTCGTGGTAACCATGGGTTGTCCGGTCAAACTAATCGTCACGATGCGCTCCTGCGCCCCCGGGGTCGGGGTCGATCTGCAAACCTTGAGTGTCGCAGCCGTGGCGCCAACCCCTGTCGGTTGGAACGAGATGCTGCTTACCCCGCTTGTCGCAACAAACCCTTGCGACAGGGCCGCCTGTCGCTGAAGAACAGTCGTCCCATCGGGAGCCAGGACGATCCATCCCTGCTCCCAACTTCCGGAAGTGGCGCAACTCGCACCGTCGCTCGACATGCAAAGAGTCACGGCAGCATTTCGCTTCATTGCCTCGCTTCGCGCCAAATAGACGCTGCCGACGATTTCGTTCGCGAAAGCGGTCAGCTTGCTGGACAGCGTTGCGTTCGTGAACGAAGGTACTGCGATCATCATCAGGATGGCGAGAATCGAAATCGTAACGACCAACTCAATCAGCGTCACCCCCATCTGGGGCGTAGTCGAGAAATAACGACTCAGTGAAGCCGGCAACGCCCCGGGTTTGGATCGCATTTTTATCATCATTGCTGTATGTACCAGTAAACCCGGCGTTTAGGTTGAGTTGACGAGGTCGGGCTTGGCGGGCTGCCGCCGCCGAGTGGGGAGTTTGGGCTGGCGCCAATAATGAACGGTACCTGTTGCCCGTTGTCCAGTGTCACCAACCCGCCTACGGGGGAAGGCGGCAAGCCGCCGCCGGCGATCATTTGGAATGGATATGACGTGCCGTTCATCGACGTTCCATTCTGGTAGTTCATGTTGTAGACGTTTGCGGTACCCAGCGTCGATGTGCAAGTGGGCGCTCCGCCTACGGGGACCGGTATATGGGTGCTGAAAGTGATCGTTCCGTAAATCGTCAATGCAGAAGTGACGACGGACTCGTGGGCGGCCAATGGCAAATACCAGCCTTTGCTTGTCGGTGTCCCCGTTACGCCCGAGGATGTCATCGAAAGCTGCCCAAGCGAAGCAAGGCAGATAACCGAGGTATTCGAACAGTTCGACGATTCTGAGGACAGCCAGGTGCTCGATGTTGGATTGTCGTTGATCACGAAGAAATCATCCTGGACCTGGTAGGCGGTGGTGTAGGTCGCCAACGGCTTTTCACGGTCGCCGGAACCGACCATCAATGAATAGGTGCCGTCGCTGTTCTGGATCACGTCGGGTCCGAACATGAATTTCCGATTCGCGGAGCAGGCTGCA
>JAJXVG010000125.1 GCA_021782315.1 Pseudomonadota bacterium | reverse complement strand
GCTGGCGGGAAATGCCCCAGTCGCGCAGGCGGAACTGCACCTTCTTGTCGCCGAGTTGCTTGGCTGCGAGGTCGGCGGCAATCGCGTCGACCGCGGCCTCGTAGCCCAGGCCGTCGTACTTGCCGGGATTGGTTAGGTTGCCGTTGACCTTGTCGGCGTAGGACTCGGCCCAGGCCTGGTCGCTGAAGGTCTCGCCGTCGACGGTGACGACCTGCCTGATCGGCAGCCGGTATTTGAGGGCGAAGGCAAAGTCGCGCTCGTCGTGCGCCGGCACGCCCATCACGGCGCCGTCGCCGTAGCTCATCAGCACGTAGTTGCCGACCCAGACTTCGACCTGCTGGCCGGTCAGCGGGTGGCTGACGAAGATGCCGGTCGGCATCCCCTTCTTCTCCATGGTGGCGATATCGGCTTCGGCGACGCCGCCCTTCTTGCATTCCTCGATGAAGGCGGCGAGTTCCGGATTGCCGGCCGCGGCGCGGGCGGCCAGCGGGTGTTCGGCGGCGACGGCGACGAAGGTGACGCCCATGATGGTGTCGGCGCGGGTGGTGAATACCCAGAGCCTGTCGGCCTGGCCGTCCAGTTCATAGGGGAAGGCGAAACGGACGCCGGTGCTCTTGCCGATCCAGTTTTTCTGCATCAGGCGAACCTGTTCCGGCCAGCCCGGCAGGTTGTCCAGTTCGCTGAGCAGTTCCTCGGCGTAGGCGGTGATCTTCATGTAGTACATGGGGATCTCGCGCTTTTCGATCAGCGCGCCGGAGCGCCAGCCGCGGCCGTCGATGACCTGCTCGTTGGCGAGCACGGTATGGTCGACCGGATCCCAGTTCACGGTGCCGAGTTTTTTGTAAACCAGGCCCTTTTCGTAGAGGCGGGTGAACAGCCATTGTTCCCAGCGGTAGTACTCGGGCGTGCAGGTCGCCAATTCGCGCTGCCAGTCGATGGCAAAGCCGAGCGACTTGAGCTGCTTCTTCATGTAGGCGATGTTTTCGTAGGTCCAGGCGGCCGGCGGCACGTTGTTCTGCAGGGCGGCGTTTTCGGCCGGCATGCCGAAGGCGTCCCAGCCCATCGGCTGCAGCACGTTGTAGCCCTGCATCGCGTGGAAGCGGGAGAGTACGTCGCCGATGGTGTAGTTGCGGACATGACCCATGTGCAGCTTGCCGGACGGGTAGGGGAACATCGACAGGCAGTAGTACTTGGGCTTGCTGACGTCTTCAACGGCGCGGGCGGCGCCGGTTTTGTCCCAGTGTTGCTGGGCGGCGCGTTCGATGTCGGCCGGGGTGTATTTGTCCTGCATGGGCATGGGTCGGGTTCTATCGCTGAAAGTCGGAAAGTAACCGCGGATTATACCGGTTGATCCCGACTCGTCGGCGATGCAAGCCCACACATCCGGTGCCTGCCGAATTTCGGCCTCGCCCGGTTGCCGGGGGAAGCACGCTCCGTTACGGACCGGTGGTTTGCCGCTGCCGATGCGGCGCTTGTAACATGCGCTTGCTGGCGGAGTGGCAGGTGACCGGGAAACACCGAGGCGGAACCTGCACGTTCCGTCTCGGCGGGAATTACCTTAGCGTCGCCCGGTCACGCCGCTTTTTTTTGCGGGTACATGTTTTCCCAGGTGGTTTGCCAGTAGCGGTAGGCGTTCTGCGTGGCCGCCAGCGAGAGCAGGGACATCCGGGATTGGTGACGCCACATCCAGGACAGCTGGGGAGCCGGCGCCAGGTTGTAGGACTGGACATTGCCGACTTCGTCCTCGACGATGGCCAGGAAGCGGTCGATGGCCAGACCCCAGTAGGCGGAGCCTTCCGTCTTGCCGGTCAGGTACTCGGCTTCGCTGACGGCGCGGCGCCAAAGCTTGAGGGCGAGTTCGTCGCTGATGCCTGCCTTGCGGGCGATCCAGGGCAGGATCTTGGGGGCATTCATATTGTTCATGCTGATTCTCCTTCTCTGTATGCTCAAAATAGCGGTAGCTATTTGTTGGTACGACAGCCTTGTGGGCAAATAGTTTTGTGCACTGCAATATATTTATGGCCAGTATACGTGTGCACTCTCCTTCCGTCTGTGAAAAAATGCGCATGTCCGTGCGCCACGTTGCGCAAATACAACCAATTGGTCCGACCAATTTCCCGGGGGTGCCCGGTTTTCCCTGAGCTTCCATGTCCGATCTCCTCGCCAATCTGAACACCCCGCAACTTCAGGCAGTTACGCTGCCATCGGTTCACGCCCTGGTCCTGGCCGGGGCGGGGAGTGGCAAGACCCGCGTGCTGACGACGCGCATCGCCTGGCTGATGTCGACCGGTCAGGTCGGGCCGCACGGCGTGCTGGCGGTGACCTTTACCAACAAGGCAGCCAAGGAAATGACGGCGCGTCTGTCCACGCTGGTGCCGATCAATCCTCGCGGCATGTGGATCGGCACCTTCCACGGCCTGTGCAATCGCCTGCTGCGGGCGCATTATCGCGAGGCAGGACTGCCGCAGACCTTCCAGATACTCGATTCGGCCGACCAGCTGGCCATGGTCAAGCGCCTCCTCAAGAACCTGAACGTCGACGACGAAAAATACCCGCCGCGCGAGCTGTGCCATTTCATCAATGCCCACAAGGAGCAGGGCGTACGGGCGGCGCAGGCCGAGGTTTACGACAACTACACGGAAAAGCGCGTCGAGTTGTACGCCGAATACGAGAACCAGTGCAACCGCGAAGGCGTCGTCGACTTTGCCGAATTGTTGTTGCGCTGTTACGAATTGCTGCAGCGCAACGAACCTTTGCGAAAACATTACCAGGCGCGTTTCAGTTACATCCTGGTGGACGAGGTGCAGGACACCAACAAGCTGCAATATGCCTGGCTGAAGTTGCTGGCCGGCGGCGGCGCCAAGGTCTTCGCCGTCGGCGATGACGACCAGTCGATTTACCGTTTCCGCGGCGCCGAGGTCGGCAACATGCGCGATTTCGAGCGCGAGTACGCCGGCGACAACGTCATCCGCCTGGAGCAGAACTACCGCTCGCACGGCAATATCCTGACCGCGGCCAACGCCATCATCAAAAACAACCGCGAGCGCCTCGGCAAGAATCTGTGGACCGAGGCCGGCGACGGCGAGCCGATCCGCTGCTTCGAGGGCTATTCCGATCTCGACGAAGCGCGCTTCATCGTCGAGGAAATCCGAGAACTGGTGCGCGACGGCGTTTCGCCGACGCAGATCGCGCTGCTCTACCGCTCCAATGCCCAGTCGCGGGTGCTCGAAAATGAGCTGTTCACGAAAAATGTGCCATATAAGGTCTACGGCGGCCTGCGCTTCTTCGAGCGGCAGGAGGTCAAGCACGCACTGGCCTATCTGCGCCTGCTCGGCAACCCGGACGACGATACGGCCTTCCTGCGCGTCGTTAATTTCCCGACCCGCGGCATTGGCGCCCGCTCGCTGGAAAACCTGCAGGTCACGGCGCACCAGATGAATTCCAGCCTGTACAACGCGGCGGCATCGTTGACCGGCAAGGCCGGGCAGACGGTGGGCGCCTTCATCCGCCTGGTCGAAACCCTGCGCCAGGAAACGGCTGGCCTGCCACTACCCGAAGTGGTCGAGCACGTCATCGAGAAGAGCGGCCTGGCCCAGCACTACCGGACGGAGAAGGAGGGCCAGGAAAGGCTGGAAAACCTCGACGAACTGATCAATGCCGCCGCCACCTTCATCGACGACGAAGGCGCCATCGGCGAAGGCGGCGCGCTGGTCTCCTTCCTCACGCTGGCCTCCCTGGAAGCCGGCGAACACCAGGCCGGCGAAGGGCAGGGGGCGGTCCAGTTGATGTCGGTGCATTCCGCCAAGGGGCTGGAATTCGACGTGGTCTTCATCACCGGCCTGGAGCAGGGCCTGTTTCCGCATGAAAACGCGGTCAGCGAGGGCAAGGACGGCCTCGAGGAAGAGCGCCGCCTGATGTACGTCGCCGTGACCCGCGCCCGCCGGCGCCTCTACCTGTCCTGTGCGCAGACCCGCATGCTGCACGGCCAGACACGCTATTGCATGCCTTCCGGTTTCCTCGATGAAATTCCGGAGTCCTTGCTGCTCAAACTGAACAAAAAGGCGGCCCCGGCCCCTGCTTATCCTGCCTACGTTTCCTTTGGCGGCGTTTACGCCGAGCCGGCCGTGGCGGGCGGGCTGCGCGTCGGGCAGACCGTCGAGCACGCCAAGTTCGGGGTCGGCGTCATCGTGGCCTCCGAGGGGAGAGGCGCCGACGCGCGCGTTCAGATCAATTTCGGCGCCAGCGGCATGAAATGGCTGGCCCTGGAATACGCCAAGCTGACACCGGTCTGATCGGCGCTGCTAGAATCTCCGGCAATATCACTGCGACGGGCCGCCGGCCCAATCTAGGAAGGGAGCAGCGCGATGAAATGGAGCCTGAAAACAGGCCTGGCCTTGCTGGCACTGCTGTCCGTGACAGGGACGGCGGTTCACGGCGCGGAAGCGGCAGCCACGACGCTGCAGGAGCATGCGGCCAGCGACGAACTGAGGGCGCGAGCCCTGCTCGGGCGGGCGGTCATTCTTTACAGGCAAGAGGGCGACGAAGCTTTTGCCGCTTTCAACAGCCCGACCGAATTCGTCGATGGCGAGCTCTACGTCTGGGTCCTCGGCACCGATGGCGTCATGCTGGCCAGCGGTGGTTCCTCCGCCGCGCTGATTGGCCGCAAGGTGACCAATATGCGCGATGCCTTCGGCACGCCTTTCTTTTTCGACATGCTCGAAAAGGCCAGAAAGAGCGACAGCGGCGTGGTCGAGTACCGCTGGCTGAATCGACTGCATCACAAGCCGGAGCGAAAGGTGACCTATTTCACCAAGGTCGGCACCCGCTTGCTGGCTGTCGGTTATTACATTCCGCGTGCCTCTCCGGCCCAGGCGACGGCCATGCTTGAACGGGCGGTGGGGGCGATGCAGGCCGATCCGGCCAAGGCGCTGGCCGACTTCAACGACCTCAACGGCGGCTATATCGAAGACGATCTCTATGTCTTCGTCGTCGGTCTCGACGACGGCAGATTCCGTGCCCACGGGGTGTCGTCGCACCTGGTCGGCACCGATGGCTATACCCTGACCGATCCCAACGGCAAACCGATCATCCGCCAAATGATCGACATCCTGAAGGACAGGGATCGCGGCGAGTTGGACTATGTCTGGCGCAATCCGGTGACGCGCCAGGTCGAGAACAAGCACACCCTGTTCCGCAAGGTGGGCGGCAATCTGGTCGGCGTCGGCTATTACGCTCGCTAAATGCCCGCTCGCGCTGCCCGGGGGGGCACTTTGTGCTAGATCGAAGGCTGGCGTAGTGATAACCTCGGTCCCTTGCGAAACCAAACGGATCAATAGGATATCGTCATGCCATACGCCATTCGTATCCACCAGGCCGGCGGCCCCGAGGCACTGTGCTGGGAGGAAATTGACCTGCCTGCGCCGGCACCCGGCGAAGCGACGGTTCGTCATCGCGCGGTCGGCCTCAATTACATCGACGTCTATCACCGTACGGGCCTTTATCCGCTGACGCTGCCTTCGGGTATCGGCTTGGAAGGTGCCGGTGTGGTCGAGGCGGTCGGAGCGGGTGTCGCCGAGGTCAAGGTCGGCGATCGCGTCGCCTATGCCGGCGGTCCGCTCGGCGCCTATGCCGAATCTCGCAATATTCCGGCCCATCGCCTGCTCAAATTGCCGGACGCCATTTCCTTCGAAACCGGCGCTGCGATGATGCTGCAAGGCCTGACCGCCGCCTACCTGTTGCGCAAGACCTATCGCGTGCAGCCGGGCGATGCCGTGCTGATCCAGGCGGCGGCCGGCGGTGTCGGGCTGATCGCCTGCCAGTGGGCGCGGGCGCTCGGCGCGACGGTGATCGGAACGGTCGGTTCCCCGGCCAAGGCTGAACTGGCCCGGGCGCACGGCTGCCATCACGTGATCAACTACAGTAACGAAGACTTTGCCCGGCGCGTCCGCGAAATTACCGCCGGTGAAGGCGTCGCAGTCGTGTACGATGGCGTCGGCAAGGACACCTTCGGCGGTTCGCTCGATAGCCTGCGGCCGATGGGCATGATGGTTTCCTTCGGCAATGCCTCCGGCCCGGTGCCGCCGCTCGACTTGATCCAGCTCTCGCAAAAGGGATCCTTGTTCGTCACCCGGCCGACCTTGATGAGCTACACCGCCAAGCGTGAAGATCTCGTCGCCCTGGGCGCCGAGTTGTTCGGTGTCGTGGCTTCGGGACAGGTGCGCATCGAGATCAACCAGACCTACCCCCTGCAGGCGGCGGCGCAAGCCCACCGCGATCTTGAGGCGCGCAAAACCACGGGGTCCACCATCCTGTTGCCATGATGGCCAGGATCAAGGCGGGGTTGCTGTCGCTGCGAGACCTGTTTGCCACGGCCTGGTGGATCGTTCTGATCGCCGGTATCGGTTTTCTCGTTGCCTACCAGTTCGTCGAGCCGGCTCCGCCCAAGAAAATCGTCATCAGCACCGGCGGCGAGAGTGGCGCCTACTACCAGTTCGCCCAGCGTTACGCGGCAATCCTGGCCAAGGACGGCGTTACCCTGGAAGTCCGGGCCTCGGCCGGTTCGCTGGAAAACCTGGCTCACCTGAAGGACAACGAGGCGCAGGTCGGTTTCGTCCAGGGCGGCGTCCTTCCGCCCAAGGAAGATCCGGATGCCGAGGACGATTCCGGCCTGCTGTCGCTGGGCAGCATGTTTTACGAGCCGGTCTGGGTGTTTTATCGCGGCGACAAGGTGCTGACCCGCCTGACCGATTTGCAAGGCAAGCGCATCGCCATCGGCCAGGAAGGCTCCGGGATACGCCTGTTGGCACAGCAGTTGCTCGAAGCCAACGACATCCCGATTGGCAATGAACTGCTTCCGCTGGCCGGTTTGACGGCGGCGGAAGAGCTGCAACAGGGGCGGATCGACGCAGCTTTCATCATCGCGGCCGAAAGGGCGCCGGTCGTACAGGTGCTGCTCCGCTCGCCGGGCATCAAGGTTATGAGCTTCGCCCAGTCGGGGGCTTATCAGCGCCGTTTTCCCTTCCTCACCAAGCTGACCTTCCCCCATGGCGTGGCCGATCTGGTGCGCGATTTTCCGCCCGAGGACATCAAGCTGCTGGCGCCGACGGCCAGCCTGGTCATTCGCGACGATCTGCATCCGGCCCTGCAAACGCTGCTCTTGCAGGCGGCCAGCCAGGTCAATGGAAAGTCGGGATTCTTTCAGGATGCCGGGGAGTTTCCTTCGTACAAGGATCCTATGCTGCCGTTGTCGCCCGAAGCGGCGCGTTACTTCAAGGCGGGAGCGCCTTTCCTGCAGCGTTACCTGCCCTTTTGGCTGGCGGTATTGGTCGACCGGCTGATCGTCATGCTGGTGCCCATCATCGCCCTGCTCATCCCGCTGCTCAAGGTGGCGCCGGCGATCTATACCTGGCGTGTCCGGCGTAAGGTTTTCCGCTGCTATGGCGAGTTGAAATTCCTTGAAGAGGATCTCACCCATCATTTCGAGCTGGCCCGCTTGGACGAGTACCGCAACCGCCTGGAAGCCCTCGACGATGAAGCCAGCCAACTCCACGTTCCACTCGGTTTTACCGATCTGGTTTACACCCTGCGCGAGCACGTCAATCTGGTGCGCCAGATTCTCGCCAAGAAAGAGTCCAGGACATGAAAGCCTTTCTCGTCGCCAATCCCAAGGGCGGTTCCGGCAAGAGTACGCTGGCGACCAACCTGGCAGGCTATTTTGCCAACCAGGGCAAGGAGGTGATGCTGGGCGACATCGATCGCCAACAGTCGTCGCGCGAATGGCTGGGCATCCGCCCCTTTGCCCTGCCCACCATTGATACCTGGGAAGTCGGCGAGGACAGGATTTCCCGGCCGCCCAAGGGAACGACCCATGTCGTACTCGATACCCCGGCCGGCCTGCACGGCAAGATGCTGGAACGGGTGCTCAAGCTGTCGACCCGCGTCATCGTGCCGGTTCAGCCATCGCTCTTCGACATGCTGGCGACCCGTCATTTCCTGACCGAGCTGCTTTCCGAAAAGGCCGTCCGCAAGGGCAAGGCTGATGTGGCGGTGATCGGCATGCGGGTCGATGCCCGAACCCGCGCGGCTGGAGAACTGGAGCAGTTTTTCGCCGGTTTCGACCTGCCGGTCCTGGCTTATTTGCGCGATACCCAGGTTTACGTCCAGGCGACGGCGGCGGGCATGACCCTGTTCGATCTTCCGCCGTCGCGCGCCGAGCGCGATATCGAACAATGGCAGGCCATTCTGCGATGGGCCGAGGCCGATTGACAGCGGAGGCGCCGAACGGTCGGCGGTCGGAAAGGCGGCTCAGCTCGAAGTGGACTTGTCGCCCAGCCAGCGATTCAGCTTGGCGTAGAATAGTTCCGGATCGACCGGCTTGGCGATGAAATCGGACATGCCTGCCTCGATACAGCGAGCCCTGTCTTCGGCAAAGGCATTGGCCGTCATAGCCAGGATGGGCGTCAGCGCGTAGCCGGGAAGCTGACGGATGGCGACGGTCGCGGCCAGGCCGTCCATTTTCGGCATCTGCATGTCCATCAGGATGAGGTCATATTGCTGCTTGCCCACCATTTCCAGTGCCATGACGCCGTCGTCGGCAACGTCTGCCTTCAGACCGCTGAGCTCGTCGAGCATGGCGACGGTGACTTCCTGGTTGATCGGTTCGTCTTCGACCAGCAGGATGGTCCGGTTTCCGAAGTGGCTTGCCCGGGCGAGGGTCGTGCTGCTTTCGGTGGGCGGTGAAAGAGGGGTGAGCGGGCCGCCCGGGGCAGCCTTGTCGATCTGCAGGGTGAGGGTAAAACTGCTGCCCTTGCCTGGCGCGCTGGTTAATTCGATCTTGCCGTCCATCAACTGGACGAGCCGTTGAACGATGGCAAGGCCGAGACCGGTGCCGCCGTGTTGCCGGGTGGTCGAGCTGTCCGCCTGCTCGAAGGGCGAAAATATCCTTTCCTGCGCCGCTGGCGGTATGCCGATACCCGAATCCTCGACCGAGAGGTTTACGATTAGCGCCTTATCCGTGCTTGTCAGCGTCGTGGCACGCAGCGAAACGTAGCCTTCTTCGGTAAATTTCAGGGCATTGTCTGTCAGGTTGAGCAGTATCTGCTGCAGGCGTATGGGGTCGCCGAGCAGTTCGGTGTTGGCGGTGCGCGGGTCGAGTTCGACCCGGAAGTGCAGTCCCTTGCGCGCGACCTTGTCGCAAACGAGGCTTTCGACATTGGCGACGATATGTCCGAGGCGCAGGGGAGTTTTTTCCAGTGTCAGGTGCCCGGCATCGATTTTCGACAGGTCCAGGATGTCATTGAGCAGGAGTAGCAAATGATCGG
>JAJXVG010000006.1 GCA_021782315.1 Pseudomonadota bacterium | reverse complement strand
CCATCTTGTCCATGAAGAGGCCGGTGAACATCGGCGCCACCAGATTGGGATCGATGAGCAGTACGGCCCCCATGGCCGCGATCGGTGCAAAAAGGATGACGCTGTAGCCGCGATAGGCCACGAACATCAAAAAGGCCAGGGCCCCGAGAACGATGAGAAAGTCCACAGTTGTGTCTCCTTGATAATTATTGCGGAAGGTCAAACAACGCACACGCCATGCCAGATTGTGCAACTCGTTGAAAATGAGGAAATTCGAAGACTATCCCGGCCATTTGCCGCCCCTAAGTGTCCGGCACGGCAGACACCCCGTCCGCTTTGGCAGACACGTCAGGGCGCCTGGGCATCGACGCCGAGGAGTGCCATTTTCTCGTACAGTGCGGCACGCGAAATGCCCAGCAGGCGGGCAGCCTGGGCCTTGTTGCCGAGACAGGCGCGGAGAGCCGAGAGAATTGCCTGGCGCTCCGCCTGCGCTACGACCTCGGCAAGGCCGGGCGCGTTGCCGAGCGGGGTCGGCGACGCCGCCTTCAACTTCGGCATGACCCGTTCGAGACCGGCGCTGTCGAGCATGTCGCCATCGCTCATCAGCAAGGCGCGTTCCAGCACATTGGCCAGTTCGCGTACATTGCCGGGCCAGTCATGCTGCAACAGGCGGTTGAGCGCCGCCGTGCCGATGCCGTGCAATGGCATCCCCTGCTGACGGCAAATCAGTTCAATCAAGTAATCGGCCAGCAAGGCCAGATCTTCCGGGCGTTCACGCAAGGGCGGCGTCTTCAGGGTGATGACGTTCAGGCGATAGTAGAGATCGGTCCGAAACTGGCCGTCCGCAACCATTTTTTCGAGATCCCGACTGGTTGCCGCAACGATCCGGACATCGACCGCCTGCAGGCGGTTCGAGCCGACCGGCTCGAACTCCCGCTCCTGCAGCACGCGCAGCAGCTTGGCCTGAAGCGCAAGCGACATGTCGCCGATTTCGTCGAGAAAGAGCGTGCCGCCGTCGGCCAGCTTGAACTTGCCGTCCCGACCGCGCCTGTCGGCCCCGGTATAGGCGCCGGGTGCAACGCCGAAAAATTCGGCCTCGAGCAAGGTTTCCGGTACGGCGGCGATATTGACCGCGACGAAGGCAGCTCCGGCGCGCGGGCTGGCGGCGTGAATCGCCTGTGCCAGAAGCTCCTTGCCGGTTCCCGTTTCGCCGAGAATGAGCACCGACGAGGAGGTGCGCGCCGCGCGCCGCGCCGCCTGCTTTAGATCGCCGCAGGCGGCACCGGCCCCGACGAAACTGGAAAAGGTGTACTTGGTCCGCCGGGCATCGGCCAGTTTGCGCTCGGCCTCTGCCAGATCGGCACGCAGACGCTGGTAACGGGAAACAACCGGGGCCAATTGGCGCGGATCGTCGTAAAGGATGAAGCCGACCGCACCAACCACGCTTCCTGCCGCATCCCGAAGCGGCAGGCGGGTCACGACAAAGGATTCGTCGCCGAAATCCATGATGTCGAGCATGATCGGCCGCCCGGTGTGAACGACCTGACGCATCAGGCTGTTCGGAATAACCTCTTCAATCGGCTGACCGATCATGGCCGCCCGGTCGCTGATCCCCAAATGACCGGGGTAGCGATCGTTCATCCAGACGACATTGGCCTGGGCATCGACAATCACCGCCCCCTCGCAGAGATCGGCAAAGTGGGAAAGCAGAGACTGCGACGCCAATTGGCGCAGATCGTCCGGCGTATTCACGTCAAGGTCAATGGGCGAGGGCCGTCTCGATTTCGGCAAAGGTGCTGGCCAACTCGAAGCCGAGTACCGGCACCCCGAGCAAGCGCCCGATGTGCGTCACCGAGAACAGGCCGCGAACGCGCGGCAGGCCGCTGATCGCATCGACATCCTCGACCAGGATATGCTGCCGACCGAGACGTTTGAGCGCCTCCAGGATATCCGCCACACGGGCATTCAGCACTTCGCCCAGGTACAGGGTGTCGACATGGCTGACCGCTGTCATCAGATCGGCCACCATCAATTCATCGCGTTTGCAGCCGCGGGCCTGCGCGATCTGCATGGGCTTTTCGCCCAGAATGTCGCGTGCGGTGATCAGCCCCTCCACCCGCTCGTCAACCGCCGTCACCATCAACAGGCGGACGCCGCGTGAAATCATCTGCGCATTCGCCTCTTTCATCGAGGCGTCGGCACCGATGGTGACCGCATTGACTCGCCAAAAATCGGTCATCGCCTCGATGGCCGGAGAATCGGGTCCGATCGGGTTATATCCGGCAACACTCAGCACCGCGTTCCTGGATATTCTGTGAGTGTGCAGCGCTCTGGCAGGCAAAGTCATGTCTCTATCCTCCAACCCGTTGTTGTTGTGGCGACAAAAAACTCTATTGAATCGGGATTGCCTTCATTTAGTCAAAGTATTTGACGATTCGCCCTGTAATACAAGCACCCCGAGGGAAATCCCTAAGCCACCAAATATGTCAATCAATTTAAAAATGGGCAGCTTGACAGGTAACCCCCTTGGCAGCACAGGCTGTGCCCGTCGTTCATACCGTACCGAAAGCCCGCAGCCCGGCGACGACGATGCAGGCGAGTCCGTCCGGAAAGAGTAAGATTCGCGCTCCACAACAGGAGCCGCTAAATGACCGACGAAAAAAAGGATACGGAAAAATCCAATCCCCATGCCATCCTGTGGATATCGGTTTCCATTTTCATCATCCTGGTCATCGCCGGCGGGTGGGCCGTCGACTATTACTTCGCGCCGGAAATGATCAGCCCGACGACGGTACAGGACGCCGTCGGAAAATAATGCCGGTGGCGGGCGTCTCGCCGCAATGCGTGGAGGCCCGCCATGGCGGGCCTCCATTTTCTGGATCGACGGCGTATCAGGCCGAAGTCTTGACCACGTTGCCGCTCGCAGATGCACCGCCAAGCTGCCCGGACAAGGCGGTCAGAAAATTGGACAGCGTCGCGCTACTGCCACTGTCTCCCAAGCTCGTCATCAGGCTCTGAAAACTCTGCTGCAAGGAACTGACCGTCGAATTCGACGTGGACGAGGTCGAACCGCTGCTCGAAGCAAGCTGCTGCACCAGGCTCTGCAGGTCGGCCTGCAAATGCCCGCCACGGTGATGTCCCTGCCCCTGGACCGCCGAGCTACTGCCATCGTTGTCGCCGTCCGTACCGCTTGAAGTGGAAGAAGTCGACGTGGCGGTGCCTTGCGACTGGGCGTGCAAGGCCGCCATCAGGGTCTGCATGAAGGAGCCGAGGGCTTGCGCCGGATCCTGGGAAGAGCTTGACGGATCCGACGAAGAACTGCTCGCCGAGGCGGAAGCGCTGCTGCCGACGCCGATTTGCGACAGGGCATTGGCGATGGCGTCGAACAAGCCGCCACCACCGCCGGAATTTCCGGCCCCCTGGACGCCGCCGTCGTTGTCCGGACGCTGGCCCCTGGTTTGATTTACCCCGGACAACTGGGAAATCCAGTTATTGCTGTTCGATACGCCGCTGACTGACATAGAGGTCTCCTTGGCCGCGAGATTTGCAGCGAACGGGCAACAAATCCCAAGAAAAACGCTGAGGCCGCACCCAGCGCAGCCTCACCATAAAACCTAAATATCTAACAATTTCAAAAAAAACGGTGCGAAATTACATTTTTTTACACCAGCCATAGCACACCGTTTCGCCGTGCAGGCACGTCACGATGAATAGCGGCGAGCAATGGTCACAGCCCCGGGGGTGGGGGGGGAATGCCGGCCGGCATCGCCCCCCCACCCCGGGCATCCGTTTCTTGATCGGTCGGCTCAGCGACCGATCTGGCGACTGACGCCGTTTTCCTGCTGGTTCAGGGTGCGCTGCTCCTGCCGGGTGATATGGCCGCCGTTCTGGCTGGCCATCGCTCGCTCTTCATGACGAATCTGACGATCCTCGCGATGCAGTTTTGCGGCTTGGCCCTTGCTTAACTCGCCCTCCTTGCGTTCCTGCTTGATTCGATTGTTCTGGTTTTCAAGACGATCGTTGACCTGATCTCGACGCGGGTGGTTCTTCGCCCACTGGCCTTCGGCGGCGACAGCCGACCCGGCGCTCACCAACATCGACAACAATAGCACCGACAACAACTTGGACATGGTATTTCTCCTCGCAAATGTAAAAATGGACTCGGACAACAGGTTCGGCCGCTGTGGCCATGCTGCAATTAACGCCTGCAACGGATTTGGAACTTACCGTAAAAGTGTAAATTTCAGGGGGCAGATGTAAACAAATGTTAAGACCAGCCCCGTTCCGGCGGCCGGGAAGGAGAGGCAGTACAAATTGTTTGAGCGAAATCAAACACCCCTGCCAATACCCGAGTAATCTAATCAGGTATATGGCAAGCACCAATACGACGAGACCCCGAGCATGACAAAGAGCCCCACCTTTTTCAAAACGCCCGAAATGGCGAAGAAATTCCCGCTGCACCCCAAGCATCCGGAACGGACCTGCTGGGGATGCGACAAATATTGCTCGGTCGATGCCCTGCAGTGCGGCAACGGCTCCGGCCGAACCCAGCATCCGGCCGAAATGCTGGGCGACGATTGGTACAAGTGGGGCGATTGGGGCATCGATCAGGGCGAAACGCCGGAAAGGGGAGACTGACAATGGCTGGCTCATGGGGGTGCCCGCACGAAATCGATGGCCAGTGCCACAAAATCGAGGGACGGCCTTGCGATCCGGGCATGAAGGGATGCGTGCTCTACGGCCGCTATGTCTTTGCCAACCCCGGGAAAAACGAACGTCTGCTGCAAAAACAGGCCAGGCAGGAAAAGCCCGGGCCGAAAACGGGTGGCGCCGACGAAGCGCCCGAGTGAACGATGACGGCCCCCGGGATAGGCGTTGTTTATCGGATCGGGCTGTGCAGCGGCGAGCAGCGCCGCTGGCGCTACCTCGGCACGGATAGCCGCGCGGCCGCCTGGTGGACCGACCTCGACACCGGTTTGACCTTTAACGAATCCAGCCTTATGTATGTCTGGCAGATACTGGGCGAAGACAGCCCGGGGAACGAGACGACCGTCAAGCACTTGACGGTCCGGTAACGGCCGATGGCGTCGCCATCGCTTGCCCCGAACAAGGAATTTTTCCCAACAACGGTCTGCCCGGGCAGCGGTGGCCGTCTTTTCCGCCGCACGCCGGGCAATCGACTCAAGCCCGGCATGAAAATCGCTGGTAAGGCATCGAGCAGCGACATGGCCGACGTGAGGAAAACATGATGCTATCGACTGAAATGCTGACCATTCTTGGCGGAAGCGCCGTTCTTCCCTATCTTGCCGAAGCCCTCTGGCATTGGCTGCAACGCAGGAAGACGCACCGCTGAGGTGCGCCCGGCCCCCGTCCGGTGCCTCCTGTCGCCTGGCGACGACGAGGCGATCCCGGTCATTCTGACAACGCTTACATCCCGAGATAGGCGGCGCGGACCTGCTCGTTGCTGATGAGGTCCTGCCCGCTGCCGGACAGGGTGACCTGGCCGGTTTCCAGTACATAACCTCGATCGGCGATGGCCAGGGCGGCAAATGCGTTCTGTTCGGCCAGGATGATGGTCATTCCCTGCGCCTTCAAGGCCTTGACGACATTGAACACCTCCTCGACCAGCAACGGCGCCAGCCCCATCGACGGTTCGTCGAGCAGCAGCATCTTGGGCCGCCCCATCAGCGCCCGGCCGATGGCCAGCATCTGCTGCTGGCCCCCGGACAGGGTTCCCGCCGGCAGCGCCCGCTTTTCCTTGAGAACGGGGAACATCGAAAAGATTCGTTCGAGATCGCCTTCGACCTGTGCCTTCGGTTGGGTATAGGCGCCCAGACGCAGATTGTCCTCTATCGACAGCGGCCCGAACACCTGCCGCCCTTCCGGACTATGGCAGATACCGCGCCGCATGCGCAGATCGGCGCGCAGCCTCGATATGTCCTCGCCGTCGAAGATGATCCGGCCGGCGCTGGCCGCCTGCACGCCGGAAAGGGCGCGCAGGAAGGTGGTCTTGCCGGCGCCGTTGGCACCGACCAGCGCCACCAGTTCGCCCTTGCGGACCTCCATGTCTATCCCTTTCAAGGCCTTGATCCGGCCGTAACAGCTTTCCAGGCCGTTGACCGCCAGCAGCGTGTCGCCGGCGACCGACAACAGACCCGGCTGCAACTCGCCGGCACTGTGCGCGCCCAGGCCGACCGACTCGGGCGCCAGGCTGGCAATGCGGTGAAATAACTGGCGGAATTCGGCCCGCGCCTTGCCGCCGAACAACGGATCTTCATTGTCGAGGAAGGCGCGGTCGATCTCGACCCAGTCTGCCGCCGTGAGCACCTCGCGCGCGAGGGGAATGGCATCCTTTTCCTCGCTGCGGATATGTCCCTTGAGGCCCTGCGTGTAATGCCGCAGGGCGGTGGTAAAGGCGGCATTGCTGTCGCCGCCGCCAGCCGTGGCGCCAAGCCGGGCGCGCAGGTCGCGGAGCAGTTCCGGACCGTTGACGTGCTCGGCCTGCAGGCGATCGAGAATGGCGGCGGCCGCCGTCGAACGCTGGCGCAGCAGGCGGAAGAGGAATTCATCCTCCTTCGCATGATGGGCGAGATCCATGAATTGCTCGATATAGTCGAAAACCGAGCTGAAAAAGGCGGCTTCGACCTTGCTGCCGGCGTCGATTTCGTCGGCGACGAGGTCGAGCGTGGTGGCGACCCGCCACAGGTTCTGGTGTTCTTCGGTGATGATGCGCAGTGCTTCCATGCTTTTTCCTTTTAAGCGTGGGCGCCCAGGTAGGCGGCGATCACGTCCGGGTTCCGGCGGATCTCCTCGCCCGTGCCTTCGGCCAGTTTCTTGCCGTAGTTGAGCACGAGGATGCGGTCGGACAGGTTCATGACCATCTTCATGTCGTGTTCGACGAGGACGACAGTGACACCGGCATCGGCGATCTTGCGGACCAGTTGGTCGACCTCGATGGTTTCCTTGGGGTTGAGTCCGGCGGCCGGTTCGTCGAGGAAGATCAGGCGCGGCTTCATCGCCAGCGCCCGGGCGATTTCCAGGCGCTTGAGCAGGCCGTAGGACATCGCATCGGCCCTGGCCTCGACGTATTGCTCAAGACCGACGAAGCGCATCAGTTCGGCCGCTTCGTCGCGCAATTCGGCATCGCGCTTCCTCAATCCGGGCAAATGCAGCGCAGCCTTGAGCAGATTGCGGTCAAGTCGCAGGTGGGCACCGACCATGACGTTTTCCCGGGCGCTCATGTTCATGCATATCTGCAGATTCTGGAAGGTGCGGGCGACGCCGCGCCGAGCCAGTTCGTTCGGCGACCTGCCGTGAATGGCTTCGCCGTCGAGCCGGATTTCGCCGGCACTCGGCTTGTAGACGCCGGTGATCAGGTTGAACAGGGTCGTCTTGCCGGCCCCGTTGGGACCGATCACCGAGTAGACGATGCCGGGGTCGATGGCGAAGCTGACGTTCTGGACTGCCTTGACGCCGCCGAAATGGATGGAGAGGTCCTTGACTTCGAGCATGGACATGGTCACTCGCCCTTTCCGAATTTGGCCGCCAGGGTCGGCACCAGGCCTTTCGGCAAAAAGATCATGCAGAGCATGAGAATGGCGCCGAAAACCACCGTTTCCCAACCTTCGAAGGTGGCCAGCGCCTGCGGCAGGGCGGTGAGCAGCACGGCACCGACCAGCGAACCGTAAACCGAGGCCATGCCGCCGATGACGACCATGGTGACCAGTTCGATGGAGTGGAAGAAATCGGCATAGTTGGGACTGACGAAACCGACGTAGTGCGCCGTGATGCTGCCCATCAGGCTGGCGAAGACGGCCGAGAGGACGAAGATGGCCACCTTGTAGCGGACGATGTCAACACCGACCACCTGCGAGGCGACTTCGGAACCGTGCAGGGCGCGCAGGGCACGGCCGAAGGGCGAGTCGATCAGGTTCAGCGAGGCCCAGACCGAGACCGAGAGCAGCAGCGCGACGACCCAGTACCACTGCCGGTCGTTGCTCAGTTCGAAGCCGAACAGGCCCATCGACGGCACCGGCATGCCGTCCGGCCCACCGGTCCACTGCGCCTCGTTCCTGAGCGCAATGCTGATGATGATGCCGAGACCGAGAGTCGCCATCGCCAGGTAATTGCCCTTGAGCTTGAAAATCGGCCGGGCGACCAGGGCGGCAAGAAGACCGGCGGCGAGGGCGCCGGCACCCATGGCGGCAAGCGGATGCCAGCCGAAATGGGTGGGCAGGACCGCCGAGGCGTAGGCGCCGATGCCGAGAAAACCGGCGTGGCCGAGACTGATCTGGCCGGCGAAGCCGATCAGCAGGTTGAGGCCGAGGACGATGACGGCATTGATCGCCATACGCACTGCCAGATCGAGGTAATAGCTGTTGGGCAGGACGTGGGGCAGCACCAGCAAAATGGCGATGACCAGGTAGAGACCGCGATAGACGTTCTTTGGCATGCTTACACCCGATCCGTCGATTGGCCGCCGAACAAGCCGCGCGGCATGAAGAAGAGAATGAACAGGATGAGCACGAAAGGGATGGCGTCCTTGTAGGCCGAGGAGATGTAGCCCGCTCCCATCGCTTCGAGAATGCCGACCAGCAAGCCGCCGACCACGGCGCCCAGACCGTTGCCCAGGCCGCCGAGCACGGCGGCGACGAAACCCTTGAGACCGAGCATGATGCCGACGTCGTAGGAGGTCAGCGTGATCGGCGTGATCAGGATGCCACCCAGGGCGCCGAGCGCCGCCGACATGGCGAAACTCATGAACAGCACCCAGCTGGTATTGATGCCGACCAGTTCGGCAGCCAGCCGGTTGAACGAGGTGGCGAGCATGGCTTTGCCCTGCAAGGTGCGGTTGAAGTAATACCAGAGCAGGACGACGACCAGGGCGGTGATGCCGAGCACCCACAGGCTCTGCGGCAGCAGCGTGGCGCCCAGGATCTCGATCGGCGTGTCGCCGGAGAAGGCGGGCAGGCTGTGCGTTCCCTTGCCGAAAATGACGGCTGTCAGGCCGCGGATGACCAGCGAGGCACCGATGGTGATGATGATCAGGGTAACCGGCTCGGCGCCCTTGACCGGTTCGATGGCCAGTTTTTCGATGAGCACGCCGACCGCGGCCGGAATCAGCATGGCGAGCAGCAAGGCCACCGGCAAAGGCAGACCGGCCTGGGTGAAGAACACCGCCAGCATGCCGCCGAGCATGATGAATTCGCCCTGGGCGAAATTGATCACGTTGCTCGCGTTGTATATCAGCGTGAAACCCAGGGCCGCCAGTGCGTAGGTCGCCCCTACCGTCACCCCGGAAAATAAAAACTGCAAGAACTGCGACAGCATCAGATCCTCCTTCTCTGCAGGCACATGCGCTTCATCTCGTCTCCTTTTTCGTTATTTGAGTACTGCGAGGCCGCCGAAGCCCAAGGATGGCCTCGAAGGCGGCCGGAAAATCAGCCCGGCAGCAGATGCGCGGCATCGGCCACCACGGGTTGTTGCTGGGCGAAGAAACCCTCGGTATGGATCAACTCGTCCAGTGCGCCCTGGGCCTTGGCTGCAGCGACGGCACTATTGACGAATTCCGGGCTGCCGGCAACGAAGATGGTGTGCTTCGACAAATCCTTGAATAGTTGCGGCAGCACGACATCGATCCGCCCCTGCAGGAAACCGTCGGCCGTTTCGCGGGTCAGCGTCACCTTGTAGTCGAAACTGCGATGCTTGGTCCGCCACCAGGACATCATGCCCTGGCTATAGACATCGTCCCGGGTACGGGCCGAGAAGAGCATCGTCACCGGCTTCTTGTAACCTCTGCGCAGCGCCGCTTCGGCCAGGGCAAGCACGGGCGCCAGGCCGGTACCGGCCGCGATGCACAGCACCGGCGTATCGACCGAGGGATCGCCGATAAAGGTGCCGTAGGCACCGGAAATCTTGACGCTTTCGCCCAGGGTCAGCTGGTCGTGAACCCAGTTGCTGGTGACGCCGCCGTCGGCGCGGGCGACCTGCAGCACCAGTTCGCCATCCGGGCGCGGCGCGTTGGAAATGGAATAGGCGCGTGCCGGAATGTCGGCACGCGGATTGCCGAGGGTCACGTACTGGCCTGGCCAGTAACGGATTGGCTGACCGACCGGACGCAGGCGCAACTCGACGACACGGGCGGCGATCCGCTTCTTGTCGACGACCACAAAGAGCGCATCCTCGCGCGGCGGGAAGAGCTTGGGCTTGGCATCCTCGGTGCCCCACTCGATGGTCAGTTCTTCGGAAATCGGCTTGGCCATGCACATCAGACCGTACCCCTGTTTGCGCTCATCCTGCGACAAGGCCATGTCGAGCACCATGCCCTGATCGAACTGACCGCCCGTGACCTTGACCTTGCATTCGCCGCAGGCGCCGGCGCGGCAGTTGTTGGGCAGGGCGTAGCCGGCTTTTTCGAGCGCCATCAGAACGGTATCGCCATAGGCGCAGTCTACGGACTTGCCAGAGGGCTGCATGATGATACGGGCCATTTTCTTCTTCCTGTTGTCTGAGTTCTTTTCTTTGCGGCAAGGCCGGAACCCCTGACGGGGCCCCGGCCGGACGCCATTATCTAGCGATGGCTAGTGTAGTGCTGCTTGCAGCACCTACACTAATTTAGAAGACCGGGATGATGTCTTCCATGTCGATTTCCGAAACTTCCTGACCGGTGATGCCGACTTCGGGGATGGCCGGGAAGGGGATGTTGTAGCGATCGAGCACGCCCTTCAGGTTGATCATCGCATTTCTCCAGTTTTCCAGCTTGGCCTCGTAGGTCGGAATGCCGAAGCCGGCGCCGCGGGCGACCTCCTCGGCTTCGCGCTGGTTGGCGATGAAGTCGGACGGCAGGTCCCAGAATTCCATCGGCGGCTCGAAGAGCACGGCCGACAGGAAAAGATAGCCGGCGCGAATCTGCTTGGTGACGATGGCCTTGGTCGATTCGTCGAGGCCCGGGTAGTCGCGCTCCATGACCGCCATGCAGATGGCCATGTGACGGCCTTCGTCACGACCGATATTCTTGAATCCCTCCTTGAATACCGCTTCACGGGAATTGTCGAACATCTGCTTGAAGATGGTGGCGGCGGCGATCTCGCCCATCAGGAAAGAGCTGAACAGCACGGCCAGGTCGTACTTCGGCACCGCCTGCTTGTAGCCTGTCCAGTAACGGCCGCCATTGAAGTACAGCCACTGCACGTTCTTCTGCAGGCGCTTGCCCAGTTCGGTCTTCGGCACGTAGGTCAGCGGGTCCGGGTGGCCGAGCATCTTGGTGATGGCCAGGCCGCACATGATTTCGTGATTCTGTTCGTCGCGGGTAACCGAGAAGAAACACTTGCGAACCGGGTCCTCCTCGTGCACCTCGTAGGTCTTGATCAGCGCTTCGGCGAAAACGGGCGGCGCGGAAGCGTCGAACACCGACAGCAGGCTCCACCAGTAGGCGATGGATTCGCGCTCTTCCCAGGAGTAGCTGTCGACATCCAGGGTGTCCCAGGGGAGCTTTTCCGGATCCCAGTTCTCGCGCAGCGCGGCTTCCCATACTTCCTGAAGCTTCTTGGTCTTGCTGTTCCAGGACAGCGGATAGATGTTCGGCTGCGGCGTTGCCGGCGGAAACTCCATCTTGTCTGCAAAACGTTCCTTGTTACTGGCCATGTCTATGTCTCCTTTTCGATCCAAGTCTTGTCATCGGGTTGATGATCCATCCGGATGCACGGATGGGGCAAGACCGATAATGATACACAACATCGAAGTGTGTCAACATTTTTAGTATCGTTTACAGAAAAAGTTATCAAGGAACTATTTACGCCATACAGAATACAACAAACAATCAATGTAATTTAAATATTTAACATATTGTTTTTATTCATGTATATACAATGCAAGGAACAATTTTCGCTAAACATAACAACAAACAAATATCGTTTACGTGATACCAACATTTGACATCATGCAGTACTATTAGTATCGTTGCCACAGATCGGAAGCGCCACCTGGGCGCCCGCCCAAACAAGACATACTCAAGGAGACCCCCCGATGTCCCAGCCCCTGCTCGACAAGCACCGCGCCACGCTCGATGGCGCCCTGAATGCCATCCAGACCCGCGCTTACTGGTCGGCTTATAGTGAAATGCCAAGCCCCAAGGTTTACGGCGAAACAGCTGCCGAGGACGGCAAGAAGGCTTTCGAGGCCCATCTCGGCCAACGATTCGAACTGGACCAGCCCGGCCAGTCCGGCTGGCAGGGTGGCGAGCAGTCGCCCTACGGCATAACCCTCGACGTGCAATACCCGGTCTGCGACCACGAAGCGCTGATCGCCGCCGGGCAACAAGCCATGAACGGCTGGCAGAAGCTTGGCGCCGCCGGGCGCACCGGCCTCTGCCTGGAGATCCTGGCACGACTCAATGCCCAGAGTTTTGAAATCGCCCACGCCGTCATGATGACCACCGGCCAAGGCTGGATGATGGCTTTCCAGGCCGGCGCGCCGCATGCCCAGGAGCGCGGCCTGGAAGCGGTTGCCTACGCCTGGCGGGAGCAGAGCTTCGTACCGGCCGAAGCGACTTGGGAAAAACCCCAGGGCAAGAACCCGCCGCTGGTCATGAAGAAGCATTTCGAAATTGTCGGCCATGGCGTCGGCGTCGTCGTCGGCTGCGGCACCTTCCCGACCTGGAACACCTACCCCGGCCTGTTCGCCGCGCTGGCCACCGGCAACGCCGTCATCGTCAAGCCGCACGGCAACGCCATCCTGCCGGCCGCCATTACGGTACGCACCATCCGCCGGGTGCTCGCCGAAAACGGTATAGACCCCAATCTGGTCAGCCTGTGCGTCGCCGGCCAGCGGAGCACGACACAAGCCCTGGTCACCCACCCGGCCGTCAAGTCGATCGACTTCACCGGCGGCAATGTCTTTGGCCAATGGCTTATCGACAACTGCCGCCAGGCCCGCGTCTACGCTGAACTGGCCGGGGTCAACAACATCGTGGTCGATTCCACCGACAGCTACAAGCGCATGCTCGGCAACCTGGCCTTCTCCCTGGCGCTCTATTCCGGCCAGATGTGCACCACCTCGCAGGCCATTTTCGTCCCGGCCGGCGGCGTCGAAACGGAAGACGGCCACAAATCCTACGACGAGGTCTGCGCCGACCTCGCCGGCGCCGTCTCCGCTTTCCTGGCCAAACCGGAAGTCGCGCTGGCCGTGCTCGGCGCCGTGCAATCGACCGATACCCTGAAACGTATCGCCGAAGCCGACAGCGGCGCACTGGGCAAGGTCGTCCTCGCTTCGGGCAAGCTCGACAACCCGGAGTTCCCGAAGGCGGAAGTCCGCACCCCGGTCCTCCTCGCCTGCGATGCCGCCGACGAAAAGGCCTACATGGAAGAGCGTTTCGGCCCGATCAGCTTCATCGTCAAGGTGGCTGACACGGCGGCAGCCATCGCCCTCTCCGAGCGCATCGTGACGACGCATGGCGCCCTGACCGCCGGCATCTATTCGACCAGGGCCGAGGTGATCGACGCGATGACCGCCGCCACGCTGCGCTCCAAGGTCGCCCTTTCGATCAACCTGAGCGGCGGCGTCTTCGTGAACCAGTCGGCCGCCTACTCCGACTACCATGGCACCGGCGGCAACCCGGCAGCCAATGCTTCCTATGCCGACGCCGCCTTCGTCGCCAATCGATTCGTCGTCGTCCAACGCCGCTACCATATCTGAGAGGGCAAGATGAATTTCCAGACCATCACCTTTACCGTCGACACCGGCATTGCCCGCCTGACGCTGAACCGTCCCGACAAGCTGAACAGCTTCACCGGCGAGATGCATGACGAATTGCGCGTCGTTCTGGACATGGTCCAGAACGACCCGGCCGTCCGCGTCCTGGTCCTCAGCGGCGCCGGCCGCGCCTTCTGCGCCGGCCAGGACCTGGCCGATCCGGAGATGCAGATGATAGCCGGCCGGATGCCGGACATCGGCAATGTCGTCGAACGCAATTACAAACCGCTGATACTCCGCCTGCAGAACCTGCGCGTGCCGACCATCGCGGCGGTCAACGGCATCGCCGCCGGGGCCGGCGCCTCGCTCGCCCTGGCCTGCGACCTGGTCGTCGCCAGCCGGTCGGCTTCCTTCCTGCAGGCCTTTTCCAAGATCGGCCTGATCCCGGATACCGGCGGCACCTGGTTCCTGCCGCAACGCGTCGGCATGGCCCGGGCCATGGGCCTCGCCCTGCTCGCCGACAAACTGCCTGCCGAGAAAGCCGCCGAATGGGGTTTGATCTGGGAATGCGCCGAGGATGCCGATTTTGCCGCCCGCATCGACACCCTGGCCAAGCAACTATCGACCGCGCCGACCAAGGCGCTGGTGCGCACCCGTCAGGCCATGCATGCCGCGCCGGGCCACACGCTGGAGCAGCAGTTGTCGCTGGAGGGCGGCTTCATGCGCGAACTGGGTTGGAGTCCGGACTACGCCGAGGGGGTCGCCGCCTTCATGGAGAAGCGCGCCCCGAAGTTCACCGGAGAGTGAAAGCGTGAGCAACACAACCCTCCCCCAACAGGCGATCATCGCCGTCGTCGGCACCGGCGCCATGGGCGCCGGCATCGCCCAGATCGCGGCGGCGGCCGGCCACCCGGTCAAGCTGCTCGACAATCGCCCGGGCGCGGCCGACAGGGCCATCGCCGGCATTCGCGGCCAGTTCGCCAAGCTGGCCGAAAAAGGACGGATGACGGCAGCCGCCGCCGAAGCCGCCGGCCACCGCCTGCTGGCGGCCGGGCAGCTCTCCGACCTGGTCGATTGCGCGCTGGTCGTCGAGGCCATCGTCGAAAACCTCGAAGCCAAGCAGAAGCTATATGCCGACCTCGAAGCCATCGTCGCGCCCGACTGTATCTTCGGCACCAATACCTCGTCGATCTCGGTGACTGCCATCGGCGCCGCGCTGCAACGCCCGGAACGACTGGCCGGCCTGCATTTCTTCAACCCGGCGCCGCTCATGGCACTGGTCGAGATCGTTTCCGGCCTGGCCACCGACCGGGCCGTTGCCGACACACTGTTCGCCACCGCCGCCGCCTGGGGCAAGACCCCGGTGCACGCCAGGTCGACCCCCGGCTTCATCGTCAATCGCGTCGCCCGCCCCTACTACGCCGAGGCCCTGCGCCTGGCCCAGGAGGGCGCCGCCGACTACGCCACCATCGATGCCGTCATGCGCGAGGCCGGCGGCTTCCGCATGGGCCCCTTCGAGCTGATGGACATGATCGGCCACGACGTCAATTTCGCCGTGACCGGCTCGGTCTGGCGCGCCTTCTATAACGACCCCCGTTTTCTGCCGTCGCTGCTCCAGCAGGAACTGGTCGATGCCGGATTCCTGGGCAGGAAGAGCGGACGCGGTTTCTACGACTACCGCGAAGGCGCCCAACGTCCCCAGCCGCAGACCGAAGCAGCCCAGGCGCCGGCCGGCAAGATCACCGTCTTCGGCGAGTCGACCGTCGCCGAAGCGCTGGCCGAACGGCTCGAGCACAGCCGCCTGTCCTTCGGTCGCGCCCCCGAAACCGATGGCCGGGTCGCCGAAATCGGCCGCGCCACGATCTTCGTCACGGACGGCCGCAGCGCGACGCAACGCGCCCACCAAAGCGGCATCGCCAACACCGTGCTGATCGACCTCGCGCTCGACTACAACCAGGCCAGCCGCCTCGCCATCGCCGCCGCCGAGCAGTGCGAGCCGAGCGCCATCTCGGCCGCCATCGGCCTGCTGCAGGCAGCCGGCTTCGCCGTTTCGCGCTTCCTCGACGTCCCCGGGCTGGCCGTCATGCGCAGCCTTGCCATGCTTGCCAACGAAGCGGCCGACGCCGTGAACCAGGGGGTCTGTTCCGAAGCGGCGGCCGACTCGGCCATGCGCCTCGGCGTCAATTACCCGCTGGGGCCGCTGGCCTGGGCGGACCGGGTCGGCGTCGAGCGCATCCGCGAGGTGCTGGCCAATCTCGGCGGCAGCTATGGCGAAGACCGCTATCGCATCTCCCCGCTGATCCAGCGTGCCGTATTTGCCGGAAGAAACATCCATGACTGAACATAAACCCTCCCCCGCCGAAGCACAGGCACTGGCCGAAGCCACCGCTGCGGCGATGTGGCCGCGCGACCGCGCGGCCCAGGCGCTCGGCATCAGGATCGTCCGCATCGAACCGGGCGCCACCCGGCTCGACATGACGGTCCGTTCCGACATGGTCAACGGCCACCACATATGCCACGGCGGCATGATTTTCAGCCTGGCCGACACCGCCTTCGCCTATGCCTGCAACAGCTATAACAGGAACACCGTCGCCTCCGCCTGCCATATCGACTTCCTGGCCCCGGCCAGGGAGGGCGAGACTCTGGAGGCCGAAGCCGTCGAACAATCCGCCTCCGGTCGCACCGGCGTCTACGACGTCACGGTGCGTACCGCCGGCGGCAAGACCATCGCCCTGTTCCGGGGCAAGAGCTACCGCATCGCCGGCGAAGTCATCGCCGGTCTGGAGCAGGCCGATTAGGCCTGTCAAAATGACAAACAGGAGACCATCATGACCGTCAAGAAACCTCAGACCGGCGATCTCGATCCGATCGAAACCGCCAGCCGCGATGAAATTTCGGCGTTGCAACTCGAACGCCTGAAGTGGTCTGTGCGCCACTGCTACGACAACGTCGAACCCTACCGCCGCAAGTGCCTGGAAAAGGGCGTCCATCCGGACGACCTTAAAACCCTGGGCGATCTCGGCAAGTTCCCCTTCATGACCAAGCTGGATCTGCGCGACAACTACCCCTTCGGCCTTTTCGCCGTGCCCCGCACCCAGCTGGCCCGCCTCCACGCCTCGTCGGGCACCACAGGCAAGTCGGTCGTCGTCGGCTACACCCGCAACGACATCGACAACTGGGCCTCCGTCGTCGCCCGTTCGATTCGCGCCGCCGGCGGCCGTCCCGGCGACATGGTCCATGTCGCCTACGGTTACGGCCTGTTCACCGGCGGCCTCGGCGCCCACTACGGCGTCGAGCGCGCCGGCTGCTGCGCGGTGCCGATATCCGGCGGGCAGACCGAAAAGCAGGTGCAGCAGATCATGGATTTCAGGCCCGAGATCATCATGGTCACCCCCTCCTATTCGCTGGTCATCGCCGAGGAATTCGAGCGCCTGGGCATCAAGCCCGAGGACATTTCCCTCAAGGTCGGCATCTTCGGCGCCGAACCCTGGGGCCAGGGCATGCGCAGCGAGATCGAACGCAAGCTCGGCATCGACGCCATCGACATCTACGGCCTGACCGAAGTGATGGGCCCCGGCGTCGCCAGCGAATGCATCGAGACCAAGGACGGCCCGGTCATCTGGGAGGACCACTTCTACCCGGAGATCATCGATCCGGATACCGGCGAAGTGCTGCCCGACGGCGAGGAAGGCGAACTGGTGTTCACCTCGCTGACCAAGGAAGCCTTCCCGGTCATCCGCTACCGCACCCGCGACCTGACCCGCCTGCTGCCGCCGACCGCCCGCTCCTTCCGCCGCATCGACAAGATCACCGGCCGTTCCGACGACATGCTGATCATCCGCGGCGTCAACGTCTTCCCGACCCAGATCGAGGAGCAGATACTGCGCGACAAGCGCTTGGCCGGCACCTACCAGATACTGGTCAGCCGCGACGGTCATCTGGATAATGTCGAAGTCCGCTGCGAGTTGCAGCGCGAGTTGTCCGGCCGACTGGCGCCGAACGAAATCCAGGCCATCGGCAAGGAACTGCAGCATCGCATCAAGACCATCATCGGCATCTCGACGCGGATCACGCTGATGGAACACGACTCCATTCCCCGCACGCTGACCGGCAAGGCCAAGCGCGTACTCGACGAACGTCCGAAGCAGAATTGAGGAAAAGAACATGAACGAAGCCTTTATCTGCGATGCCATCCGTACCCCCATCGGCCGTTACGGCGGCGCCCTGGCCGGCGTGCGCGCCGACGATCTCGGCGCCGTCCCGCTCAAGGCGCTGATCGAGCGCAATCCGCAGGTCGACTGGACGGCCGTCGAGGACATCATCTACGGCTGCGCCAACCAGGCCGGCGAAGACAACCGCAATATCGCCCGCATGTCCGGCCTGCTCGCCGGGCTGCCGATCGAAGTGCCGGGTACCACCGTCAACCGCCTGTGCGGCTCGGGTATGGATGCCGTCGGCCTCGCCGCCCGTTCGATCAAGTCGGGCGAAACCGAATTGATGCTGGCCGGCGGCGTCGAAAGCATGTCGCGCGCCCCCTTCGTCATGGCCAAGGCGGAAAGCGCCTATTCCCGCCAGGCGGCGATCTACGACACGACCATCGGCTGGCGCTTCGTCAACCCGGCCATGAAAAAGCTGTACGACACCCACTCGATGCCGCAGACGGCCGACAACGTGGCGGCCGACTTCGCCGTCGGCCGCGCCGACCAGGACGCCTTCGCGCTGCGCTCGCAGCAGCGCTGGGCGGCCGCCCACGCCGCCGGCCGCTTCAAGGACGAAATCGTGCCGGTGCTCATTCCCCGAAAAAAGAGCGAGCCGCTGGTCATCGATACCGACGAACACCCGCGTCCGGAAACGACGCTGGACATGCTGGCCAAGCTCAAGGGGGTCAATGGACCCGAACTCTCGGTCACCGCCGGCAACGCCTCCGGCGTCAACGACGGCGCCTGCGCCCTGTTGCTGGCCTCGCCGGCCGCGGCCGGCCGCCACGGGCTGACCCCGCTGGTCCGCGTCGTCGGCATGGCGACCGCCGGCGTCCTGCCCCGGATCATGGGCTTCGGCCCGGCTCCGGCGGTACGCAAGGTGCTGGCCAGGACCGGCCTGAGGCTGGACCAGATGGACGTCATCGAACTGAACGAGGCCTTTGCCGCCCAGGGTCTGGCCGTCCTCCGCGATCTCGGGCTGGCCGACGATGCCGCCCACGTCAATCCCAACGGCGGCGCCATCGCCATGGGGCATCCGCTCGGCATGAGCGGCGCCCGCCTGATCACCACCGCCGCCTATGAACTCAAACGCCGTGGCGGTCGCTACGCCCTGTGCACCATGTGTATCGGTGTTGGGCAAGGGATCGCCATGGTGATCGAGCGTGTCTGACCACATATATCAATAAAGGAGACAAACCCATGAAGCACAGCATGAAGAAGCTCGTTGCCGCCGCTGCCTTGACGCTTGGCGCCTTTGGCGCCCTGGCAGCCGATCCGATCAAGATCGGCTCCGTCCTCTCCGTCACCGGCCCGGCCGCCTTTCTCGGCGACCCGGAGCTGAAGACCCTGCAACTGTACGTTGACGAACTGAACAAGAAGGGCGGCGTCCTCGGCCGCCAGTTGCAACTGGTCCATTACGACGACGGTAGCGATGCCAACAAGGCCAACGGCTTTGCCAAGCGCCTGCTCGAGGACGACAAGGTCGACCTGATGGTCGGCGGCACCACCACTGGCGCCACCATGTCCATGGCGCCGCTGGCCGAAAAATCCGGCACCCCTTTCATCTCCCTGGCGGGCGCCGTCGTCATTGTCGAGCCGGTCAAGAAATTTGTCTTCAAGACGCCGCATACCGACCGCATGGCGGCCGAAAAGGTCTTCGAAGACATGAAAAAACGCGGTTTGAGCAAGGTCGCCCTGCTCTCCGAAACCTCGGGCTTCGGCCAGTCCGGCAAGAAGGAAACGGAAGGCGTCGCCGCCAAGTACGGGATCACGCTGGTGGCCAACGAGACCTACGGCCCCAAGGATACCGACATGAGCCCGCAACTGACCAAGATCAAGAACACGCCGGGAGTCCAGGCGGTATTCGTCTTCGGTCTCGGCCAGGGGCCGGCCATCGTCACCAAGAACTTCAAGCAACTGGGCATGAACCTGCCGCTCTACCAGTCGCACGGCGTGGCCTCCGACGAATTCCTGAAGCTGGCCGGCCCGGCGGCCGAAGGCGTCCGCCTGCCCTCCCCGGCCCAACTGATTCCCGGAAAACTGGCCGCCAAGGATCCGCAGAAACCGGTCGTGACCGCCTATGAGAACACCTATAAGACAGCCTACAAACAGGAGGTATCGACTTTCGGCGGCTATGCCTACGACGGCCTGATGCTGGCGGTCGACGCCATCAAGCGCGCCGGTTCGACCGACAAGGCCAAGGTCCGCGACGCCATCGAAGCTACCAAGGGCTTCGTCGGCACCAGCGGCACCTACAACATGTCGGCCAGCGACCACATGGGCCTCGACCTGTCGGCTTTCCGCCTGCTCGAAGTGAAGGGCGGCGACTGGACCATCGTCCAGTGAGAGCGCAATGCCGGAGCATTCGTCGTTCCGGCACCGCGGTCCATGCCTGATCTGCCCCACCGGCAAGCGCCCGGTCGACCGCTTCGCCGAACGCTGAATTACAGTCGAACAGAATCTGCACTTGGACCGCCCCGCGGCTCCCTCGGGGGGCGGTCATTTTTTTGGAGTTAGCCATGAACCCCGTAGTCCTCACCGAAGTAATCGGCAAAGTCGGCCTGATCCGCATCAACCGCCCGGAAGCGATGAATGCACTGAACAATGACGTGGTCGACGGCATCGCCACCGCCATCGACGCTTTCGAAGCCGACGACGCCATCGGCTGCATCGTCGTCACCGGCAACGAGAAAGCTTTCGCCGCCGGCGCCGATATCGGCTTCATGAAGGATTTCGACTACATGCACGCCTATCGGACCGATTTCATCACCCGCAACTGGGAACGGATCAAGACGGCACGCAAGCCGGTCATCGCCGCGGTGGCCGGCTTCGCCCTGGGCGGCGGCTGCGAGATGGCGATGATGTGCGACATGATCTTCGCCGCCGATAGCGCCAAATTCGGCCAGCCCGAAATCAAGCTCGGTACCCTGCCCGGGGCCGGCGGCACACAACGCCTGCCGCGCGCCGTCGGCAAGGCCAAGGCGATGGACCTCTGCCTGACCGGGCGGATGATGGACGCCGCCGAAGCCGAGAAGTCCGGCCTGGTCGCCCGCGTCATAGCGGCCGATCAACTCCTCGACGAAACCCTGAAGGCGGCGCAGACCATTGCCGGCTACTCGCTGCCGGTAGTCATGATGATCAAGGAATCGGTCAACCGCGCCTTCGAATCTTCACTGAACGAAGGCCTGCTCTTCGAACGTCGCGTCTTCCACGCCGCCTTCGCGGTCGAGGACCAGAAGGAGGGCATGGCCGCCTTCGTCGAAAAACGCAAGCCGGTATTCAGGAACCGCTGAGGCAACCGGCCATGTACCAAACCCTGGAAATCGAACGCGTCGGCAAGGTCGCCACCGTATGGATGAACCGGCCGGCTGTCTTCAACGCCTTCGACGAGCAGTTGATTGCCGAGCTGGCCGCCGCCTGTCTCGACCTCGACGCCGATGCGGCTGTCCGCGTCGTCGTCCTCGGCGGTCGCGGCAAGCATTTTTCGGCCGGCGCCGACCTCAACTGGATGAAGCGCGCCGCACAATTCAGCCATGAACAGAATGTTGAGGACGCCCGCAAGTTCGCCGGCATGCTTCGTACTTTGGCCGAAATGAGCAAACCGACCATCGCCCGCGTGCAGGGGGCCGCACTGGGCGGCGGCACCGGCCTGACCGCCGCCTGCGACATGGCGGTGGCGAGCAGCGACGCGGTGTTTTCGACCTCGGAAGTCAGGTTCGGCATCATTCCTTCCGCGATCAGCCCCTACGTCCTGCGCGCCATCGGCCCACGGCATGCCCTGCGCTATTTCCAGAGCGCCGAAAGGATAAGCGCCGAACGCGCCCTGGCCATCGGACTGGTTGGCGAGGTCGTCGAACTCGACCGGCTCGACGCCTGCATCGACCGCCTGACCCAAGCCCTGCTCGCAGGCGGGCCGCAGGCCCAGAAGGCGGCCAAGGATCTGATTGCGGCGGTCAACGGCCGCCCGATCGATGCCGGGCTGAGCGAGGAGACAGCGTTGCGCATCGCCCGCCAGCGGGCCACGGACGAAGCCAGGGAAGGCATTTCAGCCTTCCTCGACAAACGACCAGCGGGCTGGATGGGCTAGTGTAGTGTTGCACTCGGTACGGTTAAAACCGACGGATTTTTGGTCAGGGCAAGGCGCAAACCACAGCGATACCCAGTCGTATCGCGAGGATTTGCAACGCCGCCATAGCCGAAAAAACAAGGTTTTTCATGTCAGCTTCGGCTCGCCGTGGGCGCCGAGACGTACCGAGAGCTCACCGGCGTACTGGCGCAGGCTGTTCACAACCTCGCCCGCCGGGCTGGTATCGAACATTCCCTGGACACCGACCACGAGCAGGGCCATGGTGATTTCGTTCTTGAAATTGAAGACTGGCGCCGCCACCGACTCGATGCCCTCGACCTTGTGCTGGCCGTTGGTCGACGCATAACCCTGGGCGCGAATTTGCGACAGCATCGTTTCGACGGCCTCCCTGCTCCTGAGTTCGGCGGGCAGGGAGGTGCGTTTCAACTCTTCGGCGATGAGCGGGGCGATGATCTTTTTCGGCATCCAGGCGGCAAAGACACGCCCGGCGGAAGTCACCAGCAATTCGAGCGTGGTACCGGTGATGACATTGACGGTGATCGGCCGACGCGGCCGTTCCCAGCGGATGACGACCGGGCCGCGGTCGCCCCAGATGGCCAGCGCCGTCGTCTGGTTGATTTCGTCGCGCATCTGGGCGATGACGTTGAGGCCGAGGCGGACGCGATCCAGGCGGTCGAGCGCGACCAGGCCGAGATTGAGCGCAAAGGCGCCAAGATCGTAGCGGGACGTCATCGGATCCTGATCCACCAGCCCGGCGCGAATCAGGCTGACCAGGTAACGGTGCGCCTTCGAGGCAGGCATGTCCGCCGCTGCCGCAATATCCTTGAGCATCATCGAGCGCTGGCCGTTGGCCATCGCCCGCAAAATTCCCATGCCGATTTCCAGCGACTGGACGCCATGCTTGCCTTCGAGTTCTTCCGCCATCACCGCCCCCTTGATTCCATACTTCGTAATTGGTTCTAGAATAATGCAAATTCCCAAAGGAAAACACTGACCTATGTCACAACTTCGCGTTTATGCCATCGACGGCATCGTACCGGTCGTTGATCCGACTGCCTATGTTCACCCCAGCGCCGTCCTCATCGGCGACGTCATCGTCGGCCCGCATTGCTATGTCGGTCCCTGCGCCAGCCTGCGCGGCGATTTCGGCCGACTGATCCTGGAGGCCGGCGCCAACCTGCAGGATACCTGCGTCATGCACGGCTTTCCCGGCACCGACACCGTCGTCGAAGAGAACGGACATATCGGCCACGGTGCCGTGCTGCACGGTTGCCGCATCGGCCGCAACGCGCTGGTCGGCATGAACGCGGTGATCATGGACAACGCCATCGTCGGCGAGTCGAGCATCGTCGCCGCCTCCTCCTTCGTCAAGGCCAAGCAGGAACTGCCGCCACGCTCCCTGCTGGCCGGCATCCCGGCCAGGGTCGTTCGCCTCCTCAGCGACGAGGAACTGGCCTGGAAAGCCGACGGTACCCGTACCTATCAGGAACTGACCCGGCGCTGCCTTGCCACCCTGGTCGAAACGACGCCACTGACGGCGGTCGAAGCCGGGCGCAAGCGCATCGAAATGCCAGACATCGTACCTCTAAGCGAGTTGAAAAACAGGCAGGGCTAGGCGCCCAAGGGGTCGTATTGCGGAAAGCGCTCGGTGAGCAGGGCGTCCTGCGCCGGAATCCGGCCGTCTGCAAGGCAGAGCCATTGATCGAGATGGCGAGCGGAGACCGGTTCCAGGCGCTTGTACAGTTCCTTGCACAACAGGCGTGCCTTCTGACCCGGCCAATTCGGCGGCAACAACACCTCCGGCAACTCCGGGTCGCGCAACAGCAATCGACGGTAATCGTGGATGAGCAGGATGCGCAGCAAAAAGGCATCCTGTTCGCTGACTTCGAACAGGCTATCCAGTTGCATCTCGTCGAGAATGGGTTGATAGCAGGCGACGAATTCGCGGTAGGCGTTGGCCAGGATGCCGAGATCCCAGGCCCGGCGCACCAGGTCAGCGTCGTTGGCCGACTGCGCCAAACGCGAATCGGCGGCGAACAGCGGCAACAGGCCGCCGAGGACGGAGGACAGGCCATCGGCGATCAGGGCATCGAAAACGCTAGACAGATCGGCGCTCGGATGCACGAAGCAGTCGTCGCCCAATACCCCGAAGCCCTGCCAGAACAAGGCCCGCCTGAACTGCTCGCGAACCTTGGGATCCATGCCCCGAACGGCCAGTATCAGACGCCAGCGTCTATCCCAAAGCGGTGCGTTGGAGGCGTAAATGTGCTGCGCCGCCTCCTCGAAGCGCCGCTTGCCGGATGAGGTGAGCGCGTATTCGGCGCGTCGACCGACGGACTCCGCCCGCAGCCACTCTTCCTTGACGAGACGGAAAACCGAGGTGCGAATCAGGCGTTCATTGAGCGCCAGAGGCTCCAGCAATTGAATCAGGCTGCCCAACCAGATCCGGCCGCCACGCGGCAGAACGGCATCGCCGAAAACGGTGATGATCAACGATCCGGCCTGAACGCGACGCCGCTGCCTGAATTCGTCCAGGCGCGCCTGTATCAGATTGCTCACAAGAGTAACCAGCAAAAAAAACGGGAGGAATTCATTGGCCTCATGCGCCACTCGGTATTTCGATCATTTTACCCAAGGTACCGTATCGCTTCAAAACAAAGTGCTGGCTCGTTTTTCAACCGCCATCCGGATATCGGCAAAATCAGCCCCCAATAACGACACAAAACATTTAACAAATAAAAAATACAAGTAACAAATCAATACAATTTCAACATGTCGATCAGCCCGGAACTCGGCGCAGCGCTCAAACCGACAGCATCTTCACCACCCGCTTGGCACGCCTGTCCTCCTGATGCGGCAGGACGGCGAATCCCAAACTCTCCATCAGGAACAGCATTTTTGCATTGTCCGACAGGACGTCGCCCAGCATGATCCGGTAACCGGCCTGCCGGGCACAGTCGATCAAGGCCGCCAACAGCCGGCGACCGAGCCCGCAGCGCTGCCAGTCGTCGGCGACGGCCAGGGCGAATTCGACCGACTCGCCGTCCCCGGCCTGGGCGTAGCGGGCGCTGGCCACCAGCCGTTCCTTGCCGTCTTCATTGGCGGTCGCCAGCAAGGCCATTTCCCGGCCGTAGTCGATTTGCGTAAAACGGGCCAGCAGCGAGGGCGGCAGTTCGCTGATCGAATCCATGAAACGGAAGAATCTCGACGCCTCCGACAGACCGCTGACGAAAGCCTGTTCAAGGGGGGCATCTTCCGGCCGCACCGGCCGCACGGTCAGGTTGACGCCGTCGATCTGCCAGGTTTGCTGCAGGTGGGAAGGATAGGGGGCAATGGCCAGATGCGCGTAGCTGCCCGACGGCCCGCCCAGGGCATGATCGATGACGATCCGCGCGTCGGCGGCAATCGCCCCCTTTTCGTCGAAGATCAAGGGATTGATTTCCAGTGACCTCACCCACGGCAATTCGCAAACCAGCGCCGAGACGGCGACCAGGACCCTCTCCAGGGCACTGCGGTCGGACTGTGGCCGCAGGTCCGATTGCCCGAGGGCCAGCCCGATCTTGGTCGAATCGACGAGATCCCTGGCCAGGAAGGCATTGAGCGGCGGCAGGGCCAAGGCCCGGTCGCTGAAGACATCGACATCGCTGCCGCCCGCCCCGAAAGTGATGAGCGGACCGAACAGCGGGTCGCGAAAAACGCCGACCATCAACTCCAGGCCGCTCGGCGAAACCAGGTGGGGTTCGATGGAGACGCCCTTGATCAGAGCCTCGGGATAGCGTCGGCCGACCGCCGCAACGATGTCGTGATAAGCATTGAGCACCGACTCGGTACTGGCGATGTTGAGCCGGACGCCACCGGCCTCCGACTTCTGCGCCAGGTCGGGGGAGTCCACCTTCATGGCTACCGGGAAACCAACCTGCTGGGCGATGAACAGGGCTTCCGTCGCATTGTGAGCGACCACGCTCGGCGATACCGCGATGCCGAAGGCGTTGAGAACGGCTTTCGACTCCATGACGGAGAGGACCTTCCGCCGCTCGGCGAGCAGGGTTTCGATCAGCAGGCGGGCGTTCCCCTGGCGATTGCCGGCCTGCTTTGCATCCGGTCCCGGGGTTTGCACCAGCAGCTTCTGGTTGCGGTAATACTTGGCAATATTGTGAAACAGCTCGATTGCCGTATCCGGGGTGCGAAAGACCGGCAAACCGGCCTCTTCCAGCAGACGGCGCGCCGCACTCACCTGCTCCCCGCCCATCCAGCAGCAGCAGATGGTTTTCGACGTCTTCCGGGCAATCTCGATAACGGCCTGGGCGACGGCGGTCGGTTCGATCATCGCATGGGGCGCCATGAGGACCAGGGTGCTATGGACATTGGGATCGCTCGTAACGGCACGCAGCGCCTCGCGATAACGCTCCACGGTCGCGTCGCCGCCGATGTCGACCAGGCCGCCATGTGACCAGCCGCGCGGCAGCAGGCGATTGAGCGTTTCCGTCGTATCGCTGGCCAATGACGCCAGGGGAATGGCCAGGTCGCCCGCCCGGTCCGCCGCCATGACACCCGGCCCGCCGCCGTTGGTCAGGATGGACAATTGCCGGCCATGGGGGCGGAAACCGGTGCTCAGCGCCTTGGCGGCGTGGAACAGCTGATCGATGTTCTGAACGCGGACGACGCCGGCCCGCCGGATGGCGGCATCGAAAATTGCGTCGGCGTCGGGATTTTCCAGAATGGTCAAGGGATGCCTGCCGGCCTTGAGCAGGATCACCGGCTTGACCCGGGCGGCCGAGCGCAGGGCGCTCATGAAATGGCGTGCATCGCCGACATGTTCGAGATAGATCAGGATGTTTCGCGTCTTCTCGTCGTAAACCAGGAAATCCAGCACCTCGCCAAAATTGACGTCGGCACTGCGGCCAAGCGAAATCACCGACGAAAAGCCGACCCCGTTGCTGGCGGCCCAGTCGAGCACGGCGGAACACATCGCGCCGGACTGGGAAACCAGCGCCAAGTCCCCGGCCATAGCCGGAATCCGCGTATAGGCGGCATTCAGTCTTTGATCCGGCCGCATGATGCCGATGCAATTCGGGCCGAGAATCCGGACATTCCCGGTTCGGGCGATTTCCCTGATCTTGCGCTCCAGGGTCGCACCGCTGTTGCCGGTTTCGGAAAAACCGGTGGCGACGATGATGGCATTGCGCACGCCGGCCCGGCCGCATTGGGCCATGATCTCGGGAATGCTCCGAGCCGGTGTCGCAATGATGGCCAGATCCACCCTGCAGCCTACCGCTTCGACGGACGGCCAGGCCGTATGGCCCAATACCGTCGTGTGATGCGGGTTAACCGGAAATATCTTGCCGCCGTATCCGGCGCCGAGCAGATTGTTCAGGATCACGGCCCCGACCGAGCTTTCCCGTTCGGAAGCGCCGATGATGGCCACAGAACCCGGCGCGAAAAGAGAATTCAGGTAGTGTTGGGTTTGCATGTTGGCTCGTTAAACATGTTACAAAAATTTTTATAATTTAATTATTAATGTATCATTATAAGACACAAGCAGGCCAATCGCATGCCTGAATTTTTGCACATGTTCCCCGCCTTGCCGAACCCGGCGAATTGCCGAGGGAGTGCTCAGCCGGCACCGTGTGGCGCGAAGCGGTAGGCGTTGCGCCCGCCATGCTTGACCGCATAAAGTGCAGCATCGGCACTGGCCCGCAAGGACTCCAGGTCGTCGCCATGCTGCGGGTAGACGGCGATGCCGACACTGGCCGAAACGCAAGCTTCCCCTGCCGCCAGTCGGAATGGGCAGGCCAGGGCGGCGACCACGCGCTGGGCGACCTCCTCCACCTCGGTCTGGCTGCCGATCTTGGGGAGGATGACGGCAAATTCGTCGCCGCCCAAGCGGGCCACCGTATCGGACTGGCGAACGGCCAGCAGCAGCCGGTGAGCGGTCTCGATCAGCAATTCGTCGCCGGCGGCGTGACCCAGCGAGTCATTGACCCCCTTGAAATGATCGAGATCGATATAGAACAGCCCGAATGACTCGCCATAGCGTCGCGCATGGGTCAGCGCCATCTGCAGGCGGTCGTAGAACAACGTCCGATTGGGCAGATCGGTCAATGGATCGCTTTGGGCACGATGCCGGAGCATCTCCTCGACTTCCTTGCGCTGCGTGATATCGATGAAGGTAGCCACATGCCTGCCGCCACTCTCCACCCCCTCGCCGCGAATTGCCGAAATGGTCAGCCAGACGACATATAGCGTGCCATCGGGTCGACGATTCCAGACTTCGCCGGCCCAATGCCCATTCCTGCCCAGGGATTGCCACATGTCGCGGAAGAACTCGGTATCGTGCCGGCCAGCCCCGAGAATGCCGGGATCCTTGCCGAGAACCTCCTGAGGAAGATATCCGGTAATCGCCGTAAAAGCCGGATTGGTTTGAATGATGCGGTTCTCGGCATCGGTGACGACGATAGCTTCGGCCGCGCTCTCCATGACGGCAGCCGATATCTGCAAGGCACGCTCAGCGGCCAGACGATCGCTCACGTCCTGCGCGCTGGCCACCCATTGCACCTGCGCCGAAGCGTCTTCGATACGCGCGACATGGACATCGGCGATTCGCACATGACTGCCATCCGGCTGGGCAAGACGCAGGCGTATCGTCGCCGACACTGGTTCGCCTCGAGCCCGGCGGTCAAGGCGCTCGGCAGCAAGGGGGCGGTCCGTGGCGTGAATGAAATCGAGCACGGGCCGATTCAACAGCTGCGCCGACTCCAGCCCGAGCATGGCGGCGGCCTGCTCATTGGCAAAGCTGATACGAAAATCCGGAACCTGCATGATGATGATCCCATTCTGGCTGGCTTCGATCACCGAACGATAGCGCGCCTCGCTCTCGCCGATCCGCGCCTCGTTGCGCTTGCGTTCGGCCACCTCCGCCAGCAACTGGTCGTTGACCCTGGAAAGGGTCTGTGTCCGCGCGGCGATCAGCCGCTCCTGACCGGCGCTTATCTCTTTCAAATGAAGGAACTGACGCCGGGATCGTCGAATTACATAATGCATCAGCAAGGCGATGATCAGGCCCGCCGCGCCCATGCTCGAAACGACGCGCACCCGCTGCTCGCTGCGTACGGCAAGAATTTTTTCGGCGGGCATCGAGATGCTGATGGCACCACGAACATCTCCCAGTTTGTATCCCTGTTGCAGGTGACAAGCAAGGCAGGACTGCTTGACCAACAAGGGCGCCATGTAACGATGAACCATCCCCTTATCCGTTGCCAACAGGGCCAGGACTTCGTGCTTGCTGCCATTTTCGAAGGCCAGCAAACCTTCCATCTCCCAAGCATCCGCCGCATTGCCCGGACGTATCGGCCGCAGGCTGGTGATATGGAATTTCACCCCATCGGCCCGTTCGGCAATTTCACCGATCTGACGTGTCATGAAGGCGGGATTGACCATGGTCAGGCGCTCGCCATCCGTCGTCAGCAAGTCACGCCGGGGATGAATCAGATAGGGATTCGGTTGGGTCGTCGCCGTCACCGGGACATAGACGCCACCGTGCATGGCGTTCCAGTCGCGCATCAATTCGAGCAGGTGGAAGAGGACACTGCCTCGCTCCCTGGCCAATGTTTCGACATTTTCGTCGATCTGCCGGAATTCCATCGAGATGCCCAGCCCACACAGGGCCACAACCAGCAGATGCCCGATCAACAGCCAGACCCGATAGCCGAGGCTAAGGAAAAAATCGCTTTCGGAAGACCGGCCGACCGTGTCCTTCATTCGAGAGACTGCGCCTTGAGGAATACGCTAAATGTAAAAATAACACCAAACCATAATCCCGTGTGGCATATTGCGCCTATCCGAATGACTACCACTTTAGTAATAAAAATCCGCCTGCATCACGGCAAGCAGTTACACATTTCTTGCCATCCAAGACTAGAATCCAAGGAAAAACATAAAACGGAGGAGCCCGTATGAACTCAATGCATACCCTGCGCGTATCGACACGCATGCAGATATTGGTTGGCCTGATGCTCCTCGGTTTACTGAGCCTATGCCTGACCGCCCTCTTCCAATTGAAATCGGGCATGCTGGAGGATCGCAAACAAACGACGCAAGCCCTGGTCGAATCGGCGATGGGCGTGCTTTCCTATCACCAGAAGCAGGTCGAAACAGGAAAGATGTCGGAGGAAGAAGCCAAGAAACAGGCCATCGAAACATTGCGCGCCCAACGTTACGACAAGACCAATTATTTTTTCATTCTCGACAACAGCCACCACTACATCCTGATTCCGCCCAAGCCGGAAAACGAAGGCAAGGATGTCGCCGACATGAAGGATGCCCGGGGTAAATTCCTGATGAAGGAGATCGTCGCTACAGCCCTGGCCGGCGGTGGCTTCGTCGATTACTGGTTTCCCAAGGCGGGCCAGACCACCCCGGAACCGAAGCTCGCCTATGTCGGCAATTTCGCTCTCTGGGGCTGGGTGATCGGCACCGGCATCTATATCGACGACGTCGATAGCGAATTCCGGCGAGAAGCCATTCTCCTCGGCGGCATTTCGCTGGGATTGTTACTGTTGCTGAGCCTGGTAGGCTGGCAAGTAGGCAGTAGCATCGTACGCCAACTCGGCGGAGAACCGGCGGCGGCAACCGCCATCATGGAACGCGTTGCCAGTGGCGATTTGACCGCTTCGCTCGACAACGCACCGGCTGGAAGCCTGCTCCATGCATTGGCCAATATGGTCGCTTCCCTGCGTACTTTGGTCGGCGAGATCAACAACGATGCCAATAGCCTGGTTAGCAACGCCTCCAGAATAGCCCAAGCCTCGGCAGAAGTATCGCGTGCGGCCGAGCAACAATCCGATGCCACTTCGGCGATGGCAGCGGCAATCGAAGAGTTGACCGTCAGCTCGAACCATATTTCGGACAGCGCCCGCGACACCTCGCTCGACTCGAATCAGGCGGTCGAACTGGCGGGACAAGGCACCGCCCGCGTCCAACAGGCATCGCAAGCCATCGAGAAAATTTCCGATACGGTGAGCAATGCCTCCAACCGTATCCGCGCCCTGGAAGAACGGGCCAGTCAAATTTCTTCGATCGCCAACGTAATCAAGGACATCGCCGGCCAGACCAATCTGCTGGCGCTCAACGCAGCCATTGAGGCGGCGCGCGCCGGCGAGCAAGGCCGCGGCTTTGCCGTCGTCGCCGACGAAGTCCGCAAGCTGGCCGAACGCACCTCGGCGGCCACCGCCGAAATCGAACAGATGATCGTCGGTATCCAGAACGACACCATCGGCGCAGTGGAGGCCATGGATGCAGCATTGCCCGAGGTTCAGGAAGGCGTTCAGCTGGCCGCTTCAGCCACCGAATCGCTGCGCGCCATCGAAGACGGTGCCCGCCGGACCCTGCTCAGAATCGGAGAGGTGGCCGACTCCACCCATGAGCAAAGCACAACCAGCACCTCTATTGCCCAACGCGTAGAGCAGATCGCCAACATGGTCGATGAAACGACAGGAACAATCCGCGACACCTCGGAAACGGCACATCAACTCGAAGTTATCGCCAATAACCTGAAGCAGCAGATCGGCAGGTTCCGGCTCTGATCGGCAGGGCTTTGTCCGAACGACACGCGGGATGGAGACGGCCCTCCATCCCGCAGTTGCCGGCCCGTCAGCCTCGCTTGAAGGGCAATCGCCCCGGGCAATGTTAGGCTATCCCCCTTCGCCCGTTTTTCGCCAAATCGCACCATGCTCCTCCGCTTTCCCCTGGCCCGGATACTGGCCCTGGCTCTCGCCTGTCTGTCCTGGCCGGTCATGGCCGGCAACCTGCCGCCCGGCGTTCTACAGGCACTCAAGGCGGCGCAGATTCCGGCCGACAGCGTCGCCGTCACCGTCCAGGCCGTCGATGCCGCCTCGCCGCTGTTGAGCCACAATGCAATGCAGCCGATGAATCCGGCCTCGGTCATGAAACTGCTCACCACCTATGCGGCGCTCAACCTGCTCGGCCCGGCCTACACCTGGAAAACCGGAGCCTGGTCCGAAGCTCCCGCAGTCGACGGGGTGTTGGACGGCAATCTGTACCTCAAGGGCAGCGGCGACCCCCGTTTCGCCATCGAAGACCTGTCCGCCCTGCTTCGCCAGTTGCGCGTACGCGGCATCAGGCGGATCAGTGGCGATATCGTCATCGACCGCAGGGCATTCGACATCCCGGCCAGCGACCCCGGCGCTTTCGACGACAAGCCGATGCGCCCCTACAACGTCGGCCCGGACGCGCTGCTGCTCAATTTCCGCGCTCTGACCTTCACCCTGCAGGCGGACAACGAGCGGCCCCGCCTGCTGATGGAAACCCCCAGCGACGGCCTGACCGTCGACAACCAGTTGCGTGCCACCAACGGTGAATGCGGCAGCAACTGGAAGGACCTGATCAAGTTGCGACTAATCCGGGAAAGCCAGGGCGATCGACTGGTGTTCACCGGCAGCTACGCCACGCTGTGCGGCGAAAGACAACTCAACCTGTCGCCGCTGGCCGCCGACGCCCAGGTCGAAGGCCTGATCCGTGCCGTCTGGAAGGAACTCGGCGGTAGCATCGACGGCCGCGTACGCGACGGCGTCTTGCCGGCCGCGAGCGGTTTGCTGGCCGAGCACGAATCGCCGCCGCTGGCCGAGATCCTGCGCGGCATCAACAAGTACAGCAACAACGTGATGGCGCGCCAGGTCTTTCTCACCCTGGGCAGCGGCGCGCCGCAGGAAAGCGTGCCGGCCACCGCCGAAGGCTCGCGGCAGCGCATCGTCGACTGGCTGACCGGGCGCCACCTGCATTTTGCCGAGCTCGTCCTCGACAACGGTTCAGGGCTGTCGCGCGTCGAGCGGATCAGCGCCGACAGCCTCAACCGCCTTCTGCTCGACGCCTGGAAAAATCCGCTCATGCCGGAATTCGTCGCCAGCCTCCCCATCGTCGGCATCGACGGCACGATGAAGAAAAGGCTGAACGACAGCGAAGCCTTCGGCCGCGCCCATATCAAGACCGGCACGCTGGACGGCGCCAAGACGGCGGCAGGCTATGTTCTGGATACCCGGGGACGCGCTTATGCGATCAGTTTTCTGATCAACCACCCGCGTTCCCAGGCAGGCAGCGCGGCCATCGACGCACTCCTGCTCTGGGTCGCCCAGCGGGAAGACAGCGAGCAATAAGAATGCGCGAACAGCCTCCCGTGCCCCCCCTCTTTCCAGCGACCTTCCTGAACGAGGCGGGCCTGAACCGCCAGCACGTTTTCGACCTGGCGCAGTTGCCGCCGGCAGTCCGCCAGACGCTGGGCGATGGCGAGGGCTACCGGCAATTGATCCTCATCGGCCACGGCGGCCGGCGGCTGTGGGAATGCATCAAGGCCAGCGGCATCGGCGGCGAGCATCCCATAGACCAATACACCCTGCAGACGGTGACGCGCTGGTTGGCCGCCTTTCTGCCGGGCAGGCCTTACCGGATTCTTTATCCCGGCGAACAGGTGATCGGCCTGCAGCAACTCGGCCGGCTGGCCGGCTGGCATCGCCCCTCCCCCTTCATGGTCGGCATCGACGAGACATGGGGCAGCTGGTTCGCCTACCGGGCCGTCGTTCTGGTCGACAGCGATTTCCAGCCCTTTCCGCCGCTGGCCGGCCGAGACCCCTGTCTGAGCTGCCAGAGCCGGGCGTGCACCGCGGCCTGCCCGGCCGGTGCGCTAGCCGGCGAGTTCTCGCTTGCCGCATGCGTCGCCTATCGCCTGGGCACAAACGCCGCCTGCCAATTCACCTGCCTGGCCCGCACGGCCTGCCCGGTCGGCAGCGAACACCGCTACGACGATGCGCAGCTACACCATAGCTACGCCCTGTCGCTGCGCATGATCCGGCAGTTTTATTGAGCCGCCGACAGGCTGAACTCGCCCGCCTTGAGCTTGGCGTCGAGCTGCGCGACCGGCATCGGCTTGCCGAACAGATAGCCCTGATAGATCAGGCAGCCGCTGGCGGCCAGGAATTCGCGCTGGGCTTCGGTTTCTACTCCCTCGGCGATTGCCTGCAAGCCGAGCGACTGGCTCATGGCCAGAATGGCGCGAACGATGGCGGCGGCATTAGGGTCGCTGTCGCTGTCTCGAACGAAGGACTGATCGACCTTCAATTGCTCCAGTGGCAGGCGCTTAAGGTAGGAGAGCGAGGAATAGCCGGTGCCGAAATCGTCGAGGGCGAAGGCGACACCCAGTTCGTTCAGTTGCAGCATCTTGCCGATGACCCCTTCGACATTGTCGAGAACGACGCTTTCGGTCAGCTCCAGCTTTAGCAGGGAGGGCGCTGCCCCGCTCTCGGCCAGGCATTGGGCAACCTGCCTGACGAAATCCGGCTGCATGAACTGGCGGGCGCTGACATTGACTGAGAGCTGCAGGCCATCCGTCCGCTCATCGCTCGACCAGGCCTTGAGTTGCGCGCAGGCAGTTTCGAGCACCCATTTGCCGATCTGCAGAATCAAGCCGCTTTCTTCGGCCAGCGGCACGAAACGGGCCGGCGAAACCAGGCCGTGCTCGGCCGAGCACCAGCGCAGCAAGGCCTCGACGCCGACGATGCGCTGCTGCCGATCGAACTGGGGCTGGTAGAACAGTTCAAATTCGCCGCGCGCCAAGCCGTTGCGCAATGCGGCATCGAGCACCATGCGCTCGTCGATGACGGCCTGCATGGCGGGATTGAAAAAACTGATGCAGTTTCGGCCCGTGCCCTTGGCCTGATAGAGAGCCACGTCCGCCTGCTTGAGCAGGGTTTCCGAGGGCTCGTCCAGGCCAAGGAACAAGGTAATGCCTATGCTGGTCGAGCTTTGGTAGCGGCCGATGCGCCCGGTCAGTTCGAAGGGCTGGCGAATCGCTTCGAGAACCTTCTCGGCAACCCGCTCGGCATTGGCAATCGCCGTCGTCTCGTCGGCACCGAGTTCCTCCAGAATGAGTACGAATTCGTCGCCGCCGAAGCGCGACACGGTGTCCTTGGCGCGGACCGCGCCGCTCAGGCGCCCGGCCACCTGGACCAGCAACTGGTCGCCGACATCGTGCCCCTGGGTATCGTTGAGCGCCTTGAAATAATCGAGATCGAGGATGAACATGGCGCCGTATTCCCGGCTGCGCCCTCCCGATATCATCGCCTGGCCGAGGCGGTCGGTGAGAAGACGACGATTGGGCAGGCGCGTGAGCGGATCGAAGTAGGCCAGATTCCGGATCTGCTCTTCGGCCTGGATGCGTTCGGTAATGTCCTCCTGGACGAGGACGACCTCGCGAAGCTCGCCGTCGCTGCCATACAAGGGATAGGCAAAGGCACGTATCCAGAGCGTGCCGCGAGCATCCGGCAAGACCGGGTTGCGCGCCTTGTCGTATTTGACCACCGGCATCTCGACACGCTCGCCTTCGAAGGCGCCGCGCAGCAAATCCAGCAGGCCGGCCGCCGCCAGTTGCTCATCGTCGAAAATCCGGTAATCGCCGAGAACGGCGAGCGAAACCCCCCACAGTTTCTCCCAGGCCTGGTTGACCCGCACCGTCCGCCCGTCGGGGGAAAAAACCTGAATAGCCAGCGGCAGTTGCTCGGACAGCAGTCGATACTTCTCTTCGTTCTCCCGCCACGAGGCACTCGTTTCTTCGGCCCGCCGCTTTGCGAGCAGGGTTTCGCGCAGCATCTCGCGCTGGGTCAGGCGGCCGGCCACCAGCATGAGCAGGATGATCAGCGAGGCCACCACCTGTGGCGCACTACCGTACACATGGGGAAAGCGGTAAAGGAGCAGAGCAACCGTGATGCCGGCAACGAGCAAGGCCCAGCGCAGACCGGTCAGCAGCAGGGCCAGGATAAACGGAATCCAGATCGCCTGCGGTATGACGTACTCGAAATGGAGCGGCTTGTAGATCAGCGGCATGGTCAAGGCCATGAGCAGCACGGTGAGCTTCGCCGCATAATCGCGGCCGCGCCAATAGAAATACAGCAGCGCCATGGAAACGGCGATACCCAGTCCGATTTCGTACAACCTGTAGGGATCCGCCCCGGAAACGATGCTGCGGCCGCCAAGCAGTTCGACAACAAACAGGATGCACAGCAAAAGGCCGATCAAGCCCATCGCCGACAGCGTCAGGTTGCGTTGGCTGGGGTGAATGCTCACCGGTCGTCCGAAAGCGTTCAAACGCCTACCGTACGCTCGCCGAACAGCGCCGCCCAGCCGCGAATCACGCGATAACCGACCCACAGGCCGAGCAAGGCGATCAGTAACCAGGCGAGCGGAATCCCGATGATGGTGATGATGAGAAGGCCGTAAATCACCATCCCCAGAAAAGTGAACCAGAAGGTGCGGATCTGCCAGCGGAAATGGCTTTCCAGCCAGCTACCGTTGACCTCGCCACGCTTCAGGTAATTGAGGAAGACCGCGCAGAGCGAGGGCAGCCCGAAGACGAAGCCGCCGGCGACGGTCGCCGCCGAAGAGATGCCGACCAGCACGGCGATGGCGTGCAGGCCGTAGATGAAATGGGTCAGTTGGACCAGCGAGGGGCGAACAGACCGCGTATCGGGCGTCGGTTGCGGCACGGGTTCCTGCATGTTTCAATCCTCGGAAAGATATTTTTGCATCAACAGGGCCTGGCCGGCCTGGGGGTCGAGCATGTACGGGACAAAACCGGCCGCTTCGTAGGATGCCATTGCCCGCTGATTATTGGAAAGCACTTCCAGCGTCAGCTTGCAGCAGCCCAACTGGCGGGCGCGCGCTTCGGCCCAGGCCAGCAATGCCTGGCCGATTCCCCGGCCGCGCAGCGATGCGAGCACCACGATATCGTGGACATTGAGCAGGGGCTTGGCCGCGAAGGTCGAGAAACCGGCGAAACAATCGATCAGACCGACCGCCCGGCCGTCGAGCCAGGCCAGGCCGCCGTGGAAACCCGGCACCGCCTTCATGGTCTCGACCAAATGCAGCTTGGCGTAATCGGAAAGGCCGTCGCCGCCGCCCATCGGGTCGGTGGCGTAATGATCGAGCAAGTCCAGCCAGACTTCCGCCTGGTCCGGATCGGACAGGTCGAGGGGAAGGACCTGCAGGCTCACAGGCCGAGGTCCTGCCACAACCCGTCGACCCGCCTTTTGACGTCGGCATCCATGACGATGGGGCGCCCCCACTCGCGGTTCGTCTCGCCCGGCCACTTGTTGGTTGCGTCCAGCCCCATCTTGGAACCGAGACCGGCGACCGGGCTGGCGAAGTCGAGGTAGTCGATGGGCGTGTTATCCACCAGGGTCGTGTCGCGGCTGGCGTCCATACGCGTCGTCATCGCCCAGATCACTTCCTTCCAGTCGCGGATGTCGATGTCGTCGTCGACCACGACGATGGTCTTGGTGTACATGAACTGCCGCAGGAAGCTCCAGATGCCGAACATGACGCGCTTGGCGTGGCCCGCATAGGCCTTCCTGATGCTGACGATGGCCATGCGGTAGGAGCAGCCTTCCGGCGGCAGGTAGAAATCGACGATTTCCGGGTACTGCTTCTGGAGCAGCGGCACGAAGACCTCGTTGAGCGCCACGCCGAGCACCGCCGGTTCGTCGGGCGGCTTGCCGGTATAGGTGCTGTGGTAGATCGGGTCGCGGCGCATGGTGATGCGCTCGATGGTGAACACCGGAAACTCCGCCTGCTCGTTGTAGTAGCCGGTATGGTCGCCGTACGGCCCCTCCAGCGCCGACTCGCCTGGGTGGATGACCCCCTCCAGGACGATTTCGGCCGAAGCCGGCACTTGCAATGCGGAACCGAGGCACTTGACGAGTTCGGTCTTGCCGCCGCGCAGCAGGCCGGCGAACTGGTATTCGGAAAGACTGTCCGGCACCGGCGTGACGGCGCCGAGGATGGTGGCCGGATCGCAACCGAGCACCACCGCCACCGGGAAAGGCTGACCGGGACTGGCCAGTTGATGGTCGCGAAAATCGAGCGCGCCACCGCGATGGGCCAACCAGCGCATGATCACCTTGTTCGGCCCGAGCACCTGCTGGCGATAGATGCCGAGATTCTGCCGGTTCTTGTGCGGCCCCCGGGTGACGACCAGCCCCCAGGTGATCAGCGGCGCGACGTCGCCCGGCCAGCAATGCTGGATCGGCAAGCGGCCGAGATCGACATCCTTGCCTTCCCAGACGATTTCCTGGCAGGGCGCCGACGAGACCGTCTTCGGCGCCATGTTCATCACCTGCTTGAGGATGGGCAGCTTGCCCCAGGCATCCTTCAACCCCCTGGGCGGCTCGGGTTCCTTGAGATAGGCGAGCAGCTTGCCGACCTCGCGCAAGGCCTGTACCGATTCCTCGCCCATGCCCAGGGCCACCCGCTGCGGCGTGCCGAAGAGGTTGGCGAGCACCGGCATGCTATGGCTGGTCCGGCCGCTGCGCGGCTTTTCGAAGAGGATGGCCGGTCCCGCGGAGCGCAGCACGCGATCGCAGATTTCGGTCATTTCGAGGTGGGTATCGACCTCGACGGCGACACGTTTCAATTGACCGGTTTTTTCCAGTTGCGACATGAAATCGCGCAGATCGTGATATTTCATCGGTTCGGGCAAACCAGGTGACAGCCGGAGCAGGGACCGGCCGGATTGGACAGGAAGGTGCTGGCGGCGGACCATGCCGCGAGCGACGGGCCAGCCCGAACGAGGATCGGGATCGTCATCCGAAATACCTGTCGAGCAGGAAATCGACGGCAATACCGACGAAAATCGCCAGGCCGACCCAGTTGTTGTGCAGAAAGGCCCTGAAGCAGGGCATCCGCTCCCGGCCGCGTATCCAGGTGTAATGCACCCCCATGATGCCGGCGGCGACGAGCAACCCGGCATAGAAAGCCGGACCGAGATGCAGGCACCAGCCGATGCCGCCGATGATGGCCAGGGTCGCGGCATAGCAGGCCATGACGGCCGCCACATCGAAACGGCCGAAGGTGATCGCCGAGGTCTTGATGCCGATTTTCAGGTCGTCGGCGCGATCCACCATGGCGTATTCGGTATCGTAGGCCACCGCCCAGAAGATGTTGGCGAGCAGCAGCCACCAGGCCTCGGCTGGCACCTCGCCGAGATGCGCCGCATAGGCCATCGGGATGCCGAAGCCGAAGGCGATGCCGAGATAGGCCTGCGGAATGGCGAAGAAACGCTTGGTGAAGGGATAGCTGCCGGCCAGGAAGAGGGCCGGCACCGACAGCCAGATGACTAGCCGGTTGCCGAGGGCGACGACCAGTGCGAAGGCCAGCAGCGACAGGACCGCGAAAAGCATCAGCGCCTCCCGGGTCGTCACCCGGCCGGCGGTCAGCGGGCGCTCCCTGGTCCGTTCGACATGCCGGTCGAAATCGCGGTCGGCATAGTCGTTGATGACGCAGCCGGCCGAACGCATCAGCACCGTGCCGAGAATGAAGATCCACACCACCTGCCAGTCCGGCCGGCCAAGTGCGGAGAGCCACAGCGCCCAGAGCGTCGGCCAGAGCAGCAGCAGGATGCCGATGGGCTTGTCGAGCCGCATCAACTTTTCGTAGAGATCGAGTTTTTCCCTGAGGGCCAGCCAGTTCATCGGCGGATTCTACCTTGCCCGGCGCGATCAGGCCGTACCGTGCCGGCTGGCCTGTTGCCAGGCGACCACCGCCTGCCCGGCGTGAGCCATGATGGTCTGGTAACGCTCCGCCGGCAAGGCGTGGCGCAGGGAGGCGAACAACTGTTGCGTTCCCTCCTGGACCAGCGGGGATTTCAGAGCGATGTCGGAGAGCAGGGCGATCTGGATATTGGCCAGGGCATCGGCCAGCAGGCGCCAGCCCAGGGTCGGCATGCGGCGGTCGAGCGCCAGCATCATGTTGCCCAGCGGCTGGACTATGCCCTGCACCTGCTCCACCGTTTCGCAGGCCACCATGGCATGCCACAAGGCCAGGTGAATGCCGCGCCGCAGCTCCACCTTGAAATCGACCGCGGCCGACTCGATGTCGTCGATCTGCGCGAAATACTGCTGGAAAAGCGTGTCGTCGCGGGCATCCAGGCGGGTGCGCAGACCACCGATCAAGGCCGTCAGGGCATGGATGGCTTCGAGATTGAAGGCCTGGGTATAGGCCAGCCCCCACTGGTCGAGACCGCTGATCAGCAAGGCCAGCCGCAAGGCCCGCGCCTCGTCGCTGCCCCCCGTCCGGCACCAGTCGAAACAATGCGCCGCCACCTCGCCGAGCACCGCGACATCCGGCGCCCCGTCGGCGCTCGCCGCCTGGCGGAAGGTTCCGGCAAAAACATCCTGCACCATGCGGGCGGCCAGACGCTGCGTCTCGGCATTGACCAGACAGGCAAGTTGATCGGCGGGAATCCGGGCGGCAGTCGTCATGGCGCGAAAAAAGGAAGGAAAGGCGACATTTTAGCGGCTCAGCGCTCGCTCCCGCGCAGGTCCGACACCGCCCGTCGCAGATTATCCGGCGTCGCCTCGGCGGCGGCCAGCGGCGCGCCGACCCGCAGGCTGATCGACGAAAAGAAGCCGCGCCTGAATGGCGATTTCATCGCCTCGCCGTCAATGCGCGAAAAATAGCTGCCCCACAGCCCAGCCAATGCCATCGGCACGACCGGCACCGGGTTGGCCTCGAGGATGCGGGAAATGCCGGGACGGAAAAGCTGTATCTCGCCGTCGAGGGTAATCCGTCCCTCCGGAAAAATGCCGACCAGTTCGCCGTTGGCCAGGGCCTTGCCGACTTCGGCGAAAGCCGCTTCCATCATCGCCGGGTCCTCCTTGGCCGAGGCGATGGGAATAGCGCCGCCATGACGAAAAACGAAACCGAGCATGGGGGTCTTGAAAATGCGGTGATCCATGACGAAACGGATCGGCCGCGGCGAGGCGCCCATGATGATGACGGCGTCGGCGAAACTGACGTGGTTGGCGACGAGCACGGCGGCGCCTTCCTGCGGAATGGCTTCCAGCCCCTCGCCGCGCAGCCGGTACACCGCCTTGACCAGCAGCCAGGCGATGAAGCGCAGCAGGAATTCCGGCACCAGCCCGTAGATGTAGATCGCCACGCAGGCATTGAGCAGCGCCGCCAGCCCGAACAGCATCGGGATCGACAAGCCGGCGCCGAGCAGGCTGCCCGCCCCGAGCGCACCGACCACCATGAACAGCGCGTTGAGGATATTGTTGGCGGCGATGATGCGCGCCCGGTGTTCGGGCGAACTGCGCAACTGGACCAGGGCATAGAGCGGCACGATGAAAAAGCCGCCGAAAACGCCGAGCATCAGGAGATCGAAGAGCACGCGCCAGACGGTCGGCACGCTGAGCAGCCCGAGCAGTTGATGCGGCGTCGCGCCGACCAGGCCGACCGGCGAGGCGAAATAGAGGTCCAGGCCGAAGAGGGTCAGACCGATGGAACCGAAGGGCACCAGACCGATCTCGACACGCTTGCCGGACATCCTTTCGCAGAGCATGGAGCCGCCCCCGATACCTATCGTAAACACGGCCAGCAGCAGGGTCACCGAAGCTTCGTCGCCACCCAGCACGAACTTGGCGTAAGCCGGGAACTGGGCGAGAAAGAGCGCGCCGTAGAGCCAGAACCACGAAATGCCGAGGATGGACAGGAAAACCGTGCGGTTCTGCCGGGCGAAGGCGATATTGCGCCAGGTTTCGGAGAAGGGATTGAGGCTGACCTTCAGTTCCGGCGCCGGCGGCGGCGCGGTGGGAATGCCGCGGCTGGCCAGGTAACCGGCCAGGGCGACGACCAGTCCGCCGATGGCGATCCAGGCCGGATGCTGCACCGAACCGGCGAGCAGGCCGCCGGCCAGCGTGCCGATCAGGATGGCGACGAAGGTGCCGGCCTCGATCAGCGCATTGCCGCCGATCAGCTCTTCCGGGCGCAGATGCTGCGGAATGATGGCGTACTTGACCGGCCCGAACAGCGTCGAATGCAGGCCGAGCAGAAAGAGCGCCGCCATCAGCACCGGCAGGCTGTGCAGTGAGAACCCGACGGCGGCGATGAGCATGATGAACATTTCCAGCAGCTTGACCAGCCGGGCCAGGCGCGCCTTGTCGTACTTGTCGGCAAGCTGCCCGGCCGTCGCCGAGAACAGAAAAAAAGGCAGGATGAAAATGCCCGCCGCCACATTGGCCAGCAATTCCGGCCTGATCACCGTCCATTGCGCCGCATGGAAGGTGAGCAGGACGACCAGTGCGTTCTTGAACAGGTTGTCGTTGAAGGCGCCGAGGAACTGGGTGACGAAAAAGGGCGCAAAACGCCGTGTTTTCAGGAGTCCGAACTGACCGCTCATGGCTGGCTCTCAGTAAAAAGTCGGCGGCTGTCGAAGACTGCCGGAGAAAAGGAATGCCCCTGCCGATCGAGCAGGTGCTTGAGGGAGAAATCGAAGCCTAGTGTAGTGTTGCACGCTCTCCGGCACTTAAAACCTAGTCTTTTCGGCCATGGCGGCGTTGCAAATCCGCGCGATACCACTGGGTATCGCTGTGGTTTGCGCCTTGCCCTGACCAAAAATCC
>JAJXVG010000124.1 GCA_021782315.1 Pseudomonadota bacterium | reverse complement strand
CATCCTCGAGCACTTTCCGGAAATTGACTATCTGGTCATCGGCGAAGGGGAAGGTTCTTTCCTCGATCTCGCCGACGGCAAGCCGTTGAAGGACATCGGCAACCTCATATACCGCGACGGGACGGGACGGGCAGGATACGCATCAATCCCCGCCGCGATCGCATTGTCGATCTCGACGAGTTGCCTTTTCCCGCCTACGAAAAACTGGCGGGCTTTCCTCATGCCTATCATCTGCCGCTGTTTTCCTACGAGAAGCGCCACGGGGCGACGATGATCACCTCGCGAGGCTGCCCCTATACCTGCTCCTTCTGCGACCGGACGGTATTCGAGCGCCTGTACAAGACCAATTCGGCGCAATACACCTACGCTCACATGAAGTATTTGCGCGACAGGTTCGGCGTTCATCACATCAACATGTACGACGATCTGTTCACCGCCAAGAAGCAACGGGTTTTCGACCTGTGCCAGCTGCTGATCGAGAAACCTCTGGGCATCCAGTGGAATTGCGCCATCCGGACCGGCCACACCTCGGACGAGATGCTCGCCAAGCTGAAGCAGGCCGGCGTGCTGATGGTCTCCATGGGTATCGAATCAGCCGACCCGGACATGATGGAACGGCACAAGGCCGGTGTCACGCTCGACGCGGTCCGCGATACGGTGCGTCAGATTCGCGCGGCCGGCTTGCGGGCGAAGGGGCTGTTCATCTTCGGCATGCCGGGGGAAACGCCGGAAACCGTCAGGACGACCAGCGATTTCATTCTTTCGCTCGAACTCGACGAAATGAACATGACCAAGTTCAGCCCGCTCCACGGCGCGCCGATCTGGGACGAGTGCGCCAACAGCGACAGCTCGGGCGAGATGATCGAAGACTGGCGTCTGATGAATTGCCTGAATTTCGTCTTCCTGCCGCACGGATTCAAATCGCGTGAAGAAATGGATGCGTTATACAATTGGCATGTCAGGCGTTTTTACGACAGCAAGGCTTATCGGCGCCGTTTTGCCAAGCGCCTGTGGGCCCATCGCTGGAGTTTTTGGCATGTCGTCAGGCATTTGCCGGAAACCATAGCCGCGGCGCGCTATTTCAGTTTGAACCGGGAACAACTCGTGCGGACAAAAGGTGAGTTCGTCCTGCATCCGCGCCAACCGGTCGGCTTGAAGCCTTTTCTCAGCCCGGATTTGCAGATCGACAATATGGTTTCGATGTCTCGACAAAGAATTTCCCGACGCGAAGCGATGAAGGCACTCGCCCCGCTTACCGGGAACGGGAATGCCTGCGGTATGTCGGCGTTTCGGCAGGCGGCGGTATAATCGTCAACTTTCCTCATTAATATTCAGGACAATAGTAGGAAGCAAGATCAAGCCGGGTTCGGAAAAGCTTGTCGAAAAGCTGTCCGGAACAGTGGTTTACACTATATGCAAAATAACTAAAACCGGTTGTCGAGACAACGAACGATAGGGGCGGCAACGATGGAACAGCAGGCAAGGCATGTGGAAAGTCGGCAATGCGACGTACTGGTCATCGGCGGGGGGCCGGCCGGCACGACCGTGGCGCCGATGCTGGCGGAAAAGGGTTACCGGGTTGTCCTGCTGGAAAAAGCCCATCATCCGCGCTTCCATATTGGCGAGTCGTTGTTGCCGGCCAACCTGCCTTTGTTCGACCGGATGGGCATAGGCGAGCAGGTGAAAGCCATCGGCATGTTGAAGCCCGGCGCCGAGTTCGTTTCGCCCAACCATGAAATGTCTTCGGTCTTCAATTTCGCCGAGGCCTGGGATAAATCGATGCCCTATGCCTACCAGGTCAAGCGCGACCAGTTCGACGAAATCCTGATCCGTAATGCCGAGAAAAAAGGTGTCGAGGTATATGAAGGCTGCAAGGCAAAGACCGTCGATTTTCTGCCGGACAACAGCGCCGCCGTTCGCGCGGTTCATGACGACGGTCGGGAAATGGAATGGCAGGCCCGTTTCGTCGTCGATGCCTCCGGACGCGACACCTTCCTGGCCAACCGATTCCAGATAAAGCACCGCAATCCGAAGCACAACAGTTCGGCCATCTACGGCCATTTCACGGGTGTCCGTCGCCACGAGGGACAGGCGGAAGGCAATATCACCATTTTCTGGTTCGAACACGGCTGGTTCTGGTTAATTCCCATGCAGAACGATATCACCAGCATCGGCATGGTGACCTGGCCGTATTACATGAAGACCAAGGGCGAGCGTAGTCTGGAACAATTCCTGCGCGACGGCTTTGCCCAATGTTCGAAATTGGGCATGCGCCTGCAGGATGCCAAACTGATCAACGAGATCGAGGCAACCGGCAATTTCTCCTACGTTTCCGACCGCAATCACGGCAACAACTACGTCATGCTCGGCGATGCCTACGCCTTCATCGATCCGGTATTTTCCTCCGGCGTGCTGCTGGCCATGAACAGTGGCGTGATTGCCGCCGAGGCCATCGATACCTGCCTGAAAAATCCGGACCGGGCGCCGGCCGCGCTGAAACGCTTCGATCGATTGATGAAGCACGGCCCGAAGGAATTTTCGTGGTTCATCTACCGTGTAACCAATCCGATCATGCGTGAATTCTTCATGGGACCGCGCAATGTACTCCGGGCCAAGGAAGCCGTGCTTTCCATGCTGGCCGGCGACATTTTCGGCAAGACACCGATCTGGCCTTCGATCTGGGCCTTCAAGGCGCTTTACTACTTGGCCAACATCCGGCACCCGAAACGGGCATTCATGGGCTGGAAACAACGCCAATTCAACATTCGCAAGGTCGACGACGCCGTCGTTTACAACGCATAGTGGCGCTTCGTTTCAATTCTTCCGCCGCCGTTTCACGTGAAACCGGCGACGAACTGGGGGGAGCCATCGTCGGCGAGGCGGCTAGCGGTGCGTCGGCGGCCTGGCCGCAGCAGCGCATCTTCGCGTCCCTGCTCGGAGCGACCAGTGCGGCCGTCAATGAAACCTGGTTCGTGAATCAAGCGATAACTTCCGGTTCCGAGCAAGGTATCGCCTGGCGTTGCGCCGGCGACCTGCTTTACGGCGTACTTGAACTCGACGAAGCCGATTTCCCCGGCTCGGCTGACTGTTCGTCCTTGCAGGCGGCCAGCCGGGAAGCCTACAGCCGAATATTCCGTCTGCTCGATGCCAGGGGTTTCCCCAATTTGTGGCGGGTATGGAACTACCTGGCGGCGATCAACCTGGAAATCCGGGGGCTGGAACGGTATCGACAATTTAACGTCGGCCGTCAGGATGCCTTCCTCGAATACCGGCGGGGCGCTGCCGGCAACGTCCCGGCAGCCTGTGCGCTCGGCCTGGCCAGCGGGCCGCTGAGCATCGCCTTCATGGCCGGTCGGGTGCCCGCTGTGCCGCTGGAAAATCCGCGCCAGGTCAGCGCCTACAATTACCCGGCCGACTACGGTCCGCGAAGTCCGACTTTCTCGCGGGCGGCGCTGGCCTACCCATCCGGCCAGGAGATCTTGCTGATATCCGGTACGGCGAGCATCGTCGGCCATCGGACAGTGCATCTGAACGACGTGGCCGGACAGTGCCGCGAATGCGTGGCCAATATCGAGGCGGTACTCGGTGAGGCGAACCGTTTGCGTCGCTCGGCGCCATTCGTTCTCGGCGAACTTTCATATCGCGTCTACCTGCGTGATGCCGCCGATTTTCGAACGATACGCGAGATTCTGAGCAGGCTGCTCGGCCCTGCAGAAATCTGCTATGTACAGGCCGATATCTGCCGGTGCGACCTGTTGCTCGAAATCGAGGCGCATGCCTTGCACCTGCTGGAGAACTGAATTGCCGGCATCCATGCAAATCCGGAAGTGCTGTTTGGCAAGCCTGGTCTTGGCCGGTATCGCGAGCGGTGCGAGGGCAGCGGAAGATCAGCCCCCATGGGAAATTGGCGCCGCTTTCGAAGATAGTCCGCTGGTTCGCCAAAAAGACGATCTTGCCGCCGGAATCGCCATCACCTGGATACTCGGCGAATCATCTACCCGCGTCAGAACCGATGACTGAACGCGGCACTACAGGCAATCCCCTGTGGATCGCCTACGAATATGCCGCCATGGTCGTCGGCCTTGGTTCCCTGGCGGTGCTCTGCCTGCTCTGGCTGCCCTGCGCCCTGATGCTCAAACCCCTGTTGCCCCGACGCATTGGCCAGCCGCTGGGGCGCGCCATGATTTCCTTCGGTTTCCGCATCTATCTGCGGATGCTTGCCCTGTTCTGCGCCTGCCGCTTCGATCTTGCTGAAATTGACCGCCTGCGCGACCAGGGGCCGCTGATCGTTGCCGCCAACCACCCTTCCCTGCTCGATGCGGTGATGATCGTTTCCCGCCTGCCCAACGCCGTCTGCGTCATGAAAGCCGCCTTGATGGACAACATCCTGTTCGGCGCCGCCGCCCGCCTGGCCCGCTACATCCGCAACGATGCGGCGCTGGAGATGATTCTCTGCGCCCGCGACGAACTGGAGCAGGGCGCACATCTGGTCATTTTTCCGGAAGGCTCGCGCACCCTGAATTTCCCCTTCGATGCCTGTTCGCAGAGCACCGGCCTGATCGCCGGCCGCAGCAAGGTTGCCGTCCAAACGCTCCTGATCGATTTCTCGACCCCCTATCTCGGCAAGACCTGGCCGCTGCTCCGCCGCCCCACCCTGCCGTTGCGCTGTCGCATCCGTCTCGGGCGACGTTTTCTGCCACCGTCCGATATCCAGGCATTTGCCGCCGAACTCGACCGGTATTTTTCTTCCGAATGCGGTCGAAAAGATGACTCGACCGCAGCATGCGCCGTCTGAACCGAATTTCCCATGCCCGCCGCCTCGACCAGCCATCTTGTCCTGATTCCCAGCTACAACCCTGGATCCCGGGTGCTGTCCACGGTCCTTGCCGCCCGGGCGCAATGGACGCCGGTATGGGTCGTTGTGGACGGCAGCACTGACGGCAGCGCCGAACAGTTGCAGGCCCTGGCGGCAAGCGACGATGGGCTGAAAATTGTCGTCTTGCCGGAAAATCGCGGCAAGGGTGCCGCCGTGCTTGAAGGTATCACCCTGGCTGCCGCTGCGGGCTTCAGCCATGCCCTGACCATGGATTCCGACGGTCAGCACCCGGCCGACCTGATCCCGCGCTTCATGAGCGTCTCGCAGGCACAACCCGAGGCCATGGTCCTCGGCAAGCCGGTCTTCGATGCCGGGGCGCCGGCCCTGCGCGTCAACGGCCGCAAGGTATCGAACGGCTGGGCCAATCTCGAGACCTTGTGGATGGGCATCGGCGATTCGCTGTACGGTTTTCGCGTCTATCCCGTCCGGCCGCTGATCGAGATCATGCAGGCCAATCGTTTCATGCGCCGTTTCGATTTTGATCCGGAGGCGGTGGTCCGGCTCTGCTGGGCCGGCGTCAGGCCGATCAATATCGATGCCCCGGTCCGCTATTTCCGGGCCGACGAAGGGGGCATCTCGCATTTTCGTTACCTGCGCGACAATGCGTTGCTGACGTGGATGCACACCCGCCTCTTCCTCGGCTTTGCCATCCGTTTTCCCCGCTTGCTGCTACGTCGCCTGCTCGATTCGATTTGAAACATGAAAAACCTGCATCAGTTTGCCCTGCGTTACCTGATCGCCGACGCGGCACCGTTGTCGTCGCGCGAGCGTCTGTTCAGCTCATTGGCCGGGCTGGTCGGCATCCTGCTCATGGAAGGCATCCTGGCCGTGCAGCCGGTCGGGCCGGGAATCAGCTACCTGCTGGCGCCGATCGGAGCCAGTTCGATCATCCTCTTCGCCCTGCCGCACAGCCCTCTGGCCCAACCCTGGTCGCTCGTTGGTGGCTTGTTCATCTCGGCGATGGTCGGTCATTTTTGCGGCCTGTGGATCACCCCTGAATTCCTCGCCGTCGCCGTTGCCCTGGCCCTGGCCATCTGGCTGACCGCCTGGCTGCGCTGTATTCATCCGCCGGGCGGAGCGATGGCCGTCGTTTTTGCACTCGGCGCCCATAAAATGCAGGTTTCCCTGCTTACTGCCGGACTCAACGCCGGCGCGGCGCTGATGGCGGTGCTCGTCGTCAACAACCTGATCCCGGGACGGCGTTACCCGCAGTGCCTGCCGGCACCGCCGTTGGCCAAGAAGGACCGGCCGCTGCGGCGGAGCATCCGGCACGAAGACTTGCAATATGCTCTGGAGCAACTCGATACCTATCTCGACATCAGCGAAGAGGACCTGGTGCTCATTTATGATCTGGCCACGACCCATGCCCATTTGCGGCACGAGCGGCGGATTTGCGGCGAGGTCATGTCCAGTCCGGCGGTCAGTGTCGAATTCGCCACCGAATTGAACGAGGCCTGGGGTTTGATGCAGGCCAAACATCTGCAGGGCCTGCCGGTGGTCGACCGCAGTCGGCGGGTGATTGGTGTCCTCACCCTGGAGAATTTCCTGCGCCATGTCGAGCCGCACAGTACCCAGGGTATCGGCGACAATATCCGTCGCCTGCTGCGGGCGACGACCTCGCCTTATTCGGACAAGCCCGAGGTCGTGGGGCAGATCATGAGCAGTCACTTTGCCGAAGCGCTGACCACGACGCCGATCAGCAAGGTTGCTGCGCTGCTGGCTTCGGCGGATCACCCGGCGATCGTTCCGGTCCTGGATGAAGATCGTCGTCTGGTCGGTATCCTGACGCAGACAGAACTGCTGGCCGCCATCTATCAACGGCAGGCTGCCGCCAGCGCGAGACACTGACGGGGCGATGAATACCACAGAAATCTTCCTGATCGCCATGGCGATCATCTTTACCGTGCCCTACCTGATCTGGCGTCTGGGTCGGACCGAATACTACGCCCCCCTGGTCGTCGTCCAGATCGTCACCGGCATCCTGCTCGGGCCCGGCGTTCTCGGCCGGGCCTTTCCCGAATATTACAGTTTCGTCTTCACGCCGACCGTGGTCCAGTCGCTGAACGGCATCGCCTGGTGGGCGGTGATGCTTTTCGTAATGATTGCCGGTATCGAACTGGATCTCAGGAAAACCTGGCAGCATCGACGGGAAAGCGGCATCACGGCGGCCCTGGCGCTCGGTACGCCGCTCCTCTTCGGTTGCGCGGCAGCCGCCCTGCTGCTCGGTTTCGACGGCTGGATAGGCCCGAAGGCGCTGACCTGGCAGTTCGTCGTCGGCGTCGGCATGGCCTGCGCAGTGACCGCCCTGCCCATTCTCATCCTGTTGATGGAAAAGCTCGCCGTCCTGCGCCAGCCGATCGGCCAGCGCATCCTGCGCTACGCCAGCCTCGACGATATCGCCATCTGGGGTGTACTCGCCCTGATCCTCATGGACTGGGAACGGATCGGCCGCCAGGGGGCTTTCCTGGCCGCCTTTGCCGCCGCCGCCTGGCTGTTTCACCGCTTGATGACCCGCCTGTCCGAGGGCGACCGCTGGTATGCCGCCCTGATCTGGCTGGCTGTCGTCTCCTTCGGTGCCGACTGGTCCGGCTTGCATTTCATGGTTGGCGCCTTTCTTGCCGGGGCAAGCATGGAGGCGGACTGGTTCAACCAGGAACAAATGGACCGGCTGCGCCACCATGTGCTGCTCATCGTCATGCCGGTCTTTTTCCTGTCCACCGGCCTGCGCACCAACTGGAACGTCGGCGGCACGGCGGTCTTCGTGGCCGCCGGGCTGTTGCTGGCCGTTTCCGTGGCCGGCAAGCAGATCGGCGTACGTATCGCCGGCCGGATACTGGGCTGGCGGCCGGGCGAGGCCGGCATCATCGCCTGGTTGTTGCAGACCAAGGCGTTGATCATGATCATTTTTGTCAATATCCTGCTCGACAAGCAGATCATCACCAGTGAAACCTTCACCGCCCTGCTGCTCATGGCGGTGCTCAGCACCATGCTGACCGTGCCGATGGTTTCGCCCAAACTGGAACGACTCTGATCCAGCGTTCCGTCTGAGGAAAAAGTACATGGCCTATTCCCCGAGTTATTCCGAAAATGCGCCCGACAGGGCGACGATCGATGCCCGCTCCGGCCCCCTGCTGATTGAATTCGGCGTCGACTGGTGCCCCCATTGCCAGGCGGCACAGCCGGCCATCGAGGCTGCCCTGGGCGAGCGCCCCGATCTGCCTGTCCTGAAAATCGAAGATGGTCCCGGTCGACCGCTCGGCCGCAGTTTTCGCGTCAAGCTATGGCCGACGCTGATATTTTTCAAGGACGGCCGGGAAAGGGAACGCCTGGTCCGGCCGGGCGACGCAGTGGAAATTCGTGCCGCGCTGACCCGCCTGTACGATATCTGAGCGTTTCAGGCCGGGTGGCGGCGTTGCTGCCAGGCGGCCAGATCGCAGCGTTCGATGAAGGTTTCCAGGCGATTGATGTTGCCCGGCAGTTGCGGGCCTTCCCACTGTTCGGTCGCCCAGCGCTTGATGTTGGCGTGCAGTTCGCCGTGCTCGATGGCATGGGCCAGTTCGACCTCGGTTTCGAGCAGGTCGTTGGGGTCGTCGCTGAGAAGCCGGGCGGCTTCGTGCAAACTCAGGCTGGTTTCCGTGACTTGGACAAGCATGTGAAGTCTCCTCGGGGGATGGGACAGGCCTATTCTAGCGCCAGGCGGCTTGTGGCTGCTCTCTGACCGCCATCAAATCATTGCCCCGTTGATTGAAATGATCTGTCCGGAAATATAGGCGGCCTGTTCGGAGGCGAGAAAGCCGACGAGGTCGGCGACCTCTTCCGGCCGGCCGGCCCGTTTCATCGGCACCAGGTTCTTGATGGCCTCGGCATCGAAGGTGCCTTCGATCATGTCGGTGGCGATGATGCCCGGCGCTACGGCGTTGACCGTGATGTTGCGGCTGGCCAGCTCCAGCGCCAGCGATCTGCCGGCTGCATGCAAGGCGCCCTTGGCAGCAGAATAATTGACCTGACCCCGGTTGCCGGTGATGCCGGCAATCGACGAGATATTGACGATGCGACCCCAGCGCGTGCGGATCATCGGCATGGTGAGCGGCTGGGTGACGTTGAAGAAACCGTTCAACGAGACGTCGAGCACGCTGTGCCACTGTTCGGCGCTCATGCCGGGAAAAACCGCATCGGCGTGGATGCCGGCGTTATTGACCAGGATCTGGATCGGCCCGGCTTCGAGCAGGTTTTCCAGCGCGGCGGCGCTTGCCGCGCGTTCGGTGACGTCGAAGATCGCCACCTCGGCGCTGCCGCCGGCCGCGCCGATTTCGTCGACCACCGCCGCCGCCTTGTCGCGACTGCGATTGGCGTGGACGATGACGTGATGACCGTCGGCGGCGAGTCGGCGGCAAATGGCGGCACCGATGCCGCCGCTGCCGCCGGTGACGAGGGCGCGTTTCATGAGGAGTCCTTTCCGTCGGTGCTTGGCGGGTGATCCGGGGAGGTCGGCGCGGCGGCGTCGAGCAGCACC
>JAJXVG010000123.1 GCA_021782315.1 Pseudomonadota bacterium | reverse complement strand
ATCTAATCGGAATCTCCGCCGAGCAACAGGGGCGACTGTTTCACGCCTTCGCCCAGGCCGACACCTCGACCACCCGTCAATATGGCGGCACCGGCCTGAGCCTGATCATCTCCAAGCGCCTGGCCGAACTGATGGGCGGCCAGGTCGGTATGGAAAGCGAACCGGGGGTGGGCAGCACCTTCTGGGTCGAACTGCCTTTCGGTTTGGCCAAGAGCCGCGGGCAACAAGCCGCCAAGCCGGCCGCCGACGACAGTCCGGAACAACGCGCCGCACGCCTGTCGGCCCATGCCGGATGCCGCCTGTTGCTGGCCGAGGACAACACACTCAACCAGGAAGTGGCACTGGCCTTGCTGCACGACGTGGGGCTGACCGCAGATGTGGTCGAGAACGGAGAGGCTGCACTGCAAGCGGCACGCAAACTCACCTACGACCTGATCCTGATGGACGTGCAGATGCCGGTGATGGACGGCCTGGAAGCCACGCGGCATATTCGCCAATTGGCGGCCTATCGCGACACGCCCATCCTGGCCATGACCGCCAATGTCTTCACGGAAGACCGGGAACGCTGCCGGGCTGCCGGTGTCAGCGATTTCGTCGCCAAGCCGGTGGACCCCGATCACATCTACGCCGCCCTGTTACGCTGGCTGCCGAAGACATGCATCACCACCCCGTCGGCACCGCCCCCCGGGGCGGCCACCGCCGACCAGGAACTGCGCCGCCAGATCGCCGCCGTTCCCGGCCTGGATTTGGCTCAGGCACTGACGGCAATGAAAGGCAATAGCGGGCGACTGCTGAAGTTCCTGCTGCGCCTTCGCAACGAGCATGCGGACGATGTTCGACTGATCCGCCGCTACCTGGCGCAGGGGTCACACGAAGAAGCCGAGCGGGCGGTGCATACGCTCAAGGGCCTGTTCGGCACCTTCGGTCTGAGCGAACTGCATGACCTGGCGCTTGAACTGGAAGCGGTGCTGCACAACGGCAGCGACCGCAAGGAAGCCTTGCTCGATCGCCTCCAGGTCAAGTTGGACGAACTCATCGTGGCTTTGGCGGAATTGCCTTCCATAGGGCAGCCGTCGACTGCGAAACCGACCACCCCTGATCCGGCGAGCTTGCAGCGCAATCTGCTGGCGCTACGTGCCAGCCTCGAATGCGGGGACATGACCAGCATCCGGCTGTTCAATGAAATCCGCCCGACGCTCGACCTGATGGTCGGCGACTTGGCGATCCGCCTGAACCGGCATATCGAGAATTTCGACTTCGACGATGCGGTCGACACACTGGACGCCATCATGGAGCAAGCACCTCGACTTCGGCCCGAAAGCGAGTTCTCCCGACAACCATAGAAGAACTCAAGGAGAAGCGCTTGCCGACAACGGCTTGACCCGGCGAAGCTGCGCTTGCATTGAAGAAAGCAGCCCAGGAATGCGAAGTCGACCCGATACGAGGAGCGCCATCCGGTCGCCGTGCTTAGATCAGCGCCTCGCCGTGCGGCGCTTTCCCGCCGCCGTCTTTTTCTCTGCCTCGCCCCCCGATGAACGCCTGCCTGCCGGTTTGGCCGGGTCGGCATGCTCCAGCCAGATCAGCGTGTCGATGTAGGACATGAACCCTTGCAGGTATTCGGGCGCGATGTCGTGCATGACTTGCAGACTGCGCAGGACCAAGTGCTGGGAATTCATGGGGCCGGCGTTTTCAGGTGCCTGGGCCAGCGTTTGGGTGAGTTGTTGCTCGGTACTGAGCTTGGACCATTCGCTACGGAAGTAGGCGACGGATTTCAGTTCAGCACCCTGCCCGGCACCGACCTGGGGTGTATTTCCGCCCTCGCCCCGACATTCTTCGGCAAGCCGGATCTCCTCCGTCGCGGGCTGCAGCGTGTCCGGAGCGACGTGAGCCTGCTGAGCGATATAGGCGAGAAGCTCGGCGAGCGGGCTGGCAGCGCTTACCGGGGCAGGCGCCAGCGAACTTGCCTGGCGGGCGACTTCGCCGGCAGCGGCACCGATCCTGGCCAGGAGCAAGCGGCGTATGGTTGCCGGCTGCCTGGCGCAGCGCCGCGCCAGGGCGGCGAGATAGGCGAAACGAACGGGATCGCGCTCGGCGGCGCCGCTCGCACGCAGGGCATCGAGATAGGCCAGGAGATCGGCCAAGGTCTCCATCTTGCCCATTTCAGCCATTGCCTTCCTTGTTTTTGTTCCGCGACCTGGGTACCGGCGCCATTTCGACGCGGCGGTTACGGGCGCGGCCGTCGGCATCGGTGTTGGCGGCCACCGGCTGCTGCGAGCCGAAGGCGGCGGCGAAGACGGATGAAGAAGGCACGCCGTCCTCGATCAAGGCGCGCGTAACGGTCAGCGCGCGCTGGGCCGAGAGTTCCCAGTTGTCGGCGAACTGGCGGTTGCTGCCGCGCACCGGCATGTCGTCGGTAAAGCCGCTGACCATCAAGATCTGTTCACTGGCGCCGAGATAGGCGGCAATCGGCTGGGAAAGGCTCTTGAGCAGTTGCTCGCCTTCCGCTTGCAACTGGTCGGAATTGCGTGCGAACAATACGTTCCCGCTGATGCCGATCTTGCCGTCGCTGAGCGTCACGCGGCCTGAAGCGAGCGGGCCGGCCAGGGCCTTTTCGAGTGCCACCCGGCGCTGCTCTTCCTGCTGGCGTTTCTGTATTTCGCTTTCGAGACTGCTGACGAGTTCGAGCTGAACGCCGAGCACGCCAACCAGTATGAGCACGAAGGCACCGAGTAGACCGGACATCAGGTCGCCGAAAACGGCCCAGATCGGCGTGCTGTGTTCGATGGCGGGATCGATGTCATCCATGCTCAGGCTCCGCCAGAATTATGGGAAAGCAGCGCGGCCCGTTGCAGGTCGTCGACCATCTTCTTCTGGGAAAGGATGCTGAGATCGATGATCTCCCGCGCCTGGGCGACGTAATAGGCAAGCTGCTCGTCGCTGCGGCTGAGCGATTTGGCAAGCCCCCCCTCGATGCGCTGGAGGACGGCCGACATTTTGTCGTTGGAGGCGCTGAACAGTTGTACGGCCTGGCCGAAGGCCTCGCCCAGGCTGGCCACTTCGAGGGCACCGCCGGCCATGCCGGCACCGATTTCGACCAGTTTGCCTGCCTCGCTTTCGACCTTGGCGACAAACTGACCGGCAACCCGTTCGAGCAGGCCGGTGGACGAGGCGATGAGTCCATCGACCGCGCCGCGCTGCTCGGTCGAGGCGTGGTTGATGGCGTCGAGCAGGGTGGCCAGCGTGGCCATGATGCGACTGCGTTCTTCGAGCAGGCTGTTGTCGTGCGCCATGCTGGCCGACAATTCGTGGCGCAGCTGGCCGATCACTTCGGCCGCGGCCCTTGGTGCTTCGGCGGCGGTCTGCATCAGTCGGGAAACTTCGGAAATGGTCGTTTCAGCCTGCTGCCGGGTGGCGGCCACGAGGTCGCGGGCTGTATCGCCCAGGGTATGCGTAATCTGCTCCTGATGCGCCAGGGTCGCCTGGCCGGCCTGTTGCCACTGGGCTTCCAGCCTGTCGGCCATGGCGCCGAGGGTATCGCTGAAGCAGGCATGACGCGCCTGTTCGCTGGCGGCCCATGCCGCCTGCGAGGCCGCCTGGGTGGCGCGCACATCGGCCAACAGGTTGGCGCTAAGCCGGGCGATCTCGTCGAGCTGATTTGCGCCCTGCTCGATTGCCGCCGCCTGCTGAAGCGCCGTGCTTCGGGCAAGGGTGGCGTGACCGCTATCAACAGAAGCCAGCAGGGCCTCTGACCGTTCGCCGAAGGTAGCGGCCAGCTGATTCACCGCCTGGTCGAGCCGGGAAGCGACGCGATCGAACTCGCCGGAGAGGGTAAGGGCCAATTGCTGCTGACTGGCGCCGGCGGTTTCGACCAGCAAGGCGAACTGTTGCGCCGCGTCGGACCGCAGCCTGGCCTGGCTGCTGTCGACAGAAGTCAGCAGCGCAGCGGCGCCTTGATCGAAAGTTTCGGCATAGGCGGCCAGTGCGGTTTGCAACTGCCGGTGCTGGCTGTCGGTAGCCTGCTCGTGACGAATCAGGGCCTGGGTCCAGCTGTCGCCAACGGTCGTGGCGGTTTGGGCGAACCGGCCGGCGATGCCGGCAACCTGGCTGTCCACGGTAGCCAACAACCTGTCGTGCAGGCCACGCGTTTCGCCGGCGATGCCGGCCATGGTCGCGGTAACGACTGGCTGGATAGCCTCTGCCGCCACCTTCGCGCTGTCCCTGAGGCTGTTCTTGAGCGATTGGTCGACGGACTCGGCGAGGCTGCCATACAAGCCCTTGGCTTCGTCATGGAAGCGTTGCTGGCCGGCCAGCAACTGTTCGCCCAGTTGGCGGCTGTGCTCGGCCATCTGCGTCATCATGCCGTCCAGCTTGCCGACCAGGTCGGGCAGCGCCTGGGCCTGGGCCTGCAGGGCCTTGAAAGTTTCCTGGCGCTGGTGGGAAAGGGAAAACTCGCGCAGTACGCCGGCAATCCTGCTGTCCAGCAACTGGCCGACCTGCTGGCGATCACGCCGGCAGAGCGTCGAAACAAGTCCGAGCATGGCCGATGTGGCGACGCCGGCAATCGAGGTACCGAAAGCGACGCCCAGACCCTTGACCGGCGCGGCCAGTGCGGCCCGGATGGTTTGCAGGTCGGTCGTGCTTTCCAGCGCCAGCACGGCACCGTTCAAGGTAACGACCATGCCGAGAAAGGTGCCGAGCATGCCGAGCAAGACCAGCAGGCCGATCAGATAGGGCGTAACGCCCGGGCCGGGCAAGGCCACGCGTTCGCCTTCGACCCGCAGGCGCACGATATTTTTCAGGGCAGCCGGTACCTGTTGCAGCCATTCGCCGAGGTGGCCGATATCGTCCGGAATGCTGCCGAGGGCCTTGGACAAGGCCGCCGTATCGAGGTGGAAGCGCCGCATTTCGAGCGCACCGGCCACATAGACCGCGGCGATGAGGCAGGACATGGCCAGAGCCAGTGAGCTGCCGCCGATATAGCCGATGGCGACCCAGACGACGGCCAGCAGGCCGACAATGAAAGCGAAGAGACTGAGATTGCGATTCATTGAGATATTGTTTCCTTGGGTTCGCCGCCGCGCAGAGCGGTGATCAGGCCGACGACGGGCTTCAGGCGCAATTCCAGTTCGGCCAGCAATGCCGCCTGGATGTCATGGCAGAAGGCTTCGAGCCAGCTGCCTGCTTGCCGCCAGGCAAGGGGGTCGTCGACAGCATTGTCGGGCAGCGCTGCACAATGTTCGGCGTAACGCTGAGCAAATCGTTTGCCGATCAGGATCGGAACATTGGCCAGCAGGTTGCGCTCGCGACCGGCCAGGGATTTTTCGAAGGCGGCGTCGAGACCGGCCAGTTGCCGGCCGGCTGCCGAGCGGTCGGCCAAGACCTGGCGCGCCTTGCCGCGCAGGGCGGCGATGGCGGTACCCATGTCGCGCTGGTGGGCGAGGTAGTAACGGTGGTAGGGGGAAAAATCCGCGGCGTCTTCTGCCGTATCCCCGGGGCGCGGCACCGGGAAAGGGTTATGGACGGCGCTGCCGGTCGGCTCCAGCCTGAAAATGCCGTCGTAACGAATGGCGTCACCGAGCTTGCGGCGCAGGCCGGTTAATTGCTCCGGCAGGTCGCCTTCTGCGGAAGGCAATGGCATGCGCTGGCCGGCCTCTGTGTTGAGGACCGAAAACAGCATCAGCGCATCCGAAAAATCCAGCCATTGCCCAAGCCGTTCGCCGAAATCGTATGTCGGATCGGCGGCCTCCGGAAGGGAGGCGGACAGGACGCGGACGAGGGCTGAGCGATTGAAGGTGGCGCGGCGTAATTCACGCGTCATGATCTTGACCTGGTTCGACGTCGGAAAGGGAGGCAAGGCTACTACAACTTTGCGCTGCGGTCAGCGGACCACTGATATCGCTGCCCCGGCGAGCCTCCCACCGGACGCTATCGCCCCGCTGTTCTCCTCCGCATGAGTGGCAGATAAATTTACACATCGGTGCGGCGGAACAATTCTGAAACAATGCGAGCAGGAACGAATAAAGATTTTGCGCTCGGCGAAACCCAAAAAAACAATTTTTCGGCCCCCGAAAAGCAAAAAGGCCAATCCGAGGATTGGCCTAACTGCTTGTTTCTTTGCATTTTTTGGTCGGAGTGACAGGATTCGAACCTGCGACCCCTGCGTCCCGAACGCAGTGCTCTACCAGGCTGAGCTACACTCCGACATTCATGTCGAGAGACCTAATGATTTCTCTCAACTGCAAAGAGCGTCAATTGTAGCAGAGCTTTTCTATAATTTGAATCCCCCAGGCACTGAATTGCTGCTCTGGCGAACTCCGCCTCGCGAACGGCTCGTTCGCGCGCATGATCCAGCGCCCCGCTGTGACGAATGGCGTCCAACACCGCCGGAAAATCGTCGCGCCCGCCCGCCTCGATCGCCTTGCGGACGCAGGCCGCCTGCTCGGAGGTGCCGTGCTGCATGACATAGATCAGCGGCAAGGTGGGCTTTCCTTCGGCCAGGTCGTCGCCGAGATGCTTGCCGGTATCCGCCTCCTGCCCCGAATAATCGAGAACGTCGTCGATCAGCTGAAATGCCGTGCCCAGATGCATGCCGTAGGCCGCCAAAGCCGCCTCGATCTCGGGCGCAACCTGACCCAGGATAGCGCCCAATTGGGCCGCCGCTTCGAACAGCTTGGCCGTCTTGTAGTGGATGACCTGCATGTAGCGTGCTTCGTCGACGTCGGCATCGTGGCAGTTCATCAACTGCAGCACTTCCCCTTCGGCGATGACGTTCGTGGCATCCGAAAGCACCTGCATGACGCGCATGTTGTTCACGTCGACCATCATCTGGAAGGCTCGTGAATAAAGGAAATCGCCGACCAATACGCTGGCTGCGTTGCCGAACATGGCATTGGCCGTATCGTGCCCGCGCCGCAATGCCGATTCATCGACGACGTCGTCGTGAAGCAGGGTCGCGGTGTGGATGAATTCGACGACGGCGGCAAGTTCCCGGTGCCGGACGCCTTCGTAGCCGACGGCGCCAGCGGCGAGCAGGACCAGGGCCGGGCGCATGCGCTTGCCACCGCTGCCGATAATATATTCGGCGACCTGCCGCACCAGGACTACGTCGGAGTGTAGGCGGTCGCGAATAACCGCATCCACGGCCTTCATGTCGGGCCCGATAAGGGCGTAGAGCTGTTCCAATGTCACGGCAGACAATTCCTTGATCAAGCGCGGAATCTTAGGTGGCGGAGGTTGCCCAGTCAATACCGAACGATCAAGGATGCCGCTCTGTTTTTCTCAACAGTTTGCTAAACTGCTTCGATTGACAGAAGCAACGGGGCAGGGCATGGACATTAATTCGATCGCCGCGTCGACAGTCGTCGACCGCGAAGCACTGGAAGAGTTCGCCGAGGTATTGCTCGAACGGGCCGCCGAGATCGAGGGCAACATAGCCGATTTAAAAAACTCGCCGGACGACCGGGAGACAACGGACAGCCTGTTCCGTGCCGTACACAATATTAAGGGCGACGCCTCTCTCTGCAAATACGACCTCGCCGTTGCCATCGCCCACCCCATCGAATCGATCATGGCGCGCTTCCGCGAGGGGGAAATTCCCTTTTCGGAAAGGCTTGCCGAAACGATTCTGCTGGCGGTCGACCGTCTCGAATTGGCAACCGATGCCTTGCTCGCCCGCAAATCGATCGAAAACCTGAACTTGACATGCCTGATCCAGGGGCTGGAGACCCTGGCCGGACAACCGAAAGATCAACTCGATCCGGCCTGCTCCGATCTCATCGAGGCGGTGACCGGCTTTCCGCCGGTCATGCCGGACATCTCGAGCCGTCCACCGCGCGCCTCGGCAGCGAATTCGGCAGAAAACAGCCTCAACACCGACCTGCAGTTTTTCCGCTCGCTGGCCCTGCAATTCGAAAGCCGCTCCCCCCTCTTCAAGGGACGGACCATGCGCATCCTTCGCCTGGCGCAGGAAACCAACAAGGCGGGAAACAATGCGGTCGATCCGATGCAACTCGAAGCGGCGGTTTATCTCCACGATGTCGGCATGATGCTGCTGCCGGAATCGATTTGGCTGAAAATTGGCAAGATGGGGCCGGACGACAAACTCGCCCTGCGCAATCACCCCGGCTTCGCCGCCGGTCTGCTGCAACGGATCCCGGGCTGGAACGCTGCCGCCGAAATGGTGGCCCAGCATCACGAAATGCCCGACGGCGCAGGCTATCCCAATCAACTGGTCGATGCGGAAATCTGCCCGGGCGCCAAGATTCTCGCCATTGTCGATGCCTTCGAAGCGGTCATGCTGAAACATATCCATCGCGGCAAAAACCGCTCCGTACTGCGTGCCATCGCGGAGATCAACGCCTGCGACAAGCAATTTTCAGCGGAATGGATCGCGCCTTTCAATGCCGTCATTCGCAAAACGGTTGAGAATTGATGTCCTTTGATCGCGAACGGCGCTTCGGCGGCGTAGCCCGCCTCTATGGTGGCGATGGCGCCGAGTCCCTTCGCCTGGCCCATGTCTGTATCGTCGGCATCGGCGGAGTCGGCTCATGGAGCACGGAGGCCCTGGCGCGAACCGGTGTCGGCCGGATCACCATGGTCGACCTGGATATGGTGGCCGAATCCAATACCAATCGACAAATTCAGGCGTTGGACGAGGTCTACGGAAAAGCCAAGGTAGAGGCCATGGCCGAGCGTATCCGGGCCATCAACCCGGACTGCGAAATTTCATGCATCGAGGACTTCGTGACCGCGGAGAATGTCGAGGGAATTCTCGGCCGGGATTTCTCCGTGGTCGTGGACGCCATCGACCAAGTACGCGTCAAGGCGGCAATGATCGCTTTTTGCCGCCAAAAGGGCACAGCCATTGTCACAGCGGGGGCTGCCGGCGGACAAATGGACCCAACCCGGGTATGCGTCGCCGATCTCAGCAAAACGGTGCAGGACCCCTTGCTGGCGAAGGTTCGCTCCCAATTGCGCCGTGAATACGGCTTTCCGCGCGATACCAAGAAGAATTTCGGCATTTCTGCCATCTACTCGACCGAAGCCCTGCGCTACCCCGCCGCCGAGATCGCCTGCGACACCGGACAAGGTCCGGCCGGCCTCAACTGTGCGGGATTCGGATCGTCCGTCTGCGTCACCGCGACATTCGGCATGGTCGCCGCGGCACAGGCCATACGCCTGATCAGCCAAGTCGCCTGAAGCAGGACTTGAAACGGCCCCGTTAGCCAGCGACGAGCGGCGACAGATTGGGCGATTGGGTGTTGCGCCGATCGTCGGTGCCGTGAACGGTCAAAGCCCCTCGCGGTTGGAACCGGAGGGGCTTTGTAATGGGAGTCTGGCGTTGACCTACTTTCGCGAGCGGAAGCTCACTATCATTGGCGCGTTGCTGTTTCACGGT
>JAJXVG010000122.1 GCA_021782315.1 Pseudomonadota bacterium | reverse complement strand
GCGCATCGCCAAGGCCCTGAACGCGGTGCGCGCCCAGACCCGGGCCGGCAAGCGCGCACCGCGCGCCATCCACGATCTGCGCTTCGAACTCGACCGCATGCGCCTGGTCAAGGACGATGCGGAAGCAGCCATCCAGCAGCGCGCCGCCGATATCGCCAGCGCCGGCCACGCCCGAGCCATGCGCGCCTGCCGCCCCGGCATGGCGGAGTACGAACTGGAAGCCGAGCTGAGCTACGAATTCCGCAGGCGCGGCGCCGACGCCCATGCCTACACGCCCATCGTCGCCGGCGGCGCCAACGCCTGCGTGCTGCACTACGTCTCCAACGACAGGCCGCTCAACGACAACACCCTGGTCCTCATCGACGCCGGCTGCGAAGTCGAAGGCTACGCCGCCGACATCACCCGCAGCTTCCCGGTCAATGGCCGCTTCAACGCCGCCCAGAAGGATGTTTACGAAATCGTCCTGGCCGCCCAGGGCGCCGCCTTCGCCGCCACCGCTCCCGGCCGCCACTTCATGGAAGGACACGATGCCGCCGTGCGCGTGCTGACGCAAGGCATGGTCGATCTCAATCTGCTCGTCGGCAATGTCGACAACCTGATTGAAAAAGGCGATTTTCAGCGCTTCTACATGCACCGCACCGGCCACTGGCTCGGACTCGACGTGCACGATGCCGGCGAATACAAGGTCGGCAACGAATGGACCAAACTGCGCCCCGGCATGACCCTGACCGTCGAACCCGGCCTCTACATCCGTCCCGCCGCCGACATTCCGCCAGCCCTTGCCGGCATCGGCATCCGCATCGAGGACGACGTCCGGGTCACCGCGACGGGTTGCGACATTTTCACGACGGCCCCAAAGACAGTGGCCGAAATCGAGGATGCGATGCGCAATGACTGAACCGCCCGTTGAAAATATCGACATCCTGATCGTCGGCGCCGGGCCGGTCGGCCTCACCCTGCATCTGGCGCTGGCCGCCGGCGGCCAGCCGTCCTGCCTGGTCGATCGGCGCCCCCTGTCGGCCCAGCAGGGCGACCCGCGCGCCCTCGCCCTGTCGCACGGCGCCCGCCAGTTGCTCGAACAGATCGATAGTTGGCCGGCTCGCGCCGCAACGTCGATCGAAACCATACACGTCTCGCAAAAGGACGGCTTCGGCCGTACCCTGATCGACCACATGGAATACGCCCTGCCCGCACTCGGCTATGTCGTCCGCTATCGCGACCTGGCCGCTGCGCTGACCGCCGGACTGGCCGAAGATGCTGTGCTGGCGGAGGCGGAAATCCTCGATATCGCGCCGGGCGACGAGCATGTCACCGTATCGCTGCGCCAGGCCGGCCAACTGCGCACCATCCGGAGCAAGCTGCTGGTGCACGCCGAAGGCACTCCCGGCGACGATCCGGCCGTTCGGGTCAGCGATTACGACCAGCACGCCGTCATTTGCGAAGTCAGCCCCATTTTTGCCAACGGCGCCGGCCACGGCAGGCGCGCCTGGGAACGCTTTACGCCGGACGGCCCCCTTGCCCTGCTGCCGCTCGGCAACGAATACTCCGTGGTATTCACCCTGCCGCCGGCCAAGGCCGACGCCGTCATGGCAATGGACGACGACGCCTTCATTGCCGCGCTGCAACAGCAGTTCGGCCAGCGCATGCGCTTCGCCAGGCCAGGCCCGCGCAGCCGCTTTCCGCTCGCCCTGCGCCTGCGCGACACCCTGGTCGAGGGCAATGAAGTGTGGATCGGCAACACGGCGCAAACCCTGCATCCGGTTTCCGGTCAGGGCTTCAACCTCGGCATCCGCGATGCCTGGCAATTGTCCGAAATTCTGCTCAGGCACGGCATCGACCGGACGCAACTGGCCAACTATGCTGCCAGCCGCCGAGTCGACCGCCGGGGCAGCGTCCTGTTCACCGACGGCATCGTCCGCAGTTTCTCCAACGACAACGCTCCCCTCAAATTGCTGCGCGGCCTCGGCCTGCTCGCCCTCGACCTCTGCCCGCCGGCCCGCCATTTCGTCGCCAAGCGCATGATTTGGGGCGCCCGCGCCTGGCCTTGATCCAGCCCAAAGGCGTCGGCGGCCGGCATCGGTTACAGTGCCGCACCGTCCACCCGCCCACCAACGCATGAAGACAAGCACCGCCTGGTTCCTCGCCTGCCGCCCGAAGACGCTGTCCGTCTCGCTGTCGCCGGTTCTTGTCGGCAGCGCCGCCGCCTGGCACGACAGCGGTACGCTGCTCTGGCCGCCGCTGCTCGCCGCGGCACTGGGCGCCACCTTCATCCAGATCGGCACCAACCTGTTCAACGACGTCGGCGACTTCCTGCGCGGCACCGACACCCCGGAACGCCTCGGCCCACGACGCGCCGCAGCAGAAGGCTGGCTGACGCCGAAGCAGGTCGGAGCCGGAGCCTGGCTAAGCTTCGCGCTGGCTTTCCTGTGCGGCATCTATCTCGTCGCCCATGGGGGCTGGCCCATCGTCGCCGTCGGACTGGCTTCGCTGGCCGCCGGCTGGGCCTATACCGGAGGCCCGAAACCGATTGCCTACGGACCGCTCGGCGAGTTCTTCGTCTTCGTTTTCTTCGGCCTGGTCGCCGTCGGCGGCAGCTATTACCTGCAGACCCTGACCCTGGCGCCGCCGGCTCTGCTCGCCGCCACCCTGGTCGGTATCCAAGCAGCGGCGGTCATCACCGTCAACAACTATCGCGACCTCGACGGCGATGCGAAGAACGGCAAGAACACGCTGGCCGTCCGCCTCGGGCGGCCTCTTACCCGGCGTCTCTACACGGCCGAGATGCTTGCCCCCTATCTCCTCCTGCCGCTGCTCTGCGAGCTCGGCTGGCCGGCCGCCCTGCCCCTGCTCTCACTGCCCCTCGCCCTCCGCCTGATCCGGCGCTTTCACCGCGAAGCCCCCGGCCCCCGCTTCAACAACATCCTTGCCGCCACGGCCGGCCTGCAACTCGGCTTCGCATTACTGTTAACGCTGAGCTTCACGATTTGACTATTTTTTAGGCGCCGACTCGGGTAAAATACGCGGCTCCCCACGACCTGCCCCGAGCCCTTCGTACGCCCATGGAATTCGCCGGTTTCCAGCTTCGCAACAATCTGTTCGTCGCCCCCATGGCCGGCGTGACGGATCGCCCCTTCCGCCAGTTGTGCAAGAAAATGGGCGCCGGGCTGGCTGTTTCGGAAATGGTCACATCGAATTCGCTGCTCTACGGCAGCAAGAAAACCCTGCGCCGGGCCAACCACACCGGCGAGGTAGCGCCGATCTCGGTCCAGATCGCCGGCGCCGACCCGACGATGATGGCCCAGGCCGCCCGTCACAACGTGGACAATGGGGCGCAGATCATCGACATCAACATGGGCTGCCCGGCCAAGAAGGTCTGCAACGTGATGGCCGGTTCCGCCCTGATGCAGGACGAAGAACTGGTCGGCAGGATACTCGACGCCGTGGTCGGCGCCGTGCCGAACACCCCGGTCACCCTGAAATTTCGCACCGGCTGGAACATCGCCAACAAGAATGCGCCGACCATCGCGCGCATTGCCGAATCGGCCGGCGTGCGTGCCGTCGCCATCCATGGCCGGACCCGCTGCCAACAATACACCGGCGAGGCCGAGTACGACACCATCGCGCTGGTCAAAACCATGATCGGGATTCCGGTGATCGCCAACGGCGACATCACGACACCGGAAAAAGCCAGGCAGGTTCTCGACCTCACCGGCGCCGACGGCATCATGATCGGTCGCGCCGCCCAGGGCCGCCCCTGGCTGTTCCGCGAAATCGAGCACTACCTGAAAACCGGCGAGCATCTGCCGCCGGCCGAGGTCCGCGAGATACACAGCATCCTGCTCGAACATCTCGAAGATCTCTACGCTTTCTACGGCCCGGAAACGGGGTTCAAGGTCGCCCGCAAACACATTTCCTGGTATACCAAGGGACTGGTTGGCTCGGCGGCCTTCCGCAAGGAAATGAACGTCCTGCCCAGCATCGATCAACAGATGCAGGCGGTGAACGATTTTTTCTGCCGCCTGGCGGCGGAGCATGCACATCTAAAGTACACAGAGGAGGCGTTGGCAGCATGAGCCAACATGATTTGGGGAAATGCGTGATCAACGCATTGGAGCAGTATTTCCGTGACCTGGATGGGGAAAAACCGGGCGCAATCTATGACATGGTTCTCAAGAGCGTCGAAAAGCCGATGCTCGAAGTGGTGCTCGCCAAGGCCGGCACCAACCAGACGCTGGCGGCGGAGATGCTCGGCATCAACCGCAACACCCTGCGCAAGAAACTCACCGAACACCAACTACTTTAATCGCCATGACCATCAAGCAAGCACTGATTTCCGTCTCCGACAAGCGAGGCGTCCTCGAATTCGCCCAGGGCCTCGCCGCCCAGGGGGTCAAGCTGCTGTCCACCGGCGGCACCGCCAAGATGCTGCGTGACGCCGGCCTGACCGTCACCGAAATCGGCGACCACACCGGTTTCCCGGAAATGCTCGATGGCCGCGTCAAGACGCTGCATCCCAAGGTGCATGGCGGCATCCTGGCCCGGCGCGACCTGCCCGAACATCTGACCACCATCGAAGCCCACGGCATTCCGACCATCGACCTGGTCTGCGTCAATCTCTATCCCTTCGCCGCCACCATCGCCAAGACCGGGGTGACGCTGGAGGATGCCATCGAGAATATCGACATCGGCGGCCCGGCCATGGTGCGCTCCTCGGCCAAGAACTACGCCGGCGTGGCGATCGTCACCGATCCGGAAGACTATGCCCCGCTGCTCGCCGAAATGCGGGCCAATAGCGGCGCCCTGCAATTGGCCACCCGCTTCGGCCTGGCCAAGAAGGCCTTCACCCACACCGCCCGTTACGACAGCATGATCGCCAACTGGCTGACCGGCCTGGCCGATGGCGCTGAAGCCCGCCCGGACGAAGCCGCGCCAGTCCCGACCGTCTTCCCGGCCAAGCTGCAACTGGCCTTCGACCGCACCGAAATCCTGCGCTACGGGGAAAATGCGCACCAAAGCGCCGCCTTCTACCGCGAATCCAGCCCGGTCGCCGGCAGCATCGCCGCCTACAGCCAGTTGCAGGGCAAGGAACTGTCCTACAACAATATCGCCGACTCCGACGCCGCCTGGGAATGCGTCAAGTCCTTCGACGCCCCGGCCTGCGTCATCGTCAAGCACGCCAATCCCTGCGGCGTCGCCATCGACGGCTCGCTGCTCGGTGCCTACGAAAAGGCTTTCAAGACCGACTCGACCTCGGCCTTCGGCGGCATCATCGCCTTCAACGGCGAAGTCGGCATCGACGTGGTCAATGCCATGAACGAACGCAAGCACTTCGTCGAAGTGCTGATCGCCCCCTCCTTCACTGCCGAAGCCAAGGCCGCCCTGGCCGGCAAGACCAACCTGCGCGTCCTCGTCGTGCCGATCTCGCGCCAGCTCAACGCGCTGGAATACAAGCGCGTCGGCGGTGGCCTGCTGGTGCAGACCCCGGACAATTTCACTGCTCAGGCCACCGGCCTGAAGATCGTCACCAAGGTGCAGCCGACCGCCCGGCAGATCGAGGACCTGCTCTTCGCCGAACGCGTCGCCAAGTTCGTCAAGTCCAACGCCATCGTCTTCTGCGGCAACGGCATGACCCTCGGCGTCGGCGCCGGCCAGATGAGCCGCGTCGATTCGACCAAGATCGCCAGCATCAAGGCCCAGCATGCCGGCCTCGACCTCAACGCTTCGGTCGTCGCCTCCGATGCCTTCTTCCCGTTCCGCGACGGCGTCGATGTGCTGGCAGCGGCCGGCGCCAAGGCCGTCATCCAGCCGGGCGGCTCAATGCGCGACGAGGAAGTCATCGCAGCTGCCGACGAGCATGGCCTGGCCATGGTATTCACCGGTGCCCGCCACTTCCGTCATTGATTTTTCGCCCGGCTGCGCCGTGATTTTGTCGACTTTGCATCACCGCACCGGCTTCGGCCGGTCGGCGCGTCACGACCTGGCCGGCCTTGAAATTGCCTCGGTCATAACAAGGAAACCACCCCAATGAAAGTACTGGTAATCGGCTCCGGCGGCCGCGAACACGCCATGGCCTGGCGCCTGGCCCAGACCCAAGGCATGCAGAAGGTTTTCGTCGCCCCCGGCAATGCCGGCACGGCGCGCGAGCACGAACTGGAGAACGTCGATCTCACCGATCCGGAAACCCTGGCCGATTTCGCCGAACGGAACAAGGTCCACCTCACCGTCGTCGGTCCGGAAGCATCGCTCGCCGCGGGCATCGTCAATATTTTCCGGGCCCGCGGCCTGAAGATTTTCGGCCCGACCAAGGAAGCCGCCCAACTCGAATCCTCCAAGGATTTCGCCAAGCGCTTCATGGCCCGCCACAACATCCCGACGGCGGGATTCCAGACCTTCGCCGATGCTGCGGCGGCGCACGCCCATATCGACAAGCAGGGCGCTCCCATCGTCATCAAGGCCGACGGCCTGGCTGCCGGCAAAGGCGTCGTCGTCGCCATGAGCCTCGAAGAAGCCCACGCGGCGATCGACGACATGCTGTCCGGCAACAAGCTCGGCGATGCCGGCGCCCGCGTCGTCATCGAGGATTTCCTCGACGGCGAGGAAGCCAGCTTCATCGTCATGGTCGACGGCAAGAACGTGCTGGCCCTGGCCTCAAGCCAGGACCACAAGCGCATTTTCGACGGCGACCAGGGGCCGAACACCGGCGGCATGGGCGCTTATTCCCCGGCCCCCTGCGTCACGCCGGCGGTGCACGCCAAGGCCATGCGCGAAATCATCCTGCCCACCGTGCGCGGTATGGCGGCCGACGGCATTCCTTTCACCGGCTTCCTCTATGCCGGCCTGATGATCGGCAAGGACGGCAGCGTCAAGACCCTGGAATTCAATTGCCGGATGGGCGATCCGGAAACCCAGCCGATCCTGATGCGCCTGAAATCGGATTTCGTCGATCTGCTCGAACATGCCATCGACGGCAAGCTTGATCAGGTCGAAGCCGAATGGGATCGCCGCATCGCGCTCGGCGTCGTGCTCGCAGCCGCCAATTACCCCGATGCGCCGAAAAAGGGCGATGCCATTCTTGGTCTGCCCAAGGGCAACAGTTTCGGCGAGGATGTCCATGTCTTCCACGCCGGCACGGCCGAGAAGGATGGCCGGGTGGTCACCGCCGGCGGTCGCGTCCTCTGCGTCACCGCCCTCGGCGAGAACGTCAAGCTGGCCCAGAAACGGGCCTACGAAACCGCTGTCCAGATCAGTTGGGACGGCATGCAGTTCCGCAAGGATATCGGCCACCGGGCGATCAGCCGCTGAACTTTTTGCCGGGCGAGCAACGGGCGGCTTCGGCCGCCCTTTCCACATTTTGGAGACTTCATTGGACACCACCCGCCTCAAGGATTTTTTCACTGGCCTGCAAGCCGAGATCGTGGCCGAACTGGAGGCCTTCGACGGCCAACCCTTTCGTAGCGACCGCTGGGATCGCCCGGAGGGCGGCGGCGGCATTTCACGCCTGATCGAGGAAGGCAATGTCTTCGAGCGCGGCGGCGTCAATTTCTCGCACGTCACTGGTCAGTCGCTGCCCGCCTCGGCCACCGCCGTCCGCCCGCAACTGGCCGGCCGCGCCTGGGAAGCGATGGGGGTTTCGCTGGTCCTCCATCCGCGCAATCCATACTGCCCGACCGCCCACATGAATGTACGCTGCTTCGTCGCCAGCAAGGCGGACGAAGAGGATGTCTGGTGGTTCGGCGGCGGCATGGACATGACGCCATACTACGGAAAAAGGGAAGACGTCACCCATTTCCACAGCACTTGCAAAGATGCGCTGGCGCCGTTCGGCGACGAGGTCTACCCGAAATACAAGCAATGGTGCGACGAGTATTTTTTCCTCAAGCACCGCAACGAGCCGCGCGGGGTCGGCGGCGTCTTTTTCGACGACCTGAACGAAGGCGGTTTCGAGCGCTGCTTCGAACTAACACGGTCCGTCGGGCGGAGCTTTATCCCGGCCTATCTGCCGGTGCTGGCCAGGCGCCGCGACACCCCTTACGGCGAGCGCGAACGCGACTTCCAGGCCTACCGTCGCGGCCGCTACGTCGAGTTCAACCTGGTCTGGGACCGCGGCACACTGTTCGGCCTGCAATCGGGCGGCCGCACCGAATCGATCCTGATGTCGATGCCGCCCATCGTCAAATGGCGCTACGACTGGCAACCGGAAGCCGGCACGCCGGAAGCCGAGCTTTACGAAGTCTTCCTCAAGCCGAAAGACTGGGTCTGAAACAAATAGTCAGCCCGGCGCCCGCCGCAGCGAGTGTAGTGCTGCACTAGCGGGCATCGAGCAGGGCACTGGCCCGATAGTGCTTGTTGGCCTCCTCCGGCCGCTCGAGCAGGTCGAAAAGGCGGGCCAGTTCGAGGTGGCCCTGTTGCGACGCCTCGACCGACAGGGAAGCCTCCAGATAGCTTTGCGCCTTACCCCACAGGCGTTGGCGCAAACATAGCCGGCCCAGCGCCTTGAGCAGGCGGGCGTCGTCCGGATGCTGCCGCAGCCAGGCTTCGGCCTTGGCTATGCGTGCCATCGGTTCGCCGCCGGTCAGACGACCGTAAATGGCGACCAGTTCGGGCTGCCACTCGCCGTTTTTCAAGGAATCAAGCACCGATTCGATCAGTTTCTGGGCCTCGGCCTGGCCGCCCTGGGCGAGCAGTGCCCTGGCCGCCGCCAGGACGACACGGCGACCCCGCTCTTCTTCGGGCAGGGCGCGCAAATAGGTGGTCAGTTGCCCCTGGTCGGCAACCCGCCGGGCAATATTGCCGAGATGCGCCTGGGTGCGAATCTCGCTCACCACTTCCAGCGGCAGGGCGTCGCGCTTGGCCAGCTGGCGGACCAGCTTGAGGACGCCATCCCAGTCACCCAACCCCTGGCGGGCGCGAAGTTCCAGACGCAAGGCGGCAATGTGGCGCCCCTGCTTGGCCTGCAATTTCTCGAGGGCCGCCAGGGCTTCGTCGAAGCGGCGCGCTTCGTTGGCCATTTCGGCGTCGAGCATCAAGGTGGCCGCTTCGGTGCGCGGGTCATCGGTCTTGGCGTGTTCAAGCCAGTACTGTTGTTTGGCCGGTTCGCGCATGCGCTGCGCGGCACGGGCCGCAATCAGCGCCGAGAGACCGGGCGCCGTACCGGCACCGTGAGCTTCGGCCGCTTTTTTCAGCGCCTGGCCGAAACGTCCTTCGAAAAGCAGGCGAACCGCGTCCTGGAAAACCTGGCTGGCGCTTTCGCGCTGCCGCTGGGCCCGATACTCCCTTACTCGCTTCGGCAACCCGAGGGTGACCGATACGGCTCGCAGGGCCGCATAGAATACGAAGAACAGACCGAGGAGGGCGGCGATGAAGAGATTCAGGGAAATTTCCGCTCGCCATGGCGGAAAAACCAGTTGTACGTAGCC
>JAJXVG010000121.1 GCA_021782315.1 Pseudomonadota bacterium | reverse complement strand
CCTTCATGAAAAAGGATCTCTGCCAGCACGTGACGCGCGTCATCGACGGCCGCGTCCGCTGGAAGGTGGCCCTGCTCGGCGGCCTGATCGGCTTCTACGACGGCTTCTTCGGCCCGGGCACCGGCAGCTTCCTGATCTTCGGTTTCGTCCGCCTGTTCGGCATGGATTTCGTGCAGGGCTCGGCCAGCGCCAAGGTCATCAATACCGCCACCAACATTTCCGCCATCGGCTTTTTCGCCAGCCACGGCCCCATCCTGTGGACGGTCGGACTGGTCATGGCCGCCAGCAACCTGGCCGGCGGCCAACTCGGTACCCATCTGGCGCTGAAACATGGGGCCGGCTTCATCCGCAAGGCCTTTCTCGCCGTCGTCGCCATCCTCATCATCAAGCAGTTAAGCGAAGTATTCTGACCCCGCCGTCAAGCCGGGGACTGCTACCATAGCCCCGTCCCGACCATCGCCATCATGCCGAGCCGACTCCCGCGCCACCTGCCCATTTTGCTGCTCTTGCTCGCCCTGATCGGCGTCAGCGGCTTCGGCGCGCATCGGGTTGCCCTGCAACTAGGCATCGCCGACCTGCAGGCGACCGGACTGCACCGTCTCGACCTCTATACCGCCAGCCTGGAAAGGGAAATCGGTAAATACGCCTTCCTGCCCGGCACCCTGGGCCTCGAACGCGATGTCATCGCCCTCCTCAGGCAGCCCGCCGATAACGGGCTGGCACCGCAAGTCGACGCCTACCTCGAACAACTCAATGAGCGGGCCGGCACCCTGTCGATCTACGTCATTGACGTCGCCGGCCGTGTCGTCGCCTCCAGCAACTGGCGACGGGCCGACAGTTTCGTCGGCGAAGACCTGTCCTTCCGCCCGTATTTTCGCGATGCCATCGACAACGGCAGTGGTCGTTTCTTCGGCATCGGCACGACTCGCGGCGAACCCGGCTATTACCTGGCGTCGACCTTGACCGACGAGACCCGGACGCTGGGCGTCGCGGTCATCAAGGTCAGCCTTGAGCAACTGGAAAAATCCTGGACCACGGTCGAGGCGCCGGCCATCGTCAGCGACGAGAACGGCGTCGTCATCCTCAGTTCGGTCGCCGACTGGAAGTTCACCACGCTTCGCCAGCTCGACGAAACGACGCGCAGCGCCTTCGACCAGACCCAGCAGTACAACCGCCGCGCCCTGACCTCCCTCGGTTTGCAGGAACTGCGCGAACTGGAGCATGGCGCCCGCCTGGTAAGGATCGCCAAGGAAGGCCGCGAAATGGCCTCGGTCTACCCGGTGGCCGGCCGCTTCCTGGCGCAATCGCGACTGCTGCCGGGTACCCCGTGGACCCTGACCGTGCTCTCGCATCTCGAACAGGTCGACGATATCGCGCAAAGCCAGGCCGTCGTCGCCGTCGTCGTCGTCGCCCTCCTGTTCATGCTCGGTCTGATGGCAAACGAACGCCGACGGCACCTGCAAGACCGCCTGGCTGCCCGCGAAGCGCTGCAAAAAGCGCACGACGAACTGGAACGCAAGGTGGACGAGCGCACTGCCGACCTGTCCGCTGCCAACCAGCTGTTGCAGGACGAAGTCAGCGAGCGAATCCGCGCCGAGCGGACGCTGCGCGCCGCCCAGGACGAACTGGTGCAGGCAGGCAAGCTGGCGGTCATCGGCCAGCTGTCGACCGGCATCGCCCACGAACTCAACCAGCCGCTGGCCGCCCTGCGCACCCTGTCCGGCAACAGCGTGCGCTTCCTCGAACGCGGCGACCTCGATACCACCCGCTCCAATCTCGAACGCATCGCCCAACTGGCCGACCGCATGGGTCAGATCACCGGCCAACTGCGTACCTTTGCCCGCAAGTCGAGCGGTCAACTGCAGGCGGTACCCCTGTGCCGCGCCCTCGACAATTCGCTGGCCCTGCTCGAAACCCGTCTGGCCCAGGCCAATGCCGAGATTCGCCGCGACTGCCCGCAGCCGGAACCGGTGGCCCTGTGCGATGTCAATCGCCTGGAGCAGGTCCTGATCAACTTGATCGGCAACGCCCTCGACGCCATGGACGGCCAGGTAGCGCCCTGCATCGAGCTGAGCTGCCAATGCGTCGAAGGAAAGGCCCGCCTGACGGTGCGCGACCACGGGCCGGGCCTGGCCGACGAGGCGATCAGCCACCTCTTCGAAGCCTTCTTCACCACCAAACAGGCCGGCGTCGGTCTCGGCCTCGGCCTGACCATTTCCGCCGGCATCGTCCGTGATTTCGGCGGCACGCTGAGCGGCGCCAATCACCCCGAGGGCGGCGCCCTGTTCACGCTGGAAATCCCGCTCGCCAACGAGGCCATGCCCCATGACTGAAGCCCTGAAAGTACTGATCATCGAGGACGACCCGGATGTTGCCCTGGGCTGCGAACAGGCCCTGCAACTCGAAGGCATTACCGCCGAATGCGTCGGCAGCGCCGAGCAGGCCCGGCGCCGGATCGGCCGCGATTTCCGCGGCGTCGTCGTCAGCGACATCCGGCTGCCGAAAATGGACGGCATGGCTTTCCTCCGCGAAATACTGACCATCGATCCGGAACTGCCCGTACTGCTGATCACCGGCCACGGCGATGTCTCGATGGCGGTGCAGGCGATGAAGGACGGGGCGCAGGACTTCATCCAGAAACCCTTCGCCCCGGAATACCTGGTCGAGGTCGTCCGCCGGGCCCTGGACAAGCGTCGCCTGGTGCTCGAGGTGAGGGACCTGCGCCGCCGGCTTGAGCAGCGCGACAGTCTCGAAGGCAAGATGATCGGCTGCTCGCCGGGCATGCAGAAGGTCCGGGCCATGGTCGCCGGCCTCGCCGACAGCGCGGCCGATGTGCTGATCCACGGGGAAACCGGCACCGGCAAGGAACTGGTCGCCCGTTGCCTGCACGAAGCGAGCCGCCGACGGGATGGCAATTTCGTCGCCATCAACTGCGGCGGCCTGCCGGAAACCCTGTTCGACAGCGAAATATTCGGTCACGAAGCCGGTGCCTATACCGGCGCCGCCAAACGTCGCATCGGCAAAATCGAGTACGCCAGCGGCGGCACGCTTTTCCTCGACGAGATCGAGAGCATGCCGCTCGCCATGCAGATCAAGCTGTTGCGGGTGTTGCAGGAACGCAGCCTCGAACGCCTCGGCTCCAATACCAGCATCGCCATCGACTGTCGTGTCATCGCCGCAACCAAGACCGATCTGCTGGAATTGTCGGCACGCGGCGGTTTTCGGGCGGACCTTTATTACCGCCTGGGCGTTGCGAACCTGGCCCTGCCCCCTTTGCGCGAGCGGCGCGAAGACATTCCGCTACTCTTCGAACACTTCCTGCTGCAAGCCGCCGCCCGTCACCAGCGGTCTGTCCCGGAGATGACTGCCGGCCATGTCCGCCAACTGGTCGGCTACCATTGGCCGGGCAACGTCCGCGAATTGCGCAACGTGGCCGACCGCTGCGTCCTCGGTATCGAAGGCGGTTCGCCGCCCTTCGGCCAACCCCAGCCCGACGGACCGGCACCGCTGGCCGATACAGTCGATGCCTTCGAACGCGCCCTGATCGCCGATGCCCTGCGCCGCCACGGCAGCCTCGCCCGCACCGCCGAAGCCCTGGCCGTCGCCAAGACGACGCTGCACGACAAGATCAAGAAATACGGCCTGGGCGACGACAACCCCGCCTGAACGGCTGTCTGCGTGCTGGGCAGCGCCCGCCGGTACGATGGCGACAAACACGGCCAGAATTCCCTGCGGACCGATCTCGACAAGGCCGGCTGATGCCGCGCCCTGCCGGCACCTCGCTCACATCCCCAGGCTCCCCCGGCAGGCCGGGAAGCGGGTGCAGGTCCAGAAATGCTGGCCGCTGCGCGGCCCCCCGCAGGCCATTCGCGACATCATGGCCTTGCCGCATCGCGGGCAGGCGGGCGGTACCGCATCATTCCGGCGGCGCGAGAAACCCGGTGAAATGGTGTCGCAGTCGTAAATCAGGACCGTCCGCAAGGAATCGGCCGGCACCAGCCGAATCGAGCGCCCGAGCGCCAGCGCCCTCGCCTCATCGGTGAACCGGCCGGCGCTGACAATAAAGCCGCCGACTGCCCGCTCCACGCTGATTGCCTGGTAAAAGCGGCGCACCAAGGCAACATCGACCCGGCTCTCCCGCCAGTTCCGGCAATAGACCAGATAGCGATCGCTACCCATGAAAAGGTCGAGGTCAACACCACGCTCGGCCTGTCCGGCAGTTCGTTCGGCAACAAGAAATCCCTCGCGCCGAAAAGCCCTGGCCACGATCTCATCGAATGCCTGCTGATTCATGCGATCCAGGGTATCGGAGGTATAAGTGTCGGCGACTTCGGCCGGCCAGGCATCAGCTTGGCGGCGACGCGCAAAGGAAAGCGCACCGGCCAGATTCATCACCTCGTCAAACAACCATTGCCTGCGCTTAACCATGGGAAGCCCAAAAAACCCGACAAGCATATTCTGATGGCAAGTCGCCAATAGCGCAAGAATGCCCAAAGCATTTCGTGGACGGCTGATCGCCAGGCGCCGGCCAAGCGCGGATCGTCATCGTGAATTAATGCAAAGGCCACGGACAAGCCGAATTTTTGCGTATAGTTTCTCCTTCCCAAAACACAGAAAAACGGCGATGGAAACCATCCGTATCCGCGGCGCGCGCACCCATAACCTGAAGAACATCAATCTCGACCTGCCGCGCAACCGGCTCATCGTAATCACCGGGCTGTCCGGCTCGGGCAAATCATCTCTCGCCTTCGACACGCTATACGCCGAGGGCCAGCGCCGCTATGTCGAATCGCTGTCGGCCTATGCCCGGCAGTTCCTGCAATTGATGGAGAAACCGGATGTCGACCTGATCGAGGGCCTGTCGCCGGCCATTTCCATCGAGCAGAAAGCCACCTCGCACAACCCGCGGTCTACGGTCGGCACGGTCACCGAAATCCACGACTACCTGCGCCTGCTTTTCGCCCGCGCCGGCACCCCTTACTGCCCCGACCACAATAAGCCGCTGGAGGCGCAGACGGTATCCCAGATGGTCGATACGGTACTCGCCCTGCCGGCCGATACCAAGCTGATGATCCTCGCCCCCGTGGTCGCCAACCGCAAGGGCGAACAACTCGATCTCTTCGCCGAACTGCGTGCCCAGGGCTTCGCCCGCGTCCGGGTCGACGGTACCGTTTATGAAATCGACGAGGTCCCGAAGCTGGCCAAGACGCAGAAACACAACGTCGACGTCGTGGTCGACCGTCTGAAAGTGCGCGACGACATGCGCCAGCGCCTGGCCGAGTCCTTCGAGACGGCACTGCGCCACGCCGAAGGGCGGGCCATGGCGCTGGAAATGGAAACCGGGGTCGAACACCTGTTCTCGGCCAAGTTCGCCTGCCCGGTCTGCTCCTATGCCCTGCAGGAACTGGAACCGCGCCTGTTCTCCTTCAACAACCCGATGGGCGCCTGCCCGAAATGCGACGGCCTGGGCGTCATCCAGTTCTTCGACCCCAAGCGGGTCGTCACCAACCCGGCCGTCTCGCTGGCCGGCGGCGCCATTCGCGGCTGGGACAGGAAGAACCAGTTCTATTTCCAGATCATCGAGTCGCTGGCCGATCACTACGGTTTTTCGGTCGATACCCCCTTCGAAGCGCTGAGCGAAGCCCAGCGCGAGTTGATTCTCTACGGTTCGGGGCGCACCGAGATCAATTTCCGCTACCTGAATGAGAAAGGTACCCGCTTCGACCGCAGCCATACTTTCGAGGGAATCATTCCCAACCTGGAACGGCGCTACCGCGGCAGCGAGTCAAATGCCGTCCGCGAGGAACTGGCCAAATACGTCAGCAGTTCGGCCTGCCCGAGCTGCGCCGGTACCCGCCTGCGCGTCGAGGCGCGTCACGTGCGCGTCGGCACCGGCCTGGGCGCCTTGACCCTGCACGAAATCAGCCGCCTGCCGCTGGGCGAAACCCGCAACTATTTCAACTGCCTGAGCCTGACCGGCAACAAGGCGCAGGTCGCCGACAAGATACTCAAGGAAATCACCGCCCGCCTGAGTTTCCTGATCAACGTCGGTCTCGACTACCTGTGTCTCGAGCGCTCGGCCGAAACGCTGTCCGGCGGCGAGGCGCAGCGCATCCGGCTGGCCTCGCAGATCGGTTCCGGCCTGACCGGCGTCATGTACGTCCTGGACGAACCCTCCATCGGCCTGCACCAGCGCGACAACGATCGCCTGCTCGAAACCCTGAAAAATCTCCGCGATATGGGCAACACTGTGCTTGTCGTGGAGCACGACGAGGATGCCATCCGTTCGGCCGATTACGTCGTCGACATCGGCCCGGGGGCCGGCATCCATGGCGGCTTTGTCGTCGCCCAGGGCACGCCGGCCGAAGTGACGGCCAACCCGCAGTCGATGACCGGCGCCTACCTGTCCGGCCGCAAGCGCATTTCGGCGCCCCCTGCCCGTCGTCCGCCGGATCCCGATCGGCAACTCAAGGTTGTCGGCGCCCACGGCAACAACCTCAAGGATGTCACCCTGGAAATTCCCGGCGGACTGCTCACCTGCATCACCGGCGTTTCCGGCTCGGGCAAATCGACATTGATCAACGACACGCTCTACGCCGCGGCCGCCAAACACCTTTACGGTTCGACGACGGAACCGGCGCCGTACAAGGAGATCGTCGGTCTCGACCTGTTCGACAAGGTGATCAACGTCGACCAGGCGCCGATCGGCCGCACCCCGCGCTCCAACCCGGCGACCTATACCGGACTGCTGACCCCGATCCGCGAGCTTTTCTCGCAGGTGCCCGAGTCCCGCGTCCGCGGCTACGGACCGGGGCGTTTCAGCTTCAACGTCAAGGGCGGCCGCTGCGAGGCCTGCCAGGGCGACGGCATGATCAAGGTCGAGATGCACTTCCTGCCCGACATCTACGTCCCCTGCGACGTCTGCCACGGCAAGCGCTACAACCGCGAAACGCTGGAAATCCAGTACAAGGGCAGAAACATTTACGACATTCTCGGCATGACCGTCGAACAGGCCCGCGAATTCTTCGACGCCGTGCCGGTCATCGCCCGCAAGCTGCAGACCCTGGTCGATGTCGGCCTCAGCTACATCACCCTCGGCCAGAGCGCGACGACGCTGTCCGGCGGCGAGGCGCAGCGCGTCAAGCTGGCCCTTGAACTGTCCAAGCGCGACACCGGGCGGACCCTGTACATCCTGGACGAACCGACCACCGGGCTGCATTTCCAGGACATCGAAATGCTGCTCAGCGTGCTCCAGCGCCTCGCCGGCAACGGCAACACCATCGTCGTCATCGAGCACAATCTCGACGTCATCAAGACGGCCGACTGGATCGTCGATCTCGGTCCGGAAGGCGGCGGCGGCGGCGGACGCATCCTGGCCGCCGGCACGCCGGAACAGATCGCCCGCTGCAAGGCCAGTCATACCGGGCGCTTCCTGAAGCCGCTGCTGGAATGCAAGAAATGACTTCGGCCGCCGGTTTCAAAGGCAAGAAAGGGCTGTCCCGGCTGATCAATGCCCTGGGCTACTCGCGTGACGGCCTGTGCTCGGCGTGGCGCAACGAGGCGGCGTTTCGCCAGGAAATCCTGCTCGCCGCCATCGCCATTCCGCTCGCCTTCCTGTTGGGAAAAAACGGCACCGACCGCGCCTTGATGATCGGCAGCATCCTGCTCATCCTCATCGTCGAAATGCTGAATTCGGCGCTGGAAGCGCTGGTCGACAAGGCTTCGCCGGAAAAGAACGAACTGGCCAAACGAGCCAAGGACATGGGCAGCGCCGCCGTGCTGCTCGCCTTGTTCAATGCCGCCGTGCTATGGGCCTGCGTGCTCTGGCCCTAAAGCAGGAGATTTTCTACTTCACCCGCTGCGCCACCACTGCACACCACGCGGTTGCGGCCCAGGCGCTTGGCTTCGTAGAGGGCTTCATCGGCCCGTTTGAGCGCGATTTCGATCGGGCACTCGCTGGCGTCGGCCAGTCCCATGCTGACCGAAACCTCTATCCGACGAGCGTCCGGCAGCAAGACCTCCATCTCGGCACAACGCATGCGCAGGCGCTCAGCCAATTTTTCGCTCTCGAGCAGCGTGATTTCCGGAAACAGGAAGACGAACTCTTCGCCGCCATAGCGGCAGACGAGATCGGATTGACGCAAGGCATCCTGCACCATCTCGGCAAAAGCGCGCAGCACGGCATCGCCGGCGGCATGACCGTAGGTGTCGTTGAGTTTCTTGAAATAATCGAGATCGGCCATGGCCACCGTAACCGGTCGCCGATAGCGCTGGGCGCGCTGCAACTCGGTTTCAGCCAATAGCATGAAATGACGGCGATTCATGAGTCCGGTCAGGCTGTCCTTGTTGGCCAGCTTTTCCAGCACCTTGCGCGCTTCCTCGTTTTGGCGAAGCAGGGCGTGGTGCTCCAGGATGGATGCCTCGACCGCCTGAATTTCAAGCATGGTCGAAGGCTTGAAATCCGGCGCGGGGCTCTCGGCGCCGAGCGTGGACAGCGCCCGGTTGATCCGCTGCAAGGGATGGATCAGGTGATGCCGGACGAGTACCAGAAATGCAATCAGGAACAGACCGACCACAAGCAGGGCGACCATCAACTTGTAACGTGCCAGTTGCATGGCGTTCGCCGCGACATTGAGATCCTGGGTGGCGAGATTGATTCCCTGGGTCGAAATATCGTCGACCTCGGCGCCCAGGCGCTCCGCCAGACGCTGCCATTCCTCGTAACGCTCGGCCGGCCGACGCTGGTCGCGGACCGACTGACGGACGACGTCGCCAAGGAATTGCTCGGTTTCGCGCGCCAAGCGCGCTGCGTTGGCATAGGCGAGAATACTCGGATCGCTGGCAGTCATGGTCACCACGAATATCGACTGCTGGCGCGAGGCATGCGAATTGACCGCAAAAATACGCTCGCCCTCCTGGCGCAGTTGCTCCAGATTCCGTGCCAACCTCTGGTAGCGGATGATTTCAGGTAGCGTCTGGGCCTGTAATCGAGCGTTGGCATCGATCACACGCTGCTGGTCGAGCGCCAGCAAAACGACTGCGGCACCGAAGGCGAGCACGAAGAGACCGGCCAAAAAGGCAAAGGCGCGACCGGCCGGCAAGCTCCGCGGGTTCAAGACCGATCTCCGCATATCGAGCGGAAATCCGGACAGCGAAAATCGGCAAACATTGCTAGATAGGCTGGCACATGGTGGGAATCTCTTCGATCATACGTCGTAATGCTTTGAGCGGATTCGATTTCTAACGAATTTTCGTCCCCACGTCGGATGCTCTCCCTAAAATGGAACGAAACTGCGAAGAACCGGCACGGAATGCCCCGGACATATGAGCATAGAATGCAGCATAACCGTATCGGATATGCCCCGCTTAGGGGTTCTTGGCAGGCAGTTCGACCAGGCACCCCTGCAAGGGAAAGAAAATGGCCAGGCGCAGCGGCAGGCGCTCGTCGGCGAACAGGCCGGCATAGCGCTCGAGCTGCGGCCGATAGCTTTCCGCCCTCGCCGGCAAGGCTTCTTCCGGCAGACGCACCGTTTTGTAGTCGACAATCCAGCGATATCCTCCGGAAACGAATACACGGTCGATGACGTGATTGACC
>JAJXVG010000120.1 GCA_021782315.1 Pseudomonadota bacterium | reverse complement strand
GGCGGATGGCAACAGCGGCTTGGCCGCCGGTTGTACAGGCGTGGAAGGCTGGCTCGCGGGGGGGGTCTCGGCGAAGGTCGGCAAGTCCGGCACCGTTTCGGGCGGCTTATCCTCGATGGCCAGCGTTGGCTTGTCCCCGATAGCCTTTGGCGGTGTCACATCGACCACCGGCGACGGCTTGTGCCTTGTCGGGCGCTTCGGTTTCGTCGTCTTGGTCTGCGGTCTGGTCGACAGCTTGTCGTCTACGGCCTTCGGTGTCGCCACAGCCGGCGGCGGTGGCGAAGGAGGCGGCTTCAACTCGACGCGCAGGGGAAGCGGCTCTTCACCTCCGCCGAAGAATTCGATATCGCTGCCGAACAGGACAGCGACGTGGATGCCCAGCGAAACGGCGAGCGCCACGACAAAGGCAATCGGCATGGCCGGCCTAGACTATTCCCGGCGAAATCAGCGCACTATCGGCAGCCGGTTCGGCCGCCAGGCGAACGCGGCCGTTCTCCAGGCGCAGCCTGTCCTCGGCGAACCAGCGTACGGCTTGCGGATAGATCCTGTGCTCCTGGCCCAGGATGCGCGCCGCCAGGCTGTCTTCGGTGTCACCGTCGAGCACCGGCACGGCGGCCTGGACGATGACCGGACCGTGATCGAGCGTCGGCGTGACGAAATGCACGGTGCAACCGTGGATGCGCACCCCCTCTTCCAACGCGCGCCGGTGCGTGTGCAAGCCGGGGAAGGCCGGCAGCAGCGAGGGGTGGATATTCATCAGCCGCCCCTCGTAATGGCGAACGAAGCCTTCGGTCAGAATGCGCATGAAGCCGGCGAGGACGACCAGGTCGTGTGAGAATCCGTCGATGCACTCGGCCAGCGCGGCATCGAAGGCGTCGCGGCCGGCGAAGCCCCTGTGGTCGACGTAGTGCGTGGCGATGCCGGCCCTGGCAGCAGTTTCGAGACCAGCGGCAGCGGGCCGGTTGCTGATCACGGCGACGATGTCGACGGGCAGGCGGCCGGCGTCGCGGGCGGCGATCATGGCCTCCATGTTGCTGCCGCGGCCGGAAATCAGGATAACGATCTTTTTCATTTCAAAAAACTCACCGGTAAAAAAACTGCACTGACCACTGACTGGCCGACCCTGGAAAGGGTGCGGCCGTTGCGGTCGGCAACGATCTTGGCCATGAAATCGAGCAGGCCCATGAGCCGGCCGAATTCGCGCTCGTAAGAGAGATTGCGCCGACCCGGATCGAGTTCGTTGGAAAGCAGGAACAACTCGCCCGCCGCATTGCGGTCGTGACCGAGTTTCCAGACAGCGACATCCATGTTGCGGGCGCAGTTGTAGAGTTTCATTTCGTTCAGACTGTCGAGGATGTAAAACTCTTCCTTGTATTCGAAAGCGGCATCGACCATGGTCAGCAGCCCGAAAATCAGCGCCATGACACGGTCGCCGGTGTAGGCCTCGGCAAAGGCCAGGGCGGCAATCGCCCCCTCTCGCTGGCCGTTGAATTCCGGCCAGGCGCCTTGCCGGCGCTGGCGCAAACGCTCGACAGCTGCCTCCCGGCTGGCACCCCCGCCTTTTTTCCACTCTTTCGGATTACGCTTGTAGAGTTTGTCGGCTATCAACAGCAGGCCGTCGACCACTTCGGCGCGACCCGTATCGGCAACTCGATCGACTTCCGATTTCAGCAGGTACTTGGCATCGACCGTGGTTTCCGTCCGTCCATCCTTGTCCATTTTAGTTGAACAGGCCGTCGTCAGCATCAGCAAGAGGATGACGAGCGGCCGGCGCATCAGGCCGCCTTGCCTTTGAGATAACCTATACCGACCGGCACCAGCGAAAAAACGACAATGCCGACGATGATCAGCGACAGATTGGCCTTGACCCACGGGATATTGCCCAGCCAGTAGCCGGCCAGGCACAGCGAAACGACCCAGGCCAGCGCGCCGATCAGATTGAAGGCGGTAAAGCGGACGAAGCCCATCGCGCCGATGCCGGCGACGAAGGGCGCGAAGGTGCGAAACAACGGCAGGAAACGCGACAGAACCAGGGTTTTGCCGCCATGCTTTTCATAAAAGGCGTGCGTCTTGACCAGGGCGTCCCGGTTGAAGAAACGCGAATTTTCCCAGTGGAAGACCTTCGGCCCGAGAAAGCGGCCGATCTGGTAATTGACCGTGTTGCCGATGGCCGCCGCCGCGGTCAGCACGCCGATCAGCGTGAAGATGTCCATGCCGCCCTCGCCGACAGCGGCCAGCGCGCCGGCCACGAAAAGCAGCGAATCGCCGGGCAGGAAGGGGGTGACGACAAAGCCGGTTTCGGCAAAGACGATGAAGAACAGGATGCCGTAAATCCACAAGCCGTAGTTCATGACCATGACGGCCAGGTGCTTGTCGAGGTGGAGAACGATATCGATGAATTGCGTGATGATATCCATACAGCATGTCAGGGGTTGATCGAGCTCGCATTATAATCCGGGCATGCCCGCCATCGCCCGCCTACCCGACCTGCTGATCAGCCAGATTGCCGCTGGCGAAGTCGTCGAAAGACCCGCCTCCGTCCTCAAGGAACTCCTCGAAAACAGCCTAGACGCCGGCAGCAAGGCCATCCAGGTCAACCTAGAGGAAGGCGGCGTCAAATTGATACGCGTTACCGACGACGGCTGCGGCATCGCCAAGGAGGAACTGGCGCTGGCCCTGACCCGCCATGCCACTTCCAAGATTGCCAGCCTCGACGATCTCGAACGGGTCGGCACCCTGGGCTTTCGTGGCGAGGCGCTGGCCTCGGTCGCCTCGGTATCCCGCCTCGCCATCACCAGTCGCCAACGTGGCGCCGGCCACGCCTGGAAGTTGCGCGGCGAACCCGGCGCCGAGCCGGAACCGGCCGCCCTGATGTCCGGCACCGTCGTCGAGATGCGCGAGCTCTATTTCAACACCCCGGCACGGCGCAAGTTCCTGAAATCCGAGAGCACGGAATTCGCCCACTGCGCCGATGCCGTCAAGCGCCTGGCCCTGACCCGGCCGGATGTCGCCATCAGCCTGACCCACAATGGCCGCAATCTCTTCCAGCTGGTGCCCGCCGATGCTCCCCGGCGCATCGCCGACATCCTCGGCGACGATTTCCTCGGCGCCGCCCGTGCCGTCGAAGCCGGAGCCGGCGCACTGTCCGTCGTCGGTTTCGCCATCGACCCGACCCGCGCCACCGAAGCCAGGGACGGCCAGTACGTATTCGTCAACGGCCGCTTCGTGCGCGACAAGATCATCGGCCACGCCTTGCGCGAAGCCTACCGCGACGTGCTGCACGGCAGCCGTCAGCCGGCCGTCTGCCTGTTCGTCAACATCGACCCGGCACTGGTCGACGTCAATGTTCACCCGGCCAAGACCGAAGTCCGCTTTCGCGACTCGCGCGCCATGCACCAATTTGTTTTCCACGCCATCCAGCGCACCCTGGCCGCCCCGGTGCGAGCCGAAAGCGCGCCGTCGCTGATCGAACGCGAGGCGACGAACGGCAGACCCGCCAAGACGTCAGCCGAAAACCGGGCAAATTTCGAATATGCCCCACCGCTGCGCCATCAAACCAGTCTCGGCGTCGCCGAACCGGCCGCTGCCGCCTACCTCGCCTTCGCTCGCGCCGCACAGGGCATCGACCAGTCGCCCGCAGTTCGCCAGGAGGCCGTTCCGCAGTTCCAACCGGATGTTCCTGCCGACCGCGACGGTCCGCCGCTTGGCTATGCCATGGCCCAGTTGCACGGCATCTACATCCTCGCCCAGAACGCCCGCGGCCTGATCCTGGTCGACATGCACGCCGCCCACGAGCGCATCCTCTACGAAAAGCTGAAGACCGCCTTCGACAACCGCCGGGTCGCCACCCAGGCGCTGCTCATCCCGGCCGTCTTCACGGCCGACCCGCTGGCCGTCGCCGCCGTCGAGGAACATGCCGGCGCCCTGACCGATCTCGGTTTCTCGGTCGCTCCACTCGGCCCCAACCAGCTCGGCGTGCGTGCCGTTCCCGCCCTGCTCCAGTCGGGTGACCCGGTGGCCCTGGCCAAGTCGCTGATTGATGAATTGCGCGAACACGGCATCACCCGGCTCGCCACCGCCCGCCGCAACGAACTGCTCGCCACCATGGCCTGCCACGGCGCCGTCCGTGCCCGCCGCCAGCTCAGCCTGCCGGAAATGAACGCCCTGCTTCGCCAGATGGAAGAAACCGAACGGGCCGGCCAGTGCAACCACGGCCGGCCGACATGGACTGAACTGACGATGGAGCAGCTCGACAAGCTATTCCTGCGCGGCCAATGACGCCGAAGAAACGGAAGGCGGCATGGCCGCTCTGCTTATCAGGGACGCTGACCCTCGTTCTTTTCGTGCTCATGGCGCTGCAATCCGCCCCCCTGTCGCCCGCCATCCCGGCCATCCAGCTGACCTTCGACGAAGCCTCCTTCAAGGCGGTCCTGGCGACCTGGGGAGCCGAAGGTATCAAGCGTTTTCGCACCCATTTCCTGATCGATTTTCCTTTTCTCGTCAGCTACGCGGTCTTTGGCTATCGCCTGGCGCGACACTGTACGCCCCCCGGCCGGGAGGGCAGACCGGCCTACCGACTGCTGGCCTGGACCCTGCCCCTGGCCGCCGCCCTGGATGCCTGTGAAAACCTGCTCCACCTCGCCTTCATCGCCGATGGCGCCAGTCCGATGGCTGGCGCCTACCTGCTGGCCGGCCTGGTATCCACCGGCAAGTGGCTTCTCATCGCGGCTTTCATCGTCGGCTTCGCATGCATGCGCCGAGGCCCGGACCGGACAGCGTGATAGGATTCGCCGCCATGCATTCCCCGCCCCTGCCTCCCGCCATCCTGATCATGGGCCCGACCGCCTCGGGCAAGACGGCGCTCGCCATGGCGCTCGCCGACCGTTTTCCCGTCGACCTGATCAGTGTCGATTCGGCGCAGGTATTCCGCGACATGGATATCGGCACGGCCAAGCCGGACGGGGCGACCCTGGCACGCTATCCGCATCGCTTGATCGACCTGATTTCGCCCGAGGCCAGCTACTCGGCCGCCCGCTTCCGCGCCGACGCGCTGGCGGCCATGGGCGAAATCACGGCTGCCGGCAAGATACCCCTGCTGGTCGGCGGAACCATGCTTTATTTCCGCGCCCTGCTCCAGGGACTGGCCGAGTTGCCGCAGGCCGACGCCACCCTGCGCGCCGAAATCGACGCCGAGGCGGCAGCCGAAGGCTGGCCGGCAATGCATGCCAGACTGGCGCGCCTTGACCCGGCGACCGCCGCGCGCCTGCACCCGACCGATAGCCAGCGCCTGCAACGCGCTCTCGAAATCTGCCGGCTGAGCGGTCGCCCGATGTCCGAACTGCTGGCCGAAAGCACGCAGCAAAGACCGCCTTACGATTTCCTGTCGATCGGCCTGCTGCCCGCCGACCGTGCCGTGCTGCACCAGCGGATCGAACGGCGTTTCGACACCATGCTGCTCGGCGGCCTGGACGAAGAGCTGGCCATGCTGCGCCGGAAATATTCGCTGCATCCCGAGCTGCCGTCGATGCGCTGCGTCGGCTACCGACAGATGTGGGAAGCGCAGGACGGCCTGTACGGCAAACCGGAAATGCGCAATCGCGGTATCTTTGCCACGCGCCAACTGGCCAAGCGCCAGATCACCTGGCTGAGCAACTCCTTCGAAACGGAAATTTTCGACTGCCTGAGTCCGACCCTGATCGCCGAAGTCTCCGCCCGCAGCGCAGCCTTCCTCAGCGCCTGAGGGTCAGTTTGAGGTCCCCGGCCAAGGCCTCGAGCTGACCGACGATGGCCAGCGAGGCGTCCTGCGTCCCCACCACTCGCAGCATGAAGTCGTTGGCCATGTTGCTCAGCAGCTCTTCCTGCTTTTCCATCAAGCCGAGATGAATGTAGGCCTTGGTCAATGCCTCCTGAAAATCGATCATGACCTGGGTCAATTCGAAACAGTTGCGCCGATAGTTGCTCTGCACGCTATCCAGGGTCGAATAGAGCTGCGGCAAGGCCGCTTCGATGCCGCTCCGCCGCTGGACCGCCAGCATCTCGGACTCGATGGCCTTTAGCCTGGCGTCGGCGCCCTCGGCCAGCAAGGCGCCATTGTCGCGGATGCGGCCGCAGCGCTCGGCGTCGTCCAGGGGCATGTTATTGACCATCAGGGTGACGTGGCCGTAGTTGAAGGCGCAGCGTGATTTGAACTGGAATATCCTGCCGCTGTCGCGGACATGTGTGAGCACAGAGACTTCCAGCGGCACGTTGTGGCCGTTCTGGCTCAGCGACAGAATTTCGTCGCCGAGGCGCATCTGGACTGCCGCCTGCAGGTCGTACTGCCCCATGGCGTCGATCAGAGCCGAGGCCAGCTCTTCGATGGTATTGCAGGCAAAGGACTTGCTGAGGAACTGCAGGACGACGCCCAATTCCCCCATGCTGACCATCGCGGTCATGGCCGTTTTCTGGGCGTAGCCTGCCTGTTCGCGCAGGGCCTTCTTTTCGTCGAGGATGCGCCTGGCGACCTTGAGCTTGCCGAGCAGTTCAGCCGGATCGAAGGGTTTCTGGATAAAATCGTCGCCGCCCGCCTCGTAGCAGAGCATGCGGGTTTCGTGGTCATCGTTGGCCGAAACGAAGACAACCGGGATGTCCCGCGTATCCCAATCGTCTTTCAAATGACGGCACAGGGCGTAGCCATCCATGACGGGCATCAAGACATCGAGCAGGAACAGATCGGGTTTCATTTCCGCCAGGCGGCCCAGACAAGCCTCCGCAGAACTGAAAGTCTCCAGTTGGCAAGCGCCCCCCAGTGTTTCGGCCAGTACGTCGAGGATGATCAAATCGTCATCGACAACAAAAACATGTAAACCCGCGTCCATCCATCGACTCCGATCTATGATTTTTTACATATTGTAGTTTTTGCCGAAATTCAGCAAGCATTAGATTTGAGTATCCGGTTTTCAATTTCGACAGTGCACTGTCGAATGGACCACCGTCCACGCGAGCGGCTCAAAATATCGAATCAAACCGGCAAAAAACCGATGCCGGCAATGGCTATTCGTCCATCCCCCCCTGAAAATCGGGCAATCTTTCCGTTTTTGTGCAGAAGCTGCATTCCGATGCCGGCTCGAAGGCCCTGCGACAGGATTCGGTGTCGCCCGAAGCTCGCTCCGACAGCGGCACAACCCGCACCATGACCACACCGGCGCGGATCATGTCGAGATATTCGGCGACGCTGCGCGATACGTCGATTATCCGTTTGCGATGTTTCCGGTGCATCCGGTCATTGACCCGGACGATGGCGCAGCGGTCGTTGTCGATACGCCAGACGGCGAGCAGGGTGCCGAGCGGAAAACGGTTGCTGGCCGCGGAAAATACCCCGGCGTCGAAAATCTCGCCGGTCGACGTCTGTCGCCCCTGAAAGCTCTGGCCGTAAAAACTGGCCTGACCGCGCAGGCCGGACGGGTTTTCGTCGCGCAGGTCGGCCGGCCCGAAAGTTTCCGCCGCTACCGAAGGATGCGCTCCGCGATGCGCCGATTTTGCCCGCCTGGCATGCCGACTGACCGCCGGCCGGGCGGCGGCCGGTTTGGCCGATGCTTTCTTGCCCGCCGCCCAGACCGGCGCCGGGGCATTGAGCAAGAGCATGCCGCAGACGATGGCTGCGGCCTGCCAAGGCCATTTAGACCACAAGGGTCTGCGCTTCGTCGCCGGAGCGCGCCCGTATCGTGCCGATGCGATAAACCGCCTCGCCCTGGGCCTTCAGTTCGGCCATGGCTGTTTCCGCGTCGGCGGCGGCGACGATGACGACCAGGCCTATGCCACAGTTGAAGACGCGGTGCATTTCGTTTTCCGCGACATTGCCTTCGGCCTGCATCCAGTCGAACAGTTTCGGCCGCGGCCAGGCAGCCTTTTCCAGTTCGGCGACGGTATTTTCCGGCAGTACGCGCGGCACGTTTTCGAGCAGGCCGCCGCCGGTGATGTGGGCCATGCCCTTGATCGCGACCTTCTCCATGGTGGCCAGCACCGGCTTGACATAGATACGGGTCGGCGCCATGACGACATCGGCCAGGCTGCGCTCGCCGTCGAACCTGGCGTTGAGGTCCGGCTTGGAGCGCTCGATGATCTTGCGGACCAGGGAGTAACCGTTCGAGTGGGCACCGGAAGAAGCCAGGCCGAGGACCACGTCGCCCGGCACGATATTCTTGCCGTCGATGGCCTTCGATTTCTCGACGACGCCGACGGCAAAACCGGCCAGGTCGTATTCGCCGGCCGGGTACATGCCCGGCATTTCGGCCGTTTCGCCGCCGATCAGCGCGCAACCGGCCAGTTCGCAGCCCTTGGCGATACCGCCGACGACGGCCGCGGCAGTGTCGACATCGAGCTTGCCGCAGGCGAAATAGTCGAGGAAGAAAAGCGATTCGGCGCCGAGGACGAGGATGTCGTTGACGCTCATGGCGACCAGGTCCTGGCCGACCGTGTCGTGACGATTGAGGTCGAAGGCCAGGCGCAGCTTGGTGCCGACGCCGTCGGTCCCGGACACCAGCACCGGTTCCTTGTAGCGTTTGGGCACTTCGAACAGCGCGCCGAAACCGCCGATGCCGCCGAGCACGCCTTCGCGCAGGGTCTTCCTGGCCAGGGGTTTGATACGTTCGACGAGGGCATCGCCGGCATCGATATCGACGCCGGCATCACGGTAGGAGAGGGAGGTGTTGTTCTGGGTCATGGTCAGGTGGGCGCCAAGAGGCGGTCAATAAGTCGCTGGAAAAAAAGGCGATTTTACCTGAAAGCGCCAAGCTCCCCTAGCCGGGAGGGGCCGGACGCTTTCGTTGGCGGCGGGCCATCCTGGCGAAAAGCGAAATATGGGGTTCCTCAAAATCCTTCGCCCGCCACGGGGCGACGGCCCACCCCTCTGTTAAAATTCGCGGTTCGATTATCGGCGCCCCATTTTGCCCGATGCGCGCCCGCCCAGTGGAGAAATTGCCATGTACCAGTCCCCCCTCGTCCAGGATCTGCATGATCGCGGCCTGATCGCCCAGATCACCGACGCAGCCGCGCTCGACCAATTGCTGACCGGGGAATCGGTAACCCTCTACTGCGGCTTCGATCCGACGGCGGACAGCCTGCACCTCGGCCACCTCGTCCCGGTGCTCATCCTCAAGCGCTTCCAGGAAGCCGGCCATCGGCCCATCGCCCTGGTCGGCGGCGCCACCGGCATGATCGGCGACCCCAGCTTCAAGGCAACCGAGCGCAAGCTGAACACGCCCGATGTGATCGCCGGCTGGGTGGACAACATTCGCAGCCAGGTCGCCCCCTTCCTCAAGTTCGAGGGCGACAACGCGGCCATCATGGCCAACAACTACGATTGGTTCGGCGGCATGAACTGCCTCGAATTCATGCGCGACATTGGCAAGCATTTCTCGGTCAACGCCATGATCAAGAAGGAATCGGTGCAGCAGCGCCTGCAGCGCGAGGACCAGGGCATCTCCTACACCGAGTTTTCCTACAGCCTGCTGCAAGGCTACGATTTCGCCGAGCTCTACAAACGTCACGGCTGCCTGCTGCAGATCGGCGGCTCCGACCAGTGGGGCAATATCGTCGCCGGCACCGACCTGACCCGCCGCCTGCACCACAAGCAGGTCTACGGCCTGACCCTGCCGCTGATCACCAAGGCCGACGGCACCAAGTTCGGCAAGACCGAATCGGGCACCATCTGGCTCGACCCGAAAAAGACCTCGCCCTACGTCTTCTACCAGTTCTGGCTCAACACCAGCGACGCCGACGTCTAC
>JAJXVG010000119.1 GCA_021782315.1 Pseudomonadota bacterium | reverse complement strand
CCATCGGCCTTTCCGAATCCGGCGGCAAGCTGAAAGACAGCTACTGGGAAGCGCAATTGGCCGAAACCGTTTGCAGCCTGTTGAAAAACGGCGCCGAGGACGACATCAACACGGCACTTGACCGTCTGTTCGAAGCCAACCCGCGCGGCCACGACGAACTGGCCGACATGGTGGAATCACAGGCCGAGAGCAGCCGCATGGAAGCCCAGGGCAAGCTATTCGATGTCCAGCTCTTTGCCGCTCCCGTCCTCGCCTGGTCGCGCTTTTCAATCCCGGCCTGCCCCTTGCCCAAGAGCACGCTTCAGGCATTGGCCGTGCAACTCGGAGCCCATGTTTTCGGCGGCGACACACGACTGGCCCTGACCGACTTCCTGTTCAGCCCCGACCAGTTGCCGCGCAGCTTCTGCGACACCTGGCAACTGACCAGGCAACTTGGCGAAGCGGCCCTGGCCGGAGAGCATCTGGCCGTCGACAGTGGCAGCATGGCCGAAACCAACCGTTTTCTCTCGGATGTCCGCTACATCGTCGGCGCCATTGCAGTGCCGCGCGGCAAACCGCTGTTCCGCTGGAACGAAAAGGACGGCAGCAAGGAAACGGCGATCAAGGAATGGGTCAAGCAAGGCAGCCCCAACCTCGAACCCCTTCTCACCGGCTGCGCCTGGCAGCCGCTGCTGCCGGACGCCTATCACGCCTCCTGCCGCAATGCCGACCGCCTGTCGCGCCCCTATTCGCTGAAGGCTTCCGTCGCCTTCCTGCAAACCATGCTCGGCCTGATGCCGGCCGATATCCGCGCCGTCGTCGGCCCCTGCTACGACCGCCGCATGGAGGAATACCGCGTCAGCCTCGGCCCGACGACCGGCGACGAGGTCTACCACGGCATCGTCTGGCCGCTGCTCGGCGCCGAGGATGAAGCCACCGACGCGGCCGGTGAAATCGAGGCGATCCTGCGCGAAACCGGGGTCAAGGAAGTCCTCTTCCTCGACCACCATTTCCCGATGGAATTCTGCGACGACTGCGGCGCCCCGCTCTTCCCCAACCGCGAAGCCGAACTGGCGCACGCCGAAATGCCCGAGCAGGCCGGCACCGACTCCCAAGTCCTGCATTGATGGACCAGTCGTCCAACGCCGACTGGCTGGCGCGCAGCCAGGCAGCCGTCTGGCACCCCTGCACCCAGATGCGGCACCATGCGCAGACGACCGCCCCCGGTCATCTGCCGCTGGTCCCCATTGCCCGCGGCGAAGGCGCCTGGCTCCACGATTTCGACGGCAAGCGCTACCTCGACGGCATCAGTTCGTGGTGGACCAACCTCTTCGGCCATGCCAATCCGCGCATCAACGCGGCGCTGAAAGAGCAGCTCGAAAGTCTCGAACACGTCATGCTGGCCGGCTTCACACACCGGCCGGTGGTCGAGCTTTCCGAACGCCTGTCGGCCCTGACCGGCGGCCGGCTCGGCCACGCCTTCTACGCATCGGACGGCGCCTCGGCCACCGAAATCGCGCTGAAAATGAGTTTCCATTACTGGCGCAACATCGGCCGGCCGGAGAAAACCGAATTTCTCTGCCTGGCCGGCAGCTATCACGGTGAAACCGTAGGCGCACTGGCCGTCACCGATGTCGCCATTTTCAAGGACGCCTACGCGCCGCTGGTGCGTGCCGCGACTGTCCTTCCCTCTCCGGATTTCCGCCTCGGCGAAGCCGGGGAAACTCCGGTCGACGTGGCTGGCCGCGCCGCCGCCGCACTGGCCGGCCATCTCGAAAAACATGGCGAAAAGATTGCTGCGCTGATCGTCGAACCCCTGGTCCAGGGGGCTGCCGGCATGGCGATGTACGACCCCGAATACCTGCGGCTAGCCCGCCAGCTCTGCGACCGGCACGAAGTGCACCTGATCTGCGACGAGATCGCCGTCGGCTGCGGCCGTACCGGCACCTTCTTCGCCCACGAACAGGCGCAAATCGACGGACAGCCCATTCGCCCCGACCTCGTCTGCCTGTCGAAAGGCATTTCCGGCGGCTACCTGCCGCTCTCCATCGTTCTCAGCAGCGACACGATCTACCACGCCTTCCTAGACGATTCGGTCGCCCGCGCCTTCCTGCACTCGCATTCCTACACCGGCAACCCGCTGGCCTGCCGGGCCGCGCTGGCGACGCTCGACATTTTCGAATCCGACGACGTTCTCGCCGGCAATCGGGCAAGGGCGCAGCGCATGGCATCGGCCCTGGCTCCGCTGGCCGACCATCCCCGGGTCGAATACCTGCGCCAGCGCGGCATGATCGCCGCCTTCGACGTCGCCGCCGACGACCCGTACTTCTCCCGCCGCTTCTACCGTGCCGCGCTGATGCGCGAAGCCCTGGTTCGCCCGATCGGCAACACCGTATACCTGATGCCGCCGTATATCGTCGGCGACGATGAAATCGACCACCTTGCCCACGCCATCCGTGGCGCACTGGAGGAAGCCCTGGCATGATCGAGGACAGCCTGGAAGCCGAACTGGCCGCTATCGAAACGGCCGGACTGACCCGCCGTCGCCGGGTGCTCATGGCGCCCTGCGGCCGGCTGGCCGCGGTGGACGGAAAAACCCTGCTGAATTTCGCCAGCAACGACTACCTCGGACTGGCCGGCAACCCCGAAATCGCCCGGGCACTGGCCGAAGGCGCCGGGCAGTGGGGCGCCGGCAGCGGCGCCTCGCACCTGGTCAGCGGCCACCTGGCGCCGCACGACGCGCTGGAAAAGGAACTCGCCGCCTTCACCGGCTTTCCGCGCGCCCTCACCCTGTCCACTGGCTACCTGGCCAACCTGGCCGTGACCCCGACCCTGGCCGGGCGCGGCGATGCGGTCTTCGCCGACAAGCTGAACCACGCCTCGCTGATCGACGCCATGCAACTGGCCCGGGCCAACGGCGCCGAGGTCCGGCGCTATCCGCACAACGATGTCGCGGCGCTGGAAAAAATGCTGGCCGCGAGTTCCGCCGCGCGCAAGGTCATCGTCACCGACGCCGTCTTCAGCATGGACGGCGATCTCGCCCCCCTGCCCCTGATCGCGGCGCTGGCCGAGCGCCACGACGCCTGGCTGGTCATCGACGACGCCCACGGCTTCGGCGTTCTCGGCCCGCACGGCGAGGGCAGCCTGGCCCACTTCAATCTGCCGCCGGCCAAGCGCATCCTGCTCATGGGCACGCTGGGCAAGGCGGCCGGCGTCGGCGGCGCCTTCGTCGCCGGTTCGGAAACGGCCATCGAATACCTGCTGCAAAAAGGCCGCAGCTACATTTTTACGACTGCCCAGCCGCCGGCCGTCGCCTGCGCACTGGCGAAGAGCCTGCAACTGATCGCCGACGGCGACGCCCTGCGCGCCAATCTGATGGCCCGCATCGGCCAGTTGCGCGACGGCCTGGCCGACCTGCCGATCAAGCTGCTGGCCTCGGCCACCGCCATCCAGCCGCTGATCGTCGGCGAAAACGACGCCGCCCTCGCCCTCGCCCAGGCCTTATGGGAGCGCGACCTGTGGCTGCCGGCCATTCGCCCGCCGACGGTGGCCAAGGGAACGGCTCGCCTGCGCATTTCCGTCTCGGCCGCCCATACCGAAGCCGACATCGCCCATCTGATTGACGCATTGAAGGAACTGACATGAGCGCCCCCCTCGCCCCTCTCGTTTTCCTGCCCGGCTGGTGCGTCGGCCGCACGCCGCTGCGGGCGGCCGCCGAGGCGCTGAACGGCCGGATTTTCGATTTACCGGGTTACGGCGACGCACCGTCTGTCGCCGATTTCTACGCCGCCGCCGACGACATCGCCGCCCGCCTGCAACCGGGCAGCACCCTGGCCGGCTGGTCGCTCGGCGCGCAACTCGCACTCGCCGTCGCCGCCCGCCGACCGGACAGGGTAGGCAAACTACTGCTCGTCGCCGGCACGGCCTCTTTCGTCCAGCGCGACGCTTGGCCCCACGCCATGCCCCCGGCCATGCTGGCCGAGTTTGCAAGCGCCGTTGCCGCCGATGTCGAAGCCATGCTGCCGCGCTTCGTCGGCGGCTTCAATCGCGGCGATGCGCGCGCCAAGGCGGTGACCGTCGAACTGCTCCGCCTGGCCGATCCGCGTCCGTCCGGCCCGGTGCTGGCCACCGGTCTCGACTGGCTGCGCGACGTCGACCTGCGCGATCTGGCACCGCTGGTCCGGGCGCCGACCCTGCTCATCCACGGCGCGGCCGACCCGCTGATGCCGCTCGCCGCCGCCGAAGCGCTCGCCGCACTGATTCCCGACGCCCGCCTGGCGATTCTCGCCGACTGCGCGCACGCCCCCTTTATCTCCCGGCCGGAGGAATTTCTCGCCGCGGCGCGCCCCTTCCTGAATGACTAGTGACTAGACCCTCCAAGGCCAGAATCCGGCAATCCTTCGAACGGGCCGCCCCAACCTACGACGGCGCCGCCGATGTCCAGCGCCGCATTTGCGCCCAACTCGCCGCCGGCCTGCCCGACATCGCGCCAAAGCGCTTTCTCGATGCCGGCTGCGGCACCGGCCATGCCCAGGCCGACCTCCAGTCCCGCTACCCGACGGCACTGGCCATCGGCCTCGACCTCTCGCCAGCCATGCTGCGGCAACTGGGCCTGCCCTGCATCCGCCTCGCCGCCGACCTGGAACACCTGCCCCTGGCCGATGCCAGCCTGGATCTGTACTGGTCCAGTCTCGCCGTTCAGTGGTGCGATCTCGCCACCGCGCTGGGCGAAGCCCGCCGCACACTGCGGTCGGCAGGTCTCGCCGCCATGGCCAGTCTCGGTCCGTCCACCTTCCGCGAATTGCGCCAAGCCTTCAGCACGGTCGATCGCTACCGGCATACGCTGAGTTTCCACAACCCTGACGAAATCAGGGAAATCGCTGACAATCTGGCATTTGCCTCGGTCGATACAAAAGAAAACACGATAATCGCCCATTACCCCGATTTCAAAGCCCTGCTTCGCGCCGTCAAGGCCATCGGTGCGAATCAAGTCGGCGACGGCCGGCGGACCGGCCTCATGAGTCGCGCGGCTTTCCTTCGCGCCGAGGCGGCTTACGAGCAATTGCGCGAACCGGCCGGACTGCCGCTGACCTACGACGTGATTTATCTCTACGCCCGGAAATGAGCAACCACCGATGAACCCGGCCTACTTTCTCACCGGTACCGATACCGAGATCGGCAAGACCTTCGTGACCTGCGCCCTGCTCCATCGCGCCGGGCGCGACGGCCTGAAGGTCGCGGGTCTCAAACCGATCGCCGCCGGTACCGACGCCGACGGGCTGAACGACGACGTCGAAGCCATCCGCGCCGCCAGCACGGTCGAATTACCCCCCGGGGTGGTCAATCCCTATTGCTTTCAAGCCGCCGTTGCGCCCCATCTGGCCGCACGGGAAGAAGGGATCGAAATCGAATTCGGGCCGATCAAGGCGGCCTGCAGCCAGGCCAGACAGCAGGCCGAACTGGTCATTGTCGAAGGAGTCGGCGGTTTCTGCGTGCCCCTCGGCAGCGATGGAAACTCGGCCGATCTCGCTGTCGAACTGGGCCTGCCGGTCATCCTGGTCGTCGGCATGCGGCTCGGCTGTATCAATCACGCGCTGCTCAGCGCCGAGGCAATCGCCGGGCGCGGCCTGACGCTGGCGGGCTGGGTGGCCAACCGCATCGACCCGGCCATGCCGCGTTTCGATGAAAACCTGGCGACCCTGGAATCGCTGCTGTCGGCGCCGCTGCTCGGCAGCGTGCCGTACGGACCGGCCGGCGGCGCCAGCGGGGCCGCCGATTTCCTGGATCTACCCGCCACCTAAGACGGCAGCCACCTCGCGCAACCGGTGCTGCAGGTCGGCGACGGCATCGCCCAGATCGGCGATCTTGCCGTCTCGGGCCATATGCTCGATTTGCATCGCATTTTTCGCGCCCTCGCTATCCGAAAAGGTGGCGAGCAGTCCCTTGATGGTGTGCGCTTCACGCTGCAAAGTCGAGGCGTTGCCCGAATCGAAGGCGGCGCCCAGCGCAACACAGTTATTGTCGACATCGTCGAGATACATCTCGACCATCATCGCGTAGATATCCTCATCGCCCCCCAGGCGCTCGAGTATCGATGCCCGGTCGAGCACGAATGCTTCTGCCATTTAACTCTCCAGTCAGACCGCCGGCGCCGGTAAAAAACGCCGGGATCGGTTCAAATCAGCGGGACTTCCTCGTCGCGGAAGCGCTGACGAATTCCAAGAACATGCTCCCAGCCGGCGAGAAAGGCCTCGACGCACAGGGAATCGAAATGCTTGCCACGGCCGTCTTCAAGAAACCGACATGCATCCTCCAGCGGCCACGCCCGCTTGTAGGGGCGTTCCGAGGTCAAGGCATCGAAGACGTCGGCCACCGCCACAATGCGGCCGAAAAGCGGAATCTGTTGGCCTTTCAAACCGTACGGGTAACCCGTGCCGTCGAATTTCTCATGGTGTGAAATGGCCACCTCTGCCCCGGCCCGAATGACTTCCGAATGGCTGTTCTTAAGCAATTCGTAGCCGATTTTCGAATGCCCTTTCATGACCTCGAATTCCTCCGGCGTCAGCTTGCCCGGTTTGAGCAGGATGTAGTCGGGAATGCCGATCTTGCCGACATCGTGCATCGGCGCCGCCTCGAGAATCAGCTTCTGCTGCTGCGGGCTGAGATCGAGCCCGAGCGCGATGACCTGCGAGTAATGGGCCATGCGCTGGATGTGCGCCCCGGTTTCCGGGTCGCGGAACTCGGCGGCACGCGAAATGCGGAAAATCAGTTCCTTCTCCCGCTCGCGGATTTCAGCGGTTCGCTCGTCGACCAGGGCCGCCAGATGTTCTGCCCGGTCCGCCAGGAACTTCTGGCCGGTCCGCAGGGACAGCATGTTGCGGGCGCGGGCCGAGAATTCGATGCGGTCGATCGGCTTGGTCAGGAAATCGTTGGCCCCGCCGAGCAGGGCGTCGTAGCGAATGTCCTTCTGATCGTTGGCGGTGATCATCAGGATGGGAATTTCATTGCGCCCATGCAAGGCGCGGAAGGCACCGATGAATTTCAGGCCGTCCATGTCCGGCATCATGTAATCGACGATGACCAGATCGGGTTCGTTCTCGCGGCACCACTCCAGTCCGGCCAGCGGATTGGCGAAAAGGACCGGGTTGCAGTCGCCCAGTTTGAGCACCAGTGCCTTGATAAGGGTCAGATTGATGTCGCTGTCATCGATAATCAGGACATTGTGCATAGCGCCTCGTGCTTGCGGGACAGTTGTTTTTCGGAGTATATAATGCTCCGCCATGAAACTGCTCTTCGACCTCTTTCCCGTCATCCTCTTTTTCGCTACTTTCAAGTATGCCGAAAAAGCTCCCCAACTCGCCTCCGACTGGATGGGCTCAGCGCTCGGCTTCGTGCCTGACGATATCAAACTGGCGCCAATCCTGCTGGCGACCGCTGTCGTCATCGCCGCGACGATCGCTCAGATCGTCTGGGTCCATTTCCGCCACGGCAAGGTCGACAAGATGCTCTGGGTCAGCCTGGCGCTGGTCGTCGTCTTCGGCGGACTGACCCTGGCCTTCCAGAACGAAGCCTTCATCAAGTGGAAACCGACCATCCTTTACTGGGTCTTTGCCGGCAGCATGAGCTTCAGCGCATTTTTTCTCAAGAAGAACCCGATCAGGGCCATGCTCGGCGAACAACTGACCCTGCCCGAATCGATCTGGGGCAAGCTCAACCTCGCCTGGATCGCCTTTTTCCTGGTCATGGGCGTCCTCAACCTGCTCATCGCCTTCAATTTTCCGACCGATACCTGGGTCAATTTCAAACTGTTCGGCGGCATGGGCCTGATGCTGCTTTTTATCCTTGGCCAGGGCATGCTGCTGGCCAAATATGTCGAGGAAGAAAAATAATGCTCTATGCCATCATTGCGGAAGACAAGACCGGCACGCTGGAACAGCGCATGGCCGCCCGCTCCGCCCACCTCGAACGCCTGCAGGCCCTGCAAGCCGAAGCCCGCCTGATCCTGGCCGGCCCCTGCCCGGCCATCGATTCGCCGGACCCCGGCCCGGCCGGCTTCTCGGGCAGCATCATCGTAGCCGAATTTCCATCGCTCGCGGCCGCCCGGGCCTGGGCCGACGTCGACCCCTACGTCGCGGCCGGCGTCTATGAAAAGGTCGTCGTCAAGCCCTTCAAAAAAGTGCTGCCGGCGTGAACGCCGAAACCATCGAACGGCTGCGCCAGCGGCTGGCCGCCCTGCAACCGCAATCCGTGCTCATCGGGGACGACTCGCAGCGGCATGCCGGCCACGCCGGCGCCCGCGACGGCGGTCACTACACCCTTGAAATCGTTGCCGCGGTCTTTGCCGGAAAAAATACTGTCGCCCGCCATCGCATGATTTATGATGCTGCCGGTGACCTGATGCGCGGACCGATACATGCGCTCAGCATCCGCGCCAAAGTACCCGGCGAAGTATAATTTTCGTTGTTCCCTTCATCCAAGGATAGATACATGCTCAAGCTCTCCCGTCTGGCTGCTCTGCTTATCGCCGGCGCCATCGTTTCCGCCTCGGCTCTCGCGGCCGACAAGGCAAAGGCTTTCGCCACCGTCAACGGCCAGCCGATTTCACAATCCGTCTATAACGCCTTCGTTGCCGAGCAAAAGGCCCAGGGCGCCCCGGATACTCCGGATCTGCAAAATGCGGTCAAGGAAGAACTCATCCGCCGTGAAATCCTCGCCCAGGAAGCCAAGAAAAAAGGCCTTGACAAGAACCCCAACATCCAGGGGCAGATCGAACTCGCCAAGCAGGCCGTTTTGATCCGCGCCTACCTGTCCGACTACGTCCAGGCTCACCCGATCAGCGAAGCCCAGCTCAAGTCCGAGTACGAACTGATCAAGAACAACCTTGGCAGCACCGAGTACAAGGCTCGCCACGTGCTGGTCGAAAAGGAAGACGAAGCCAAGGCGATCATCGCCAGGCTCGACAAGGGCGAAAAGTTCTCCGAACTGGCCAAGCTTTCCAAGGACCCCGGCTCCAAGGACAAGGGCGGCGAACTGGGCTGGAGCTCTCCGAATGCCTATGTCAAACCGTTCGGCGAGGCCCTCGCCAAGCTGAAGAAGGGCGAGTACACCAAGACCCCGGTCAAGTCCGATTTCGGCTACCACGTCATCCAGCTCGACGACTCCCGTCCGATGACCCCGCCGCCGTTCGATCAGGTCAAGCCGCAACTGCAGCAGCGGGCCGGCCAGCAACAGATCGAAAACCTGGTCAAGGAACTGCGTAGCAAGGCCAAGGTCGACTAATTCGTCGCCCGCCATGCGAAAATGCCCACTCCGGTGGGCATTTTCTTTTCTGGGGGGAGATATTTTTTGTTCAGCGTCCTGAAAAAAATATTCGGCGGAGAAGCGCCCCCGCCGCATGCTTCGCAATCCGCCCGGCACGATGCGCCCCCCCCCGACAGCGAGGACACCCCTTTCCTCCGCCGCGAAGCCATTTTCGACCGCAGCAACCGACTCGCCGGTCATCTATTCCACCTGCCGCAATCGACGCCGCTCGCTGCCGACGACAAAGCCCGGCAGCGGCTGCTCGACGAAAATCTGCTGGCCACGCTGAATGCGAGTCCGGAATCCTGGAACGCAAATCTCGCCTTCATCCCGCTCAGTTCATCCAGCCTGGATCTGCCTGGGCTCGACCGCCTGAAGGCAGCCAACGTCGTCCTCCTTCTCCAACTGGCCGACGACGCCGAAGCGGACATCGTCTGCGCAGCGATCGAAGGGCTTCGCGAACGCGGCTTCCTGACCGGCGTCTTTCGCCAGCCGAAACACCCGGCCTTCGCCAGGGTCATCCGACTGGTCGACTACGCCGCGATCGATATCAGCGCCAACGACGCAATGACCGCCCGCGATTTTTCCGCCGCCATTCGCACCGGCGTGCGCGGACACCCGGTCCGCGTGCTGGCCTGCAATATCGACACGGCAGACGAAC
>JAJXVG010000118.1 GCA_021782315.1 Pseudomonadota bacterium | reverse complement strand
ACACCATCAGCAAGGCTGAGCAAAGGCTGGGGGTCACTGTCCAGTCCCTCACCTACGCCAAGGAAATTGCCTATAGCCACCAGGAAAAATGGGATGGCAGCGGCTATCCGCAAGGACTGGCCGGCGAGGCGATTCCGATCTCGGCGCGCTTGATGGCGGTAGGCGACGTCTACGATGCACTGATCAGCCGGCGCCCCTACAAGGAACCGATGCCGCACGACAAGGCGGTACAGTTGATCGTCGAGGGACGCGGCTCGCACTTCGACCCGGACATTGTCGATGCCTTCGTCGCGCTCAAGGATGTGTTCTTTGCCATCAGCCAGCAATACGCAGATTCCGAAGCCGACATCGAGGAGAAGGCGCGCTTGGTCGATCACCTTCAGATCAGCCGATAAATTGCCGCAACTCCGCTTGCCACTCAGGTGCTTTGCAGCGGGCAATAATCGCTCCGGAAATCAGTTGAACACCCGAGCACAGGCCTGCGGCACATCGAAACTGCCGATACGCCGCCGTTCGACGAACAGGCTGCCGCCAAGCGGTTCGTTAGCGACATCCTTGGCTCGTTTCTTGGCCTGCTTCTTGGCGGCCGAGGCGGCTGCAGCCACCTCACGGTGCGATTCGCAGTCGCCCGGCGAGATCTTCACCGCACCGATGGACAGCGTCGGCAAAGCCTGCAAGCTGAACTCGCCACGCCGGTTTTCGGCCATGTAGCCACCGCGCAGACGTTCCTCGACACCGAGCAGATTGCTCATGGCTTCGATAAAGGTGCTGATGATCTGCCAGCAACGCATTTCCCAGTCAACGCTGCGAAAGACCACAAAAAAGTCGTCGCCGCCGATATGGCCGATAAAATCGATGCGCTCGTCGCTCGCCTCGCAGATCAGGCGGGCCAGTATCTGGATCACGTCGTCGCCGCGGCGGTAGCCGAAGGCGTCGTTGTAGGGCTTGAAATTGTCGATGTCGATATAGGCGGCAACAAAGTTGTCGTCGCCCTCCAGCATGCGGTCGACGTATTCGTTGATCGGCACGTTGCCGGGTAACTGGGTCAGGGGATTGGCGTAACGGGCGGCGCTGATCTGCATCTCGGTGATGGTTGCCATCAGGTCGTGACTGCTGCCGACACCGAGGTACTCGCCTTCGCTGGTCACGATAAAGCCGTCGAACAGGTAATGCTTGGGCGCCAGCGACAACATCATCGCCAGTTCCTGGATGGTCGCAAACTGATCGACCACCAGCGGGGCATGGTCCATGAACAGTTCGCAGCTCTTGCGGCCGAACAATTCCTTGCGGAAGGGGCGGGCAAAACGATCGATCATGCTGTAGCGGTTGATCATGCCGACCGGCTGTTTGCCGAGCACGACGGGCAGGACGTCCAGCGTCGGATCGGCCTCGAAGCGAGAGAAAACCGTTTCGTTGTTGGCATTCAGAGGGACGGGCTCAACCAGTTTGGCAAGGCTGCGCGCCGTCGGCAGACGTCCGGGGCCTCCGGTCAGCGGGGAGAGGGCCAGCGATTGCTGATCGAGCGCCGTCAGGGTCTGGCCGGATAACTGGCGAATCGGATGCGCCTCCGGCCGGGAAATGAAATATCCCTGACCGCAGGCGATACCCATGTCGCGGATACAGATGAAATCCTCGCTGCGCTCAACGCCTTCGGCGATCAGCGAGGCATTGCAGATCTCGGCGAGATCCTGCATGGCTCGAACAAAATGAAACTTGATGCTGTCGTCGGCAATGCCATTGACGAAGTGCTTGTCGATCTTGACGAACTCCGGTCGCAATTCCGACCACATGCGCAGGTTGGCGAAACCTTCGCCGAGGTCGTCGATGGCGATCTGGAAACCGCGTCCCCTGTAATGCAGCAAGGCATCCTGTATCCCTGGCATATTGGTGATCTGCTGGTTCTCGGTCAATTCGAGAACGATGCGATTGGGGGCGATGGACAACTCGTTGAGCAGGTCGCGGGTATGGCCGTTCATCAGCCGATCTCCGACCAGGCAGCCCGGGGTGACGTTCAGGAAAAGGCGGCCCGGCAGGCGGCGAGCGGCGAAGGCGCGCAGGCTGGCTTCGCGGCAGGCATGCTCTAGTTCATCGCTCAGGCCGCAGCGGGCGGCAACGGCGAAGAGTTGAAGCGGCCAATGCAACGAACTGCCTTCCGGTCCGCGAATCAGCGATTCGTAACCGAGCATGGCCCGGACACGAAAATCAAGGATGGGTTGAAAGACTGGGACCAGCATGCCGTTGTCCATAATCCGCCGAAGTTCCACGACTTCATGATCGACCAGAGCGCTCATCGGGCTGAATCCAAAGTAACAATCTAGCCAGTTTAGAAAACCCCTGTTTCACTGCGATGACACGCGGCGCACTCCAGAAGACGCTTTCGGTCATCTTCCGGAAACATGGCAAGCCCATGCTGCATTTCATCTTCGACTCTCGAGCCTGCGATGACGGAAACGCTATTTTGCTATTGTTGCCGCGTACATCACGATAGGAACGTGATGCGCCTGTTCCCCACCCGTCAGGGGCATCGCTGGCGCTGCCTGCGCAGTATCGAGGCAGCCACCCGCACCCGCCACGAGCGCGACGAATTCGGCCGCCAACAATCCGAAATCAATCGGGAGGCCGCCCGCCGGGCAGCTGAAAACGGTCACCTCTTGCGCCAGGTCCAGTTTCCCTTGCCCTGAAATCCGGCATGGAAAAAATCCGCTTCGACACGCTGGACGCGAGCAGCCCAGCCTTGCTCGAGGCAAGCGTCACACTGATCGTCAACGCTTTTGGCAATCCCGAACGCTACAGTGCCGAACGGGTGATGCGAGAACTACGGAGCGACGACACCCCGTTCTACCGCCAGTTTTTCGTCGCCTCAGAGGCTGGCCGGATCGTCGCAGTCGGCGGCGTCAAGGCGGCCGACTGGGCGTCGCATACCCATATTCTCTATCTCTCCGCCGTCGCCCCCGAAAGTCGCGGCAAAGGCATCGGTCGCTCCCTGATCAAGGCACGCATCGAGTGGCTGGAAAAAAACTTCAACCACGGGCGCATCCTGGTTTCAGCCACCAAAACCCGGCGCTTCCGCGATCTCGGTTTCGTCGAAATCCGCAACAGCAATGTCGAGGGAAGACACCTGTTGCTTCGCCGTTTCTAGTACGTTCGGAACTGGAGCCGCTATTCGCCCACCCGCTCGACACGCGACGCCACCTCAGAAAATCCGCCAAGAAACCGTCACGCCCCTGCAATATTCACTGGCGATAGTTGTAGTCGTGACCCAGCCATTCACCGGCAGATCTAGGAAAAATCATGGACAAGCAGAACCATAGCGATATCGCCGCCTTTCCCGAACTCTTCGACGGACTGGAGCAATTCATCGAAGAACAGGCCAGCGGCCTCAAGCGGACCAGTGCCATCCTGGCCGCCACCGCCATGGGCGTCGGCATGCTTACTTTCTACGTCCTCAACAAAATTGCCTGAATAAAAAATCCCGCCGCGGCGGGATTTCTTATCAACACTCCGGCAACTCAGGCGGCCGGTGGAACATAACCTTGAATCTGGTCGGCGCCGTCACCGAAAAAGTGCTTCTCGACCTGCTCGGCCAGGTACTTGCGATGGCGGGCATCGACCAGGTTAAGACGATTCTCGTTGATCAGCATGGTCTGCATCTTGATCCACTGCTGCCAGGCTTCCTTGGAAACATTCTCAAAGATACGCTGACCTAGCGGGCCCGGATAGGGCGGAAGATCGAGACCTTCAGCCTCACGGCCGAGTTTGATGCAATTGACGGTACGTGCCATGTGAAACTCCGTGAAATAGATCCGGGGGAAATTATAAGGTCTGAACGACGTTTTATACCCGTCCGGCCCCCTTGCTATTTAGCGGCACGAGCCGAATGCATTATCGGTCGTGTGGCTGGCGCCGGCTCGTGCTCAGGAATCTCGACAGGGCCTCAAACAGAAAATGCGGGTCGAGCGGTTTGGCAATATACCCGTTCATGCCGACCGCAAGGCAAACCGCCTCCTCATCCTCGCCAGCATTGACCGTCATGCCAAGGATCGGTGTGGCAAGGTTCAGCGAGTCTCGACGAATCTCCTTTACCGCGTCGATGCCGCCGATGCCCGACAACTGCGTAGCCATCATGATCAGGTCGTAGCGCCGCCGCCGGGCGAGGGCAACAGCTTCGTTCCCATCTCCGGCGAGGACGACCGTGATACCGACATATTCCAGCAAACCTTTCGATATCTCCCGGCTGACCGGTTCGCTCGCGGCCATCAGGATGCTGGGCGGCGGGTCGAGCGCCTTGAGGATGGCCTCGGCATCTTCGCCCGGGCGCCCCGACGCTGCCGAGATTTTATCGCCGGACTGGGCCAGTCGGACGGTAAACCAAAAGGTACTGCCCCGGCCGATTGCACTTTCGATTCCGACTGCCCCCCCCATCAGCACGGCCAGACGCTTGCTTATGGCCAGCCCCAACCCGGTTCCGCCATATTTTCGGGTCATCGAGCCGTCGGCCTGCTCGAACGCGGTGAAGAGTCGCGCTTGATCTTCGACCGAGATACCGATGCCGCTATCTGCGACTTCACAACGCAGCAGGAGGTCCTTTGTCGTTTCTTCCTGCAGGCGCAGGCGGATGCCGACGAAACCCCGATCGGTGAACTTGATGGCATTGCCGACGAGGTTGAGCAAAATCTGGCCCAGACGTTTAGCGTCACCCTTAAGCATACGATCGGCGACGCCATCCGCCATATCCCAATCAAATTGCAGGAATTTTTTGGCCGCCTTGGGCTCAGTCAGGCTCCTGACCTTATCGAGGACGTCGCCAAGTCTGAAATCGACGCATTCGAGCTTGAGGCGTTCAGCTTCAATCTTGGCGATATCGAGGATGTCATTGATGATGCCGAGCAGGTGTCGGGATGCCTGGACGACAATGCCCAGATGATCGTGCAGCGTCGGGTCGTCGGTGTGGTGCAGGGCAAGTTCGGTCATGCCCATGATGGCGTTCATCGGCGTATGCAGTTCATGACTCATATTGGCCAGAAAGACGCTCTTGGCCCGGCTGGCGGCCTCGGCGGCATCCCTGGCCAGGACGAGTTCCGAGGTCCGCTCTTCGACCAACTGCTCAAGTCGGTAGCGATATCGATCGAGTTCGTCCTTGTTGCGCTTGGCCTCCGTAATATCCTCGGAAATACCGAGAATAAACCTTGCTTCGCCTCGACTATTGCGCAAGGCCAGTTTCTTGGTGTGAAGAAAGCGTTGACCGAGTAGCCGCGTATCGACCGGCTCTTCCGGAATATCCAGAATATCCGTGGCGCTCAGGACCTCCCGATCCTGGCTGACGAGAAAATCCGCCCTTTCCTTGGGAAAACGGTCATGATCGTTCTTGCCCAGCAGCGCTTCCCGGTCGCAACCAAGCAATTGCTCGCCCGCCTTGTTGAACAATACAAGGCGAAAATCCTCCGCGCGTTTGAGGAAGATCATATTGGGGATGTTCTCGACGACCGAATCGAGCAGTTGTTTGTTGTCTGCCGTTTCCCGATAATCCTTGTTGATGGCGCTCAAAAGCCGCCACATCAATAAGGCGACCAGCAGGCCAAGCCCGACGACCAGCAGGCGAACTGTCCTGAGATGGTTCTCGGCAGTCTGGACGGCGAGCGATGTACGGCGATCCAGCATATCGTTGAAATCGCCGATCGATTTCATGATTTCCGCTTTTGCCTTCAAATATGCGTCGTCATTCAGCATCGACATCGCCCTGAAGCGCTCTGTGATACCGGGATGCCCATCGATGATCCGCATCGCGGAAATCTCGGTCTGGGTCAGCGCGTCGGATGCGCCCTCGGCCTCCTCAAGCTTGGCCAACTCTTCGTCGGTAAATCCGGCCTGGCGCATCAGATCGAGCAAGGCAACCGCCTGGCCGAATGGCCTGGGGCGCCGATCGTCCTCGAGCACCAGGTCCCAATACACGTTACCGTAATTCAGGGGCCGGGGGCGCAGGCCATGCCGGATATCGAGGATTTCGTGAAAATGCGCCTTGAACAGGGGGTTTCCGGTTAGCGCGTAAGCGCGCACCATACGGGTCAGATCGTCCGACGATTGGCGCAGTTCGTAAGCCAGTTGAAACGAGGTGTCGCGCTGCCGGTTGAAATTGCCTATGCTTTCTTCGGCGCGGACATACAGCACGAATGCGGCGACCAGGAGAAGAACGGCGAATAGCGTCAGCCACAGGTAGCGGGCAGCCGATATGGTTATACCATTCTTATTCACAGGATTGCCCCACCATTCTTCCTTTGCGAACGCCTGATTTTACATGCTGCCGATGGCGATATCGGCTTCGACAAGTACATATACGCCCCCGACTGCAAGCCGCGAACATGCCGCCAGCGGATCGTCAATTCATCGCTGCCGGACTGGCTCTCAACCACTTCAGCAGTGTCGTGTACAGCAGTTCCGGCATCACGGGTTTGGCGACATGATCGTTCATTCCCGCCTCGATACAGACGGAACGATCTTCCGCAAAGGCATTGGCCGTCATCGCCAGTATCGGCGTTGCTCGATTCCTGCCATTTCCGTTTCTTATGGCGATGGTGGCCTCCACTCCGTTCGAATACGGCATCTGCATATCCATCAAGATCAGGGCATAGTCCTGCCGCCGCGCAAACTCGACGGCTTGCCGGCCATCCTCCGCCAAATCGACGAGCAATCCCGCATCCTCCAGCAGACAGCGGGCAACTTCCTGGTTGATCGCATCGTCTTCCGCCACCAGGATCCTGCTTCCGGAAAACTCCCTGATCAGGGCCTGCTCGGCATCCTCGACGGCGCTTCGTTTTTCTGCCCCAAGATCGCCTAGCCCCTTGGAAAATTTGATTTCAAACCAAAAGGTGCTGCCAACCCCCACTTCGCTGAACATGCCGATTTCACCGCCCATGAGCAAGACCAGCCTTTTACAAATGGCGAGGCCCAGACCTGTCCCTCCAAATTTTCTGGTGGTCGAAACATCCGCCTGCTGGAATGAAGAAAACAACTGCTGCTGGGCTTCCTCCGGCACACCGATCCCCGAATCCCTCACCTCGAAACGCAAGGCCATGTGAGTTGGCGTGGTTTCCCGTGCGCGTATCCATATCCTGACCTCACCGCGCTCCGTGAATTTCACGGCGTTTCCGGTCAAATTCATCAAGACCTGCCCCAAGCGCAACGGGTCGCCCACCAGGGCCCGTTCAAGAAGTTCGGCAGGCACGTCGGCGACGAATTCCAAGCCTTTGGCCCGAGCCTTGTAACCGATCATGCTGTTGATGCTTTCCAGGACAGTCGCCAGCCTGAAATCGGTCGCTTCGAGGACGAGTTTGTTCGCTTCAATTTTGGAAATGTCGAGGATGTCGTTGATGACCGCTAGCAGGTGATCCGCGGCATATTTGGCCTTTTCCAGATGCTCCTGGCCTATGGCATCCGTCATGCGCTGCTGGGCGAAATTGATCATGCCCATGATGCCGTTCAGCGGCGTTCGCAGTTCATGGCTCATATTGGCGAGAAAGGTGCTTTTGGCGACATTGGCGGCCACCGCCTCGTCCCTCAGACGGACCAATTCCTTTTGGCTGGCCTGCAAATCCTTTTCGGCCTGGATGCGGCGGCCGATCTCGCGCGTCATCTGTATGGTGCGATTGGCCAGGGTGTCGTACATGTTCATCACGGTATCGATCAAGACCCGTGTCGCCCCTTCCATCTCCTTGTTGGCGAGGATCTTGCACTCTTCGAGCGAGATGCCCGAAGGCAGGGCCAAAACCACTTTCGCCATGCGCTTGTCCGATTCGATGATATGCATCGCCAGCCAATGGGTCAGAAAGGAAACGATTTCCTCGATGACCAGATCGTGATTCTTGTGGAGTTCGTTTCCCTTGATCTCCTGGACCTTGGCGATGAAATCCTCGTGCCCTTTCTTGTGCAGTTCCTCCCAGGCATCGTCCCGGAAATGCTCGTGCCAGATTTTCTCTTCGGTGGAGAAATGGTAGACGGTGTAGGCCTTGAGTTCGTCAAAAACCTTGGTGATTTCGGGCGCCTCGGACTGAAACGCCAAATGCCCGACCAGCACATTGAGCAATTTGACCAACTGCTTGTGCTGGCTATCGATGATCTCGATGCCCGATTCGAAATTTCTGTTCCACGGAAAAATTTCAACAGAAACGAGCATGATGGCAAATCCTTAATCAGAAAACGGTTAATTATCTCATATACGAAATATAACAAGGTCGACTAATGCTGAGCGGGGTCAATCGAACAGCCTCTTCGTCGCCGCAAAGCGGCCCATGCCTCGGCGAAGGGCACAAAGGTAGACGGGACGGTCGTTGCCGCCAAGTGGCTCGCGAAGCGATTGCCGAACAGGGGAAGTGGCCGCGACTTCGCCCCCCACGAACAGCGGGAGGCGATTAAAGGGTCTTGAACAAGACCTTGGAGCGCCGCTGATAGTTGTACATGTCGCGCTTGTTGGCCGGCAGGTCGTCCACCGACCCCAGCTTGAAGCCGCGCTCGACAAACCAGTGCTCGGTACGGGTCGTCAGCACGAACAGGCGCTTGATACCCACCTTGCGCGCCCGCTGCTCGATGCGGACCATCAATTGCTCGCCGTAGCCCCATTCGCGATGCTCGGCACTGACGGCCAGACAGGCGAGCTCGGCCTCCTGCTCGGAATGCTGGTAGAGCGCGGCGCAACCGACGATGATGCCGTCGTGCAGCATGATCGAGAAATGGTCGAGTTCGCGTTCGAGCAACTCACGCGGGCGATGCACCAGGATACCTTCCTGTTCCATCGGCTCGATCAGCGCGATCAGCGCCGCGATGTCGTCCGGCTTGGCTTCGCGGATATTCTCAAGCGATTCGCGCGTGACGACGGTACCGACACCGTCGTGGGTAAACAGTTCGCGCAGCAAGGCGCCGTCCTGTTCGAAACCGATCAGATGGACCCGACCGACGCCTGTCCGGCTGGCCCGCACGGCACAGGGCAGGTAACGCCGGATATCGGCCGACAGCCAGTCGGCCTCGCGCAACAGTAACGAGGCCTCGTCGGCGGTCATGGCGTCGAGCAGTTCGCCCGCCTTGTCCGTAACGCCGGTGCTGTCCGTCAGGTAAACCAGTTTGTCGGCCTTGATCGCCGTCGCCACGGCCTCGGCCGCTTCTTCCATCTGGAGATTGAAAATCTCGCCGGTCGGCGACGGTCCCTCGCAATTGAGCAGCACGATGCTGCCAAGCCCCAACTGGGCGTTGATGCCCTCGCTGTCCACCTTGCGTACCTTGCCGGCGTACTGCATGTCGATGCCGTCGAGGACGCCGATCGGCTGGCCGGTGATGAAATTGCCGCCGATGACGCGGATGCGGCTGTTGGCCATCGGCGTATTCGGCAAACCCTGCGACAGCATGGCCTCAATTTCGAGATAGACGCTCCCCACGGCATCGAGCACGCAATCCAGGGCCGCCGCGTCGGTCACCCGGTAACCGCGGTGATAGATCGATTCCAGGTTTTTCTCGCGCAGTTCTTCCTCGATCTGCGGCCGGGCGCCATGTACCAGGACCAGTCGTATACCCAGGCTGACCAGCAGATTGACGTCGTAGGCCAGCGTCTTGGCGAATTCGCTGGCTACCGCCTTGCCGCCGAAGGCAATGACGAATGTCTTGCCGCGAAAGGCGTTGATGTAGGGCGTCACCGCCCGGAACCAGGAGACGAAATGCTCGTCGTAAGGGGTATCGCTCATTTTTCCGTATACTTTCCGTTGTCGTCCTTGAGCACTGCCTCGATGCGCTCGCACAAGGTCTTCAGGACCTTGACCCGGGCGAAATTCTTGTCGTTGGCCTCAACCAGGGTCCACGGGGCGAGGCCGGTCGAGGTGCGGTCGACCATGTCGCAGACGGCGGCTACGTAGTCATCCCATTTCCCCCGGTTGCGCCAGTCTTCTTCAGTGATCTTGAAGCGCTTGAACTCCGTGTCCTGGCGC
>JAJXVG010000117.1 GCA_021782315.1 Pseudomonadota bacterium | reverse complement strand
CTGTCCGTGTTTCCCTATTACAACAAGCCTACCCAGGAAGGCCTCTATCGTCATTTCAAGACGATCGCGGAGGCCGTCGAACTACCGGTGCTGCTCTACAACGTACCCGGTCGTACCGTGGCTGACATGTCGAACGATACCATCCTGCGTTTGGCCGAAGTGCCAGGCATTGTCGGCGTCAAGGACGCGACCGGCAATCTCGATCGAGCCTGCGACCTGATTGCCCGCGCCCCCGGGGATTTCGCCCTTTACACCGGTGACGACATGACTGCCATTGCGACCATCAGTCTCGGTTTTCATGGCGATATCTCGGTGACTGCCAACGTTGCGCCGCGACTGATGCATGAAATGTGCGTGGCGGCGGCCAGCGGCGATATCGCCAAGGCGCGAGAAATTCACTTCAGGCTCTTGGGTTTGCATCGTGACCTGTTCTGCGAAGCCAATCCGATTCCTGTCAAGTGGGCGGTGCACCGGATGGGCCTGATGCCCAACGGTATCCGCTTGCCGCTAACCCCCCTGGCCGAAGGCAGCCAGGGTCGCGTTCTGGCCGCAATGCGCCAGGCCGGTGCCATCGCCTGAACGGAGTAAAGAAAAAATGAATCATCGGCTTTCCGGCCTCACCCTTTCCCTGCTTGCCATCGCGCTGGCCGGTTGCAGCTTGCTTCCCGAATCCCGCAAGGTCGAATACAAATCCGCCGGCAAGGCGCCGTTGCTGGATGTGCCGCCCGACCTTTCCCAGGTCAGCCGGGACGATCGTTACCTTGTACCTGATGCGGCCGGCAAGGGAAGCGCGACATTCTCAGCCTATAGTGCGGATCGGACGCCGCTGGCACAGGCACAAAACTCGGTCGTTCTGCCGCAGGTCGACAAGGTGCGCGTCGAACGTTCCGGCAGCGAACGTTGGCTGGTGGTGGCCGCACCTCCCGACAAACTATGGGATACGGTCAAGGATTTCTGGCAGGAGGCTGGATTCGTCATCGCCGTCGAACGCCCAGAGGCCGGTGTGATGGAAACCGACTGGGCGGAAAATCGAACCAAGATTGGCGAGGATTTCATACGGAACACCCTCGGCAAGTTGCTCGATTCGCTTTATTCGAGCGGTGAGCGCGACAAATTCCGGACGCGTTTCGAACCGGGTCTTACCCCGGGAACGACCGATATCTTCATCAGTCACCGGGCTATGGAAGAGGTCTATACCTCGGTGTCGAGAGACGATACTCGTTGGCAACCGCGTGCCCCCGACCCCGACATGGAAGCGGAAATGCTGCGTCGCCTGATGGTGCGACTGGGTTCCGATGAAAAACGTGCCGAAGCTGCTGTGGCCTCGGCCAAGGCGGAGCCTCGCGCCAAGTTGGCCAAGGCCGACGATGGCTCGGGAACGCTGGAGGTTCTGGAGCGTTTTGACCGCGCCTGGCGTAGTGTCGGGCTGGCCTTGGACCGGGTCGGGTTCACGGTCGAGGATCGCGACCGTTCGCGCGGCCTGTACTTTGTTCGTTATGTCGACCCCGAGGTCGATAACCGCAAGAAGGATACCGGGTTCCTTTCCAAGCTGGCCTTCTGGAAGAGTACCGAACCGCTGGCTAGCTCGAAGACCCAGTATCGCATCCATGTCAGCGAGGCAGAGGGTGGACATAGCATGGTCCAGGTTCTGTCCAATGAAGGCGGTACCGACAAGTCGGAAACCGCGAAGAAGATACTCAACCTGCTCCTTCAGCAGTTGCAGTGATTCGTTTTGCCTCGCTCGGCAGCGGCAGCGCCGGTAACGCGCTGCTCGTCGAGGACGGGGCGAGTTGCCTGATGCTCGATTGCGGCTTTGGGTTGCGGGAAACCGTGGCCCGCCTGCAGCGCCTCGGCCTGGAAGTCTCCGACCTGGCCGGGATTCTGCTTACCCATGAACATGGCGACCATGCAAACGGTGTTTTCCGACTGGCCCGCAAATTCGGTTTGCCCGTCTGGATGACGCACGGCACCTGGGTCGGCTGTCGGGAAAGTGACGCCGGCCTCGATCTGCGCATCATCGACAGCCATCGTTCCTGGTCGGTCGGCGATCTTGAAATTCAGCCCTTTCCCGTTCCGCACGATGCTCGGGAACCTGTTCAGTTCGTGTTTTCAGGGTCGGGGCTTCGCCTTGGCGTATTAACCGATATCGGCGAGCCGACACCGCATGTTCGCGACATGCTTTCCGGGTGTGCTGGCCTTGTGCTGGAATTCAATCACGACGCCGGCATGCTGGCCCGGTCGTCTTATCCGGCTTCGCTCAAAAAACGCATTGCCGGCCGTTACGGGCACCTGGAAAATTCTGTGGCCGCAGGCCTGCTGGGGCAGATCGATTGTTCGCGCCTGCAGCATCTGGTTGCTGCTCACCTCAGCGAACGCAGCAATCTTCCGGAGCTGGCGGTGGGGGCGGTGGCCAGGGTGCTGAACCGTCCGCCTGAATGGGTCGCTGTCGCCTCGCCGGACCGCGGCTTCGACTGGCGTTGCCTGGCTTGATTTTCAGACAATAAAAAACGGGGCCGCAGCCCCGTTTTTCTTGTAGCAAGAAGAATTACTTCTTCATGGCGTCGGCAGCGGCCTTGCCAGCTTCAACCGCGCCCTTGCCGGCTTCAACCGCGCCCTTGCCGGCTTCGACAGCGCCCTTGGCGGCGTCGGCAGCGGCCATGCCAGCTTGTTCGGCCGGCTTGGCGGCTTCCGTGCCGGCCATGCCAGCTTGTTCGGCCGGCTTGGCGGCTTCGGCGGCAGCAGGAGCCGGAGCGGCAGCAGCCGGGGCGGGGGCCGGAGCGGCAGCCGGAGCTTCGGGTTTCTTACCGCAAGCGGTCAGGGCAACTGCCAGCAGGGCAGCAACGAGAATGGACTTATTCATGGGATTTCCTTATCGACAAGAACCAACAAAATCTTAATTTATCGGAGATCAGGAGCTACCTAATCAGACTCCAATTATAACAATAATTTATTTACGTAGGAGAAACTTGGTGCACTGCGAAATGGCAGGTAAATCTCACAGTCCCAAGGTGGCGCCGGAGATGCTTTCTCCTCCTTCCGACCAGATTTCATGAAACCTGGTCAAGTAAGGCCTGAGTTCACAGGTTTCGTCGATTAGCAATTTGCTGCGGGGTTGTTCGCGATCGAAGCGGATCAGGGCGTGTCTGCCGTCGACCAGCAACATGCTGTCGCGCAAGTGGGCGAGTTGAGGCGGTGTTTCCCGTGCTTTGGCCAGGTGACCGTAGATGTCCAACAGGCTTTGCAGTTGCGGGTGTTGAAGGCGAAATGACGCCGCGCGGCGAACGGCGATTTGCAGGGCATCGCCTTGCCCAAGTTGCAGAAAGCGCTTGATCTGTTCCTTGCGCGTTGCGGATTCGAGCCGAAGTGTGCTTAGGTCCTCGTCATAGATCTGTATTTGGCGGCAGGCCATGACCAGCAGGCGGTCAATTGCCGTCTGAAAGTCTGCCCAGGATGTAATTAATTCACGTGCCACGAGGTTTGGCGAAGTTGATTGAGGAGGGCGAATCAGCGCTTTACGATGACAGGAGTATTGCATGAAATTCGGAATGGAGGCGAGATGTCCTGTCGCTTGCGTGGAGCCCAGTCCGGGGGGGGGGGGGAAAATCGCTTGAACTTATACAGGGTATATCGGCTTTTGTTGCCATTTTTGAAAACGATCTCTTGCTTTAATTAAAATCTGAATTTAAATTGTTGAGCAATGTAAATTTTCACTGCCTTTTCAGCAGACGATTAAGAAAAGTTTTCAGAAGGCATCGCCCGGATGCCAAAAATATTTCGGCGACGCTATGCGATGATTGCCTGAGCAATAGCTAATGCGCCAGCGGAAATTGCCGAGGTGTACGATGAGTAGACATCCGTTGCGCATAGGCCTTTCGGCCCGCATCTTCCACCCGCAACCAGGCGCTGTCGGTTTGCAATCCAAGTCGCTGCAATATCTCGAGCAATCGGTGGCGCACTGGGTCATGTCGCGGGACGTGATGGTTCTGATGATTCCGGCTGTCAGCGGTGACGGCATTGTTCACCGGAGCAGCATCCGTCTTTCGGATTATCCGAAATATCTGGACGGACTGGTGCTCCAGGGGGGGGCAGATATCTGCCCACAATCCTATGGTGAACAGACGCTGCAACCTGCCTGGGCCGGCGACCGCTTGCGCGATGCTTACGAGATGGAATTGCTGCATGAATTCATGGAGGCGGGCAGGCCCGTGCTCGGTATCTGCCGGGGAGCACAACTGATCAACGTGGCATTGGGCGGGACCTTGTACCAGGATATAGCCTCGCAATACCAAGCGCCGGACATCCATGTTCACGAGAATTACGACAGAAATGTGCACGCCGTCGCCTGGGAGGCCGGCAGCAGCCTCGCCAGGCTTTACCCGGACAATTCGGGCGGTTCCGTGATTTCCATTCATCACCAGGCGATCAAGGCCTTGGGCAAAGGGTTGCGTGTCGAAGCCCGAAGCGTCAAGGATGATCTGATCGAAGCCGTTCGCCTGGACAGCAAGTCCTATGTTCTCGGTTTGCAGTGGCACCCCGAATTTCATCCGCCGGGCAGCGCGGATTTATTGAACTGCAATCCGATTCTGGATGAGTTTCTTGCCGCGGCTCGAGGGCGACGGTGGTAAGGCGCCCGTCCATCGTCGGCATCTCCTTCCCGGCTGGAGTTGATCTGGGCGATCGGCAAGCTCTGCTGGGTGGTTTTGCCGCGCCGACACCGTCTCACGGAAAATCGGTTTTCTATTGGATCTGCGCGTGCTGGGCGAGGTAAACCCCGGCACCCGCCAGATATCCGAGCAAGGCAAGGCCGCTGAGTTTCCTGACGTACCAGAAGAAGTGGATTTTCTCCAGGCCCATGGCGGCAACGCCGGCCGCCGAGCCGATGATGAGTATCGAACCGCCGGTGCCGGCGCAATAGGCCAGAAATTTCCATAAGAAATGGTCGGGCGGATATTCGGCGAGACTGTACATGCCCATGGCTGCGGCGACCAGCGGCACATTGTCCACGATCGCGCTGACCATGCCGATGATCATTACGATCAGGTCCTGGCGGCCGACCGCCTGGTCGAGCGAGAGCGCCAAAGCGCTCAGGATGCGGGTATGTTCGAGGGTCGCCACAGAGAGCAGGATGCCGATGAAAAATACCAGCGAACTCATATCTATCCTGCTCAGGGCGTGAACCAGCGTCAGGTGCTGTTTGCAGATGTCTTCCTTGCGGCGATGGACGAGGTCGCCGACCAGCCACAGGATGCCCAGGCCGAACAGGATGCCCATGAAGGGCGGCAGGTGCGTAAGGGCCTTGAAGGCCGGTACGGCGACCAGGACGCCAAGGCCCAGGGCGAACATCAGCTTGCGTTCGAAGGCGGTCGTCTGCTGCCCGTGATTGCCGCCGGCGCGAGGCGGTGCGACGACAGGGCGGCCGCGCAGGCGGTAGGTGGTGATCGCCAGCGGCAGTAGCAGGCTGACGGCAGACGGCAGAAATACGCCCTTGATGATGGACAGGCTCGTGACCTGGCCGCCGATCCACAGCATGGTGGTCGTCACGTCGCCGATCGGAGACCAGGCACCGCCGGCGTTGGCGGCTATGACGACGATTCCGGCAAAGAACAGGCGGTCTTCGTGCTTGTCCAGTAATTTGCGCATCAATGAAATCATGACGATGGTGGTGGTCAGGTTGTCGAGCGTGGCGCTGAGGAAAAAGGTGACCAGGCCGACCAGCCACATCAGCGCGGGCAGGCTGGCGGTCCTGATACGGGTCGTTATGACGTCGAAACCGTTGTGGGCATCGACCAGTTCGACGATGGTCATCGCCCCCATCAGGAAAAATATGATCTGGGCAGTGCTCATCACCGATTCGCCCAACTGTTCGCTGACCGTATGGGGGTCGTCCACGGACAGCGCGTAGATCGTCCACAGCAAGCCCGCGCCGAGCAGGGCGGAAGCGGCCTTATTGATCTTGAGCGGATGTTCCAGCGCGATCGCGGCATAGGCGATGGCGAAAACGACGGGGAGAGCGGTGAGCATGTCGATATTTCCGGGCGGAGGTCGGTTTGGCGGACGATCGGCGCAGCTATTCGCACCAGCCGACGGCGCCGGCGCGACAGACCCTGCCATCGGTCCACTCCGCTTCGGACAACCGGGCATCGATCATTCGCGTGCGCTGCATGGAGGCGCCGCCGAGCTTGGCCTGCTTGAGATTGGCGTAATTCAGGAAAGCCCCGTCGAGGCGTGCGTCGCGCAGGTTCGCTTGGTGCAGATCGGCGCCGACCAGGTGCGAACGGGTCAGGTTGGCGTGATCGAGAAAGGCGCCGGAAAGGTCTGCCCAATCAAGGAAGCTCTTCGACATATTCGCCCCGATCAGTCGGCTCCGGGCCAGGCTGGCATGCTTTAGATTGGCGCCGCTGAGGTCAGCCTTCTCGAGAGTGGCATCGGTGAGATCGCTGCGCAGCAGGCGAGCCGATTTCAGATTGGCGCCTCGCAAATCGGCGCCCCGGAGTCGAGTCCCTTCCAGGTTGGCGCCTTCCAGATTGGCATCACGAAAATCTCCAGCGCCGACGTCGGCATTCTTCCAATTGACGTTTTTCAGCATCGCGCCCTGGCACTGCGCATTCGGTTCCATGCGACAGGCGGCAAGGGCGGCATGTTGTAAGAGCAGAGGGGTGGCGATGGACAAGGCATATTTAAGCCAGGAAAGTATTTTTTTTCGATGGAATTTCATGGTTCCCCTATCGGATACCCGGCTCGGCTGATCACGGGGGTGCATCGTAAGACGAGGGCGGGCCCTTGGAAATCTGGGAATTCAACTAGGGGAAACAGACTGTTAGGGCAATGTGTCGACTGCTGCCGATAGCACGAATAGAAGGGAAAGTGCGGCAGAATAGCGTTTTCGCTAAGGGTTTCACCTAGGTGGTTTTGTGATGCGAAAAAAACGGGAGACAAGGACAATGGGAGCAAATTCACGCAGTGGATCGTCGATGCCCTTGTTGAACCCGATTCGCCAGTTGGCCTTTATCTTCGCGTACATGGCGCTCGATTGGGCGAGCTATCTCCACCCGCTGCATGGTCTGAACATCACGCTATGGAATCCGGCGCCGGCTTTGGGCCTGGTTTTGTGGATGGCTTTCGGGCGGACCATGGCGATTCCGTGGTTCGTCGCCATCATGGCCGGGGACTTCTTCATCCGCGGCATGCCGGCATCATTGCCGATGACCTGCGTCCTGTCGGTATTTCTGACCTTGGGTTACGGCGCCATCGGTGAATGTCTGCGCCGAAAGTTTTCCGACGGCCAGGTATTCGACGATCGCATCGGCCTGGTGACCTGGCTGGGCCTGGTCGGTGGCGGCGCCCTGGCCAACAGCCTGGTCTATATCGGCCTGCTTTCGCTGGCCGATCTTCTACCGGAAAGCGAGCGGCTCGAAGGTTTGAGCCGGTTCTGGGTCGGCGATTGCGTCGGAATACTGGTCTGCATGCCGATACTGTGGATGTTGCTGACGCGCGCCGGTCGGGCGAAACTGGGCGGCGCTCTGAACACTTGGGAAACTGCTGGCTACGCCGGGCTGGCATTCGTCATGCTGTGGGTGACTTTTGGCGCCGGCCCGACAGCCGAATTCCAATATTTCTACTTTCTCTTTCCGCCGGTGATATGGGCTGCCGCTCGCCAGGGCCTGCCGGGCGCGGCAGCATCGGCATTCCTGATGCAGGCCGGGATCATCCTGGCGGTCGAACATCTGAACCTGGTGGCGGTGACCGTTCTGGAATTCCAGATGCTGGCTACGGTGCTGGCGTTGGTCGGTTTTTTTATCGGCGTGGTGGTTGACGAACAAGGTCTGGCCGCCGAGAAGCTTCGGCAGAGCCTTAATCTGGCCGCGGCCGGCGAGATGGCCGCGGCCCTGGCGCACGAGTTGAATCAGCCGATGACGGCGCTTGCCGCCTATGGCAATGCTTGTCAGTACCTGCTGGAACACGGGGAAAGCGGTCCGCCGCTGCGGGATGCCATCCAGCGCATGGTGTCGGAGTCCACCCGCGCCGCGGAAGTGCTTCGCCGGGTTCGCGATTTTTTCCGAACCGGCGCCACTCGGCTCGAATTGATCGAGATCGGTTCCATCATCGCTGCGGCCGCATCCCGATTTGCCGAAGCGGCCAGCCGCGACGGCATTATCCTGGAAGTGGCGCCGGGGCCAGACATCGTGCGGGTCGACCGATTGCAGATCGAGGTGGTCTTGCGCAATCTGCTGGCCAATGCCTTCGATGCGCTGGCTTCGCACCCAGGGGGGGAGCGGCGTATCGGAGTTTCAGTCGAACCCGGCGCCGGCCACTGCCTGATCGTGACCGTTCGCGATAGCGGCGACGGCTTGTCGGCCTCTGCTATCGGCAAGCTCTTCGAGCCTTTTTTCTCGACCAAATCGAGTGGTCTCGGCCTGGGACTCGTCATCAGCCGCGCTCTGATCGAAGCGCACGGCGGTCAACTTTGGGCCGAAGCGGGTAAAAATGGCATTTTTCGGTTTTCGCTGCCTGCCCGCGATGATGGAAAAAATGATGCAGAAACATGATTTGACGGTGTTTATTGTCGATGACGATGCCTCGGTACGCGATGCGCTGTCGCTGTTGTTCGGCGTTCGCGGCTATCGGACGGCTGTTTTTGCCGGGGCCGGCGATTTTATGAAGGCTTGGCAGCCCAACTGGATGGGCTGCCTTCTGGTCGATATCCGGATGCCCGGTATGGATGGCCTGGCGCTGCAGGAGCGTTTGCTCGAGATGGGCTGCCCCCTGCCGGTCGTCGTCATCAGCGGGCATGGCGATGTCGATTCGGCGCGACGTGCCTTCCGGGCGAGCGCGATCGATTTCCTGGAAAAACCGATCGACCACGGCAAGATGATCGAAGCCGTCGAGCAGGCTTTCAGATCGCAGCATCTGCTGCGGGAGCGGATGCTGGGCTGCGAAAAGGCCGTCCGCCTTCTCGAACTGCTGACCCCGCGCGAACACGAAGTCATGAAACTGGTGATCGGCGGTCACCATAACCGCGAAATCGCCCAAAAACTCGCTATCAGCGTTCGCACGGTCGAGGTTCACAAGGCCCACGTGATGTCGAAACTGAATGTCGATAGCGTAGCGGACCTTGTTCGCTTGAGCATGCAGGGGCGCTAGGCTCGGCGCTCGAAATCGGCTGGCTACTTGGTCTCGGTCGAGTCGGCGGCGACGTGTACGTGACGGATCGGCACGTAGATGCGAAAAGTCGTTCCGCGCCCGATTTCGCTGTTCACCTCGATCCGCCCGCCGTGTTTCTCGATTATGCCGTAGGATAGCGACAAGCCGAGGCCGGTCCCCAGGCCGACGGGTTTGGTGGTGAAGAAGGGGTCGAAGATGCGCGGCAGATTCTCGGCGGCGATACCCTGGCCGGTATCGCTGATTTCGATCCATACCTGGTCGGCGCGAGTGCCGGTGCTGACGGTGATCGTTCCCGGAGTCGACTCCGGAATGGCTTGTGCCGCATTGACCAGCAGGTTGAGGAATACCTGGTCGAGTTGCGAGGGCAGACATTCGATCTGCGGCAACTCGCCGTAATGCTTGACCACCGTCGCCTTGTACTTGATTTCGTTATTGGCGATATTCAGGGCCGAATTCAGTCCTTCGTGCAGGTCGGCCATCTGCCATTCGTCGTTGCCGCCGGCGCGGGAAAAATTTTTCAAGTCCTGGACGATTTTTCGCACGCGCCCGATACCGGCGATCGATTCCTCGATCAGAACCGGGGCGTCCTGGCTCAGGTAATCCAGTTCCAGTTCCTTTTTAAGTTGATCGAGGCGGACTCGAGTCGCCGGGGCGCATGCTTGTGACACATCGAAGGCGTCATAGGCATTGAGCATCTGGATCATTTTTTCGAGGTAATCGCGCAAGGTCCCGAGATTGGATTTCACGTATCCGATCGGATTGTTGATTTCGTGGGCGACACCGGCTGCCAACTGACCCAGGGCGGCAAGTTTTTCGGATTGCAGTAACCTGTATTGCGCTTCGCCCAGTTGCTGCGTGGCGGCCTTCAGTTCCTCTGTAGA
>JAJXVG010000116.1 GCA_021782315.1 Pseudomonadota bacterium | reverse complement strand
CAGGGGGCGCACCAGGTTGCCCAAAAGGTGACGATGACCACCTGTCCATGGAGTTCGCTGGTGGCGATACTCTTGCCGCCGAGCGTCCGCAAGGTCAAGGGGGGGGCCGCCTGACCGATCTTTAGGTCGTTTGCCCGTGCCATCGGGATCAGTTGGCTGCAGGCTGCGGCCATGAGCAGCAGCACGATAATCTGCCGCAGGGCTCGAAGCGAACGTAATGGCCTGGCGCTCGACGTGTGCTGAGAGGATGACTGGATTTGCATTCTGGGAGCTCTACGGAGAGGTGGTTGCAGAATGGAGGGGCTCGACGCGGTGCTCAGAACGCGTGGTTCATGCCGAGTGTCGCCGTCCAGTGCGGAAAAAGCTGGTAGCCCTCGAGATTGCTGCGCACGGGCAATTGGACAAAACCGTACAATTGCGTGGCCTTCGCCACGCTGACCGTTGCCCCGGGGCTCAGGTAGGCCACGCTCCCGGCCGAGTCCAGGGTGTCGGCCAGAGCGCCCTGGTCGCGATTCTTGTGGGTCATATTGACTTGTATCTGCGGCACAAAATCGGGATTGGCCTCGTAGCGGAGACCAAAACTCACCGTCGTCAGGTTGCCGGGACGGTAGTCCGCGCCCGGTTGATTCAATTCCTTCTTGACCGCCGATTGGAATTGTCCGTTGATGAAAGCGTCGAAATCCTGGCTGATCGGCTGATAGTAGTAGGCGCCGACGATGATGTCGGTGGTGCCCGTGCCGGCTTGCAGACTGGTGTCCAGGAGGTTGCCCGGCGATCCATTCAGCGAATTGGGCCCGGAATTGAAAGCTACCGGCTTGCGGCCAACGATGCCGGTGCCCGTAACATTGGGTCCGCCATAATTGCCGGTCGGAAGCTTGACTCCGAGCTGAAGCCCGAAATTGAGGGTCGGCAGAATGCCTTGGTAGCTGGCGATGACCTTGGTGTCACCCAGGCCCGAGACCTTGGCGCCGCTCAGTGTATCCGCTGTCAGCGGATTCCCTGATTGACCGTAGGTCGTATGGCTGCGGTCGATGTAGGGGAGCAGCACCCTGACGTTCCAGTCAGCGGAGGGAGCGTAGCTCACGCTCAAGGTGGTATATCGATTGGTCGTATTGTTTTCGACTTCCTGAGCGCCGCCGGCATCGTTGATCGCGGCGACACGAGAAGACGAAATGCCGCGTGTGCCCGAACGCAACTGGTTTTGGTTAAGGTAATCGTATTGCAGACTTACCTGCCATCCTGCACTGGATGTATAGCCCGTCGCGGCGTCGGAGGAGAGCGAACACCCGCAGGTGGCACAGGCGAACGCGGAAATGGGCGAAACCAGGGCGACGAAGAGTGCCGAAGCGGTCAGGAGGCGTGTTTGCACTGTGTCTTTCAGGAGCTTGAGAGCGCAGGGATTATAGCCATCCCGAAGTAGTTGCTCGTGCGGCAAATTGTCGCGCCCCATGTGTCGGATTTTTCAGCGAAGGTTTTTGCCCGCGGCTTGCTGGCCGGCTTCGGACCTCGGCCTCGTCCGTGCAAAGGTGACATCAAGGTTCGCCGCTTCCGATCGCTATCGTCCCCAATTCCTTGGGCTGTCATGATGTTCACGTAATTGAACGGGCCAAGAACGTGGATGCGATCCGCCTTGAAATAATATTGCCAGACCGGCAATGATGTGTCGTCAGTCAAGCAAGCCCGCCCCCGGTTTTGCTGGGTGCAATGATGTGCTAACGCTGAGCCCGGCTACCCATCACGGACTATCCCATCCTCTTGGTCATGTTTGGAAGGTCACTAATCCATGCTTGCTGGCAAGTGGCTGTTGCTTGAATGCTGCTTCAGAGTACTCCACCTCCATCAGGGCGCAGTCACGATGTGTTTCATGCGATGCGCGGCGATGCTGGCGATCCGTTTATGAAGGGGGTGTGATTTATCTCCTGTGGTCAAAGAGCACAGAGGGAGACGCCGTGCGTCCCCCTCGTGCCGAAACCTGCCCTTGTCTCACGCTATTCAGAACCTGGCTTCGGTCCACAACCAGAGTTTGTCGGTGTCAACCGAGAAATCCTTGGCCCGGTAGGCGGCGAACTTCACACCAAGCGAATAGTGTTCGCCGATTGGTTTGATGGCTACCAGGTCCCACTCCGTGCCGTAGCGCGCGTTGCCATTGTCGGCGCGGAAGTCGTGGTAGATCCCGGAGAGCTTGATCCCGGCCACGTCCTTGCTGGCCGAAATATAGGCATCCATCAGGCCATCAGGGGGAGTGGCGAGGAACTGGTCGGTCCAGCCGTTCATCGCATGCAGGGTGGCCAGCGGGGTCTGGAACGAGTTGCTGCCGTTGCCGCTCATCAACTCGTAACCCAGTTTGACGGTGAAGCGCCCGGTATTGAAGCCGCCTTCGGCCAGGTAATAGTTGAGGTCGAAATCAGCCGGATTGCCGCGGTAATCGGACTGCGAGGCGTATTCCAGAGTGTAGAGCGCCTTCCAGTCGCCGACGAATGGCGTGCCGCCAGCAAAGCGCAGGCCGAAGGTGCGGGTCGAATTGGTGGGTTGGTCATCGAAGTCCAGCAGATAGGCGTAGCCGACCAGCGTGCCGGCACGCCAGCCGTCGTACTTGATGTTGAAGATTGGCGAGTTCATGCTGAAGTTGCCAACCGGACTCTCGTCGCTGAACACCCGATTGACGTTGTAAATGTAGCCAGCGGTGACGGTGGTTTGCGCCAGTGAGCGGTTGACCACGGTAAACGCGTCGTAAGTCTGCTCGTTCTGGCGCCAGCCGACGTTGCCGATGAAGCGGTGGTTATCCAGGGCGAGGCGCTGGCGTCCGTACTTGAGGACCGTGTCGGCGATGCCGGAATAGCTAAGATAGGCTTGGTTGATCTCGGTAAATGCCGGATCGGCGATCACCGAGTAGGCTGATTTGCCGTTGGTCGTGCTGTTGTACTCCTCGCCGCCCAGCGCAGTGAGGTGCTCGGCTTCAAGAACGGCACCGAAGCCGTGAAACTCGCCAGTCTGGTAACCGAGACGTGCCCGCACCGTGGTAGCGCCCGCATCCTTCAGGGCATTGTCCTGGTTGACGCCTTCATAGCGCAGGCGTATGTCCGCCGACGTCTTGCCGCCGACTAGGGCGGCGGTGAAGTCGTCGTCAGCGGCTGCCGATGTGGTCAGCGAGGCGGCGATTAGCGCGCCTCCGGCAATGCGCCAGGTGCTTCCGAACCTGGAGTGCGTGATCATTTGTTTAGGGTGCATGTTAGTAACTCTGCAAGTTGAGCGTCGAACGGAGACGCATCGCCGGCCTGTGGCCGGCGTTGGCGCAGTTTGCTGTTGATTGTGTCCTGATCCCTTTCGCGGCAGGCGGGCTTTGTGCCGGCCTGCCGCGGACATTGAGAGTTTTCTTGGTCATGATCTTTCTCCTAAGCGAGTTGCACGGGACTTCCGCTTAGGATAGGGCGCGGATCCTGACGCCAAGATGATGCAGCAATTACTTTTATGTCATGTAATTAACATGATATTGGATATTTGTATTAATTCTTTATCTATCATGTATTTTTGAATTTTTATTCCAAATGCTTACACAAAAAATGACATTTGAGCCTCCCCGTTGATTGCCACTTGCATTGCTGGCGATTCGACGCAGCAAAGGCGACCGCAAACCCGGTTCGTGCCGAATGGGATGAATGGCTGGAGTCCGGAGAAAAATGGTATTTTCCCGAGGCTTTATCGGTAACCGGGTGTGTCGATTGTTGCCGGTCAAGCAATTCCACCCCGAGTTTTTATGGCTACCTGTCCCGGAACATGACCACCCTGCTCGATCAGCTTCGTCTGCGCATGCCCCGATTGCGGCTTACCCCGCTATTGGTTGTGGTCAATCTGGTGGTTTTTGTCGCCATGCTGTTCAATGGCGCCGGTTTGTGGGGGTCGCAAAACGCTGTGCAACTGGCCTGGGGCGCCAATTTCGGGCCGGCTACCCAGGATGGGGAATGGTGGCGGCTGGGTAGTGCGCTTTTCCTGCACTTCGGCCTGCTGCATGTCGCCTTGAACATGTTTGCCCTGTGGGATGTTGGGCAATGGGTCGAGCGCATGTATGGGCATCTCCGTTTTGCGGTGATCTACTTCGCGGCCGGCCTGGCCGGCAATCTGTTGTCCCTGGTGGTTTACGCCGGGCAGGCGGTGTCCGGCGGCGCCTCGGGAGCGATCTTCGGTCTCTACGGCGCCTTGCTCGCCTATCTCTGGTTGGCGCGCTCGCGCATACAGCGGGGTGAATTCCGCTGGCTCTTCTGGGGGGCGATCGGGTTTTCACTGGTCTCCATTGTCTGCGGGCTGCTGATCACCGGTATCGACAATGCCGCCCATGTCGGCGGCCTGGTTGCCGGTCTGCTGACGGGGGTTTTGCTGCTCGGGCGATGCGACGGCACCGCCGACTTGCAGATACGCGGCAAATTGTTTGCCGGCGGCGCGCTTGTACTGTTGGTCGGCATCATGCTGGGCAATATTCCGACGCCAGCCTATCGCTGGAGCGAGGAGCAGCAGGTGAGAAAGGAGATCGATGAATTCCTGCAGCAGGATGCGGCGATCAGCCGGGCCTGGGAAAGCCTGGTGCAGCAGGGGAGGCGAAAGGGAGTGTCGTTTGACGATCTGGCCGACATCATCGAGTCGCTGGTTGTCGAGCGCTACGAACACAGTTATGAGAAACTTTCCGCTTTGCCGCAGAGTGTCGCTTTGCCCTCCGCGCAGACGGCCGAGCGTTTGCGGCGCTACGCCGCGCAGCGGCGCGATGCATCGCGGGAAATGGTTGCGGGCCTACGGGCAAGGGATGGAGGGCGGATTCGGGAGGCGCTCGAAGATGCGCGCAAGAGCAGGCCGGGCAACTGATGGGCAGGCGGAAATCACCTGACGGGTATGAGGTTATTGCGACGCGGATCAAGGAAACGAACGTGAGGGGCGCGCAAAATCGCAGCCAATTGCCATTCCGGCAAGCCATTCAAGGAGCTACCCATGCAAGCCATCCACGTCTGTAATCACACCACCCCAGAGGCCCTTTACCCGTTCGATGCCCGCGGTATCGCCAAGCGCTTCCGCCACGCCGCCATCTTCGGCGCTCTTGACGCCCTGCAGGCTGGCGAAACCATGCGCTTCTGCAACGACCACGATCCCCTGCCGCTGCTCGCCCAGTTGCAGGCCCGCTACGGCGCCAACCTCAACATCGAGTACAAGCAGCGCGAGCCGGGCGCCATCGTCATCGATTTCACTGTTGTTGCCTGAGTGATACTCACCGCGAGCCTGACCCTCCTTTCTTTGATCGGCAGCGCCGCACTGGCGCTGAGTGGTTTGGGCTCGCCGCTGGCGGTGGCGCACCTGGCGTTTGCCGTTGGCATCGTGCCGCTGATTTTCGCGGCAATGATTCATTTCGTGCCGGTTCTGACACGGACCGGCGATCCGGATCGCCGCCTGGCCTGGCTGCCGTCGCTTGCCCAGGCAGGCGGCCTGCTGGTGGTCGCCGCCATGCAGGGCTGGCTGCCTTACCATCTGCTCTACCTGGCGGCAGCAGTCGACCTCGTTGTGGCGGCGATTCTGCTGCGCTGGATCATCGGACGAGCCCGGGCCGCACTCGGCTCGCCGCATCCGGGCTGGCGCTGGTACGGCGCGGCGCTGGGCTGCCTGATGCTGGCCCTGCCGGCCATTCTCCTCATCCCTGTCTGGCCGTCCCATGGGCAGGGTTTGCGCCTCTTCCACCTGCATCTGAATACCCTGGGTTTTGTCGGGCTGGCTGCCCTGGGCACCTTGCCGGTCCTCCTGCCAACCGCCTTGGGCAAGCCCGATCCGGAGGCCGGCAGCTGGTTGCGGCGGCGCTGGTGGCTGGCCGCTTCGGGGGTGCTGATCACGGCAGTGGGGGTCGCCATCGACTGGCCCTTCGCTGCGCCGGGTGCGGCCTTGTTGCTGATTGTGGCGCTTAGCCTGGCGGTGCAGTGGGGGCGACGTTTCGGTATTTCCACGCTGCTCCGGGACGGCGTTGCCGCATCCTTGCTGGCGGCGGTGCTCGGTCTGCTGCTTGCCCTGCTGGCCGGACTATTGCACGGCGCCGGCTTGATTTCGACCCGACCATCCTTGCCGGCCTGGGCCTGCGGCTTCCTGCTACCACTGGTCAGCGGCGCGCTCAGCCAGTTGCTGCCGGTCTGGCGCTGGCCGGGGCCGCAGACGCCAGCGCGCCTGGCGATGCGCCAAATGCTGGCGGCTTCCGGTGTTCTGCGGGCTGCCCTGTTTCTCTCGGCCTCGCTTGCCTTGCTGCTCGGGCTGGAGCTGCTGGGCGCCGCGCTGCTGGCCTGCGCCATGGCTCTCTTTGTCATCGGCCTGCTGCAAGCCGTGCGCGTGTCCGCTCCGACGCGGTAAAATCGGCGTTTTTCGCTTTTCAGGGCTTCGCCATGCGCTATCTTTCGACCCGCGGTCACGCCGCAAACCCGGCTTTTTGCGACATCCTCCTCGGCGGCCTGGCCCCGGACGGCGGCCTTTACCTGCCGGAGAGCTATCCGCAGATCGGTCGCGCCGAACTCGATGCCTGGCGTCAATTGTCCTATGCCGATCTGGCCTACGCCATCCTCTCCAAATTCATCACCGACATCCCGGCCGACGATCTCAAGGCGCTGGTCGCCAGGACCTATACCGCCGAGGTTTATTGCCACACGCGCAACGGCGGCAATGCGGCCGAGATCACGCCGCTGACCCGGCTGGAAGACGGCCTCTACACGCAGGAACTGTCGAACGGCCCGACCCTGGCCTTCAAGGACATGGCCATGCAGCTGCTCGGCAATCTTTTCGAGTACGTGCTGGAGAAGCGTGGCGAGTCGATCAACATTCTCGGCGCCACCTCCGGCGACACCGGCTCTGCGGCCGAGTACGCCATGCGCGGCAAGCACAATGTCAAGGTATTCATGCTTTCGCCGGACGGCAAGATGAGCGCCTTCCAGCGTGCCCAGATGTATTCGCTGCAGGATGCCAATATTTTCAACATCGCCGTTACCGGCCTGTTCGATGATGCGCAGGATATCGTCAAGGCGGTTTCCAACGACGCCGACTTCAAGGCCAAATACAAGATCGGGGCGGTCAATTCGATCAACTGGGCGCGCGTCGCGGCGCAGATCGTCTATTACTTCCAGGGCTATTTCCTGGCCACCAAATCGAATGACGAGCAGGTGTCCTTCAGTGTGCCGTCGGGCAATTTCGGCAATATCTGCGCCGGCCACATCGCCCGCATGATGGGCTTGCCCATTGCCCAACTGGTGCTGGCCACCAACGAGAACGACGTGCTCGACGAATTTTTCCGTACCGGCATCTATCGCCCGCGCAATGCGGCGGAAACCAGCATCACTTCCAGCCCGTCGATGGACATTTCCAAAGCCTCCAACTTCGAGCGCTTCATTTTCGACCTGGTCGGCCGCGACCCGGCCGTCGTTCGCGACCTGTGGGCCAGGGTCGACAAGGGCGAGGCCTTCGATCTTTCCGGCACGGATTACTGGCGGAATCTGCCGGCATTCAAGTTCGTCTCGGGCAAGAGCACCCATGGCGACCGCATCAAGACCATACGCTTCGCCCAGGGGCGTTACGGGGTCATGCTTGACACCCACACCGCCGACGGCCTCAAGGTGGCGCTCGAGCATCGCCAGCCGAAGATTCCGATGATCGTTCTCGAAACCGCCCAACCGGCCAAGTTCGAGGAAACCATACGCGAGGCCCTGGGTAGCGAACCGGTGCGCCCGGCCGACCTGGCCGGCATCGAGAACCTGCCGCAGCGCGTCGTGGTCATGGCCCCCAGTGTCGATGCCGTCAAACAGTACATCGTCGAGCGCGTATGAGTGCCGATCACGAGGCCTTCTGGTCGGCCCGCTATCGCGATGCTGGGGACAATTACCTGTTCGGCACGGCACCGAACAAGTTCCTGGCGGGGCAGGCAGTGCACTTCGGCGCCGACATGGATGTTCTTTCCGTCGCCGACGGCGAGGGGCGCAATGCCGTCTGGCTGGCCGAGCAGGGGTGCCGGGTGACCGCCACGGAAATTTCCCCGGTGGCCCTGGGCAAGGCAGCAAAACTGGCAAACGGCCGGGGGGTTGTCGTCGATTTCCTCCAGGCCGACATCTTGCGTTGGGACTGGCCGCAGCTTGCTTACGACGCCGTGGTCGGCATTTTCATCCAGTTCGCCGCGGCCGCCGAGCGGCAGCGCCAGCTGGCGGGAATGAAGCAGGCGGTGAGGGCAGGCGGCCTGCTCTTCCTGCAGGGCTATACCCCGAAGCAACTGGAATACCGTACGGGCGGGCCGTCGGCGCTGGAAAATCTTTATACCGCGGAGATGTTGAGTGAGCTGTTTGCCGACTGGGAGATCGTCTTACTGCGCGAGCACGAGGACACGATCATGGAAGGTTCGGCCCATGCCGGACGGTCGGCCTTGATCGACCTCGTCGCCCGCAAGCCTTAAAGGTAGATGACGGCCGGAAATACGGCCGCAGCCAGCACCAGCACCAGCCACTCCAGGTTGCGGCGGGCGAGAAATCCCGTGAAATGCAGCACCAGTATGGCAATGGCGACGATATAAAACAGGGCGAACAGCATCTCGGACTTCCTCTGTTGTCAATTATTGGACGTTTGGGATAATTATGACAACAATTGAATAAAACGCCTAGCCGACAAAGCGCATGGACAAATCGAGCGCCTTGACGTCCTTGGTCAGGGCGCCGACCGAGATGCGATCGACACCCGTTTCGGCGATGGCGCGGATGGTGTCCAGGGTGACATTGCCGGAGGCTTCGAGCACGGCGCGACCGGCATTGATGGCGACGGCCCGGCGCAGCAGGTCGTTGTCGAAATTGTCGAGGAGGATCATGCGGGCGCCGGCCGCCAGGGCCTGATTCAATTCGTCGAGATTCTCGACTTCGATCTGGATGAACTGGCAGCGGTCGGCGGCGCCGGCCGCCACGGTTTGTGCAGCGGCCATCGCCGACGCGATGCCGCCGGCTGCGTGAATATGGTTTTCCTTGATCAGGATGGCATCCCACAGGGCCAGTCGGTGGCTGCCGCCGCCGCCGGCCCGGACCGCATATTTCTGGGCGATACGCAGGCCGGGCAGGGTCTTGCGGGTATCGACCACTTGCGCCGCGGTGCCGGCGATGAGATCGGCGTAGGCGCGTGCCTTGCTGGCGACGGCGGAGAGCAGTTGCAGGAAATTGAGGGCGCTGCGCTCGGCGGTGAGCAGGGCTCGGCCGTTGCCTTCGATTTCGCAGAGCAACTGGTCGGCCGCGATGCGTTCGCCGTCGGTCGCATGCCAGACGATGCGGGCGTTCGGGTCGAGGCTGGCGATGCATTGGTCGAACCAGGCGCAGCCACAGAGGATGCCGGCTTCGCGCGAAATGACCGTGGCCCTGGCCGGACGTTCGCCGGGAACGAGACTGGCCGTCAGGTCGCCGGGGCCGACATCCTCGGTCAGGGCGGCGTCTACGTTGCGGGTGATTTCAGCAGCGAGCGGGTAGTCGAATTCAATGGTCATGGCAGATGTTCGTCGGTCGTGGAGTGCTGCATTTTACAGGCTGACGGCCTCGGCAATCCATTCGTTGAAAAGGCGGCGGGCCGGGTCGATGACTTCGCCGGCGGTCAGGCCGATCGGGCCGATTCCGCTGGCGACCAGCCGATCGGCCGCCGCGCCGTGCATATGGACAGCCGCCAGCAGCGCCATGTCGGGCGGCCAGTTCTGGGCGAGCAGGGCGACGATCATGCCGCAGAGCACATCGCCCATGCCGGCGGTGGCCATGCCCGGATTGCCGGTCGTATTGATCCAGAATCTTCCGTCCATGGTGGCGACGACGGTGCCGCAGCCTTTGAGTGCGACGTGGCTGCGATAGCGCTCGGCCAGTTCGCGGGCGGCCCGCCGGCGGTCGTTCTGGATGTCGCGGACCGAACAGTCGAGCAGACGGGCGGCTTCGGCCGGGTGTGGGGTGAGGATGGCCGGTCCGGCGCGGTTGTAGAGATTGCCTTCGAGGCGTCCGTCTTCGGCCAGCAGGTTCAGGGCGTCGGCATCGAGTACGAGCTGGACCGGGGCCTTCAGCGATTGTTCGAGCAGGCGCTGGGCTTCCGAGGAACGGCCGAGGCCGGGGCCGCAGGCCAGCGCCTGCAGGTCGGCCTGGAGCAGCGTATCGGCGCGCCGCATCATCAATTCGGGCTGGACCGGATCGAGGCCCGGGGTGTCGGTATCGAGCATGCCGAGATAGACGCGGCCGGCGCCCAGTTTGAGTGCGGCGCGGGCGGCAAGGAGGGCGGCGCCGGCCATCGACTTGCTGCCGCCAAGAATGCCGGCACTGCCGAAACTGCCCTTGTGGGTGTTGCGTCGGCGCGGCC
>JAJXVG010000115.1 GCA_021782315.1 Pseudomonadota bacterium | reverse complement strand
GGCACAGTTAAAACTGACGGATTTTTGGTCACGGCAAGGCGCAAACCACAGCGATACCCAGTGGTCTCGCGAGGATTTGCAACGCCGCCATGGCCAAATAGACAAGGTTTTAAGCCGGAGAGCGTGCAACACTATACTAGCAGTCATTGGCCGTCGACCACCTCGCCGCCGAGCGCCGCCACCAATTGCGGCAGGAAGCGGGCGAATTCGCCGGTCATCAGCGCGAAATCGGCATCGAACTGCTCGTCGGCGTGCTCGGCACTTTTCTCGGCTTCTTCCTTGAGCAGATCGAGGAAGGCGAGGCGCTTGATTTCCATTTTTTCGCCGAGGATGAAGGAAATGCGGTCATCCCAGGTCAGCGCCAGCTTGGTCGGCATCTTGCCGCTGGCCAGGTGAGCCTTGATTTCACCGCTGATCTCGTCGCCGTCGAGCGGGTGGCGGACGTAACGCACCGCTGCCTTTTCCTCGCCGGCCGCCTTCAGTTCGCAATCGCGGTCGATGGTGAAGCCGGCCGGCGCATCGCCGCCGGCCAGCCAGTCGGCCATCGCCGCCTGTGGCGAGACCTGGGTATGCAACATGCTGAGCGGGAAGTCGTCGAGACAGTGACGCAGGTGCTCGATCACTTCCTCGGCCTTGGCCGGGCTGGCCGCATCGACGCAGAACCATCCGCCCTGCGGATCGAGCCAGACGTAGGTGGTGCGGCGGCGGGTGAAGGCGCGCGGCATCAATTCATCGGTGACACGCTCGCGCAATTCCTTCAACTGCTTGCGGCCCGGCGCATAGCCCTGCTGGGCTTCAACCAGTTCGGCCCGCTCCCTGACCTCGTCGTTGACCACCGAGGACGGCAGCAGGCGCTGCTCAACGCTTAGGGCGATCATCCATTGCCGGCCCAGTGAATAGACCAGCGCACCGTCGCGGCGCGGCGCCACCCATCCGCGGCTCATCGGCTGGTTGCTCGGGCATTTGACGAAGGGGCCGCGGGCCAGTTGTTCCTCGAATTTGGCGAGATCGACGGTCCAAGGCGTCGGCAGGCGGTAAAGCTGGAGATTACGGAACCACATGAATCATTCCCGAATTGTTGTCGTTGAGGCGCCAGAGTTTAACAGCCCCCCGTCATCGCCGCATGGCGAGCAGGCGATGGCGGGAAAAAGAGGGGAACAATCGCGTGCAGTGTGATTGATTTCACAGGGGTCTCCGCCTCGCATCGATAGACTGAACTTCGTCATGAAGCAAGATTCAAAAAGGTGGCGGCATGAAGAAAGGTTTGCACTACGGCATTCTTGGCGCAGCCGTTTGTTGCCTGGCGGTAAGCGCCTTTGCCAGGCCGGTCGACAATCGGGCGCCGGACTATGGCAGCCCGGTTCTGCCCGTCGATACGGCGACGATGAATGACCGGGGCGGCCGGTCGACCGGCCTCAACAACGGATCGGCTCGTGCCGCAGCGGGCAACGAGGCTTTCAAAGCTTACGCCGACGGCCGTTCGGGCGAGCGAATCGGGCCGGCCGGCGAGCAGGGCGTCCTGAAGGTCAAGCACCTTCCCGACCCCGGCACGCTCAGCCTGATCATAAGCGCCTTCAGCGCAATCAGCGGCCTGAGCCTGTGCGGTTGGCGCCGCCCGAAGAAAGACGACTGATATTCCGGGCCGGATTCAGATTTTTTTGAAAATCACATCCCAGACACCGTGCCCCAAGCGTAGTCCCCGGTTTTCGAACTTGGTCTGCGGCCGGTAGTCGGGGCGGGGCGCGAAGCCCCCGACCGAATTGGCCAGCGTCGGTTCGGCGGAGAGCACCGCCAGCATCTGGTGGGCGTACTCCTCCCAGTCGGTCGCACAATGAAAATAACCGCCGGGTTTGAGGCGCGAGGCGAGCAGGGCGACGAAGGACGACTGGATAAGCCGGCGCTTGTTGTGCCGCGCCTTGTGCCACGGATCGGGGAAGAAGACATGGACGCCGTCGAGCGAGTTTTCCGGCAGCATGTCGCGGACGACTTCGACGGCATCATGCTGGCAAATGCGCAGGTTGCCCAGTTCGCGTTCGGCGATCTGCTTGCACAGGGCACCGACGCCCGGCACATGCACCTCGACGCCGAGATAGTCCTTGTCGCGGTTGGCATCGGCGATCCTCGCCGTGGTTTCCCCCATGCCGGTGCCGATTTCCAGGATTTTCGGCGCCGCCCTGCCGTAGACCGCGGCCAGATCGACCGGCGCGGGCGCATAGATGATGCCGATCTTCGGCATCATCTCGGCATAGTAGTTTTCCTGGGCGGACGACATGCGGCCGGCCCGACGAACATAGCTCTTGATGTGGCCATGGCCTTCGCGACCGGCCTCGTACACGCCTTCGCCGACCACGGCGGGTTGAATCAGGGGGGTATCGCTCATGAACCGATCAATCCGGCAGTCGGCGACGAGGGGTCGGCCGAGTAAAGCTTGCGCCGCATGCGGCCGGCCAGATAGGCCTCGCGGCCGGCTTCGACACCCTTCTTCATGGCGCCGGCCATGAGCACGGGATGCCCGGCATGGGCGATGGCGGTATTCATCAGTACGCCGTCGCAGCCCAGTTCCATGGCGATCGCCGCATCGGAAGCGGTACCGACGCCGGCATCGACGATGATCGGCACCTTGGCGTTATCGATGATCAGGCGCAGGTTCCACGGATTCAGGATGCCCATGCCAGAGCCGATCAGCGAAGCCAGCGGCATGACGGCGACGCAGCCGATTTCTTCCAGCATCTTGGCCTGGATCGGATCGTCGGCGCAGTAAACCATGACCTGAAAACCGTCCTTGACCAGCGTCGCTGCCGCTTTCAAGGTTTCCGGCATGTTCGGGAAGAGACTGGTCGAATCACCGAGGACTTCGAGCTTGCACAGGGAATGGCCGTCGAGCAGTTCGCGCGCCAGACGCAGGGTGCGCACCGCATCGTCGGCGCTGTAGCAGCCCGCGGTGTTGGGCAGGATGGTGAATTGCGATGGCGGCAAGGCATCGAGCAGATTCGGCTGGCTCGGATCCTGGCCGATGTTCATGCGACGAATGGCCACGGTCACGATTTCAGCGCCGGACGCGTCGATGGCCGCCCGGGTTTCTCCGAAATCCTTGTACTTGCCGGTGCCGACCAGCAAGCGGGAACGATACGCCTTGCCGGCGATAGTCAGTTGATGCATGGGATGTGCTCCTTAGCCGCCGCCGACGGCGACGACGATTTCGAGTTGATCGCCTGAAACCAGCGCCGTCGCGGCATGCTGGCTCTTGGGGACGATTTCGCCATTGCGTTCGACGGCGATACGCTTGCCGGCATAGCCGAGCGCTTCGATCAGGCCGGCAACGGTCAGTGCTTCGGATAACTGGCGTAGTTCGCCATTGATTTTGAGTTCGAGCATCGGGCTATTTTAGCAAGCCACGCGCCTTGCGCGGCGCCTTGGCGAAAAGGCGATCATAGAGCCGGTTGGGCAACAGGCGCAGAATCTTGGCGACGACGCCCATCTGCCAGGGAATCACCGTGTAGCTGGCCCCCCGTTCGATGGCTTCGGCAAAACGCTGCGCCGCCTTGTCGACCGGGAGCAGGAAGGGCATTTTGTAGCCGTTGGCCGCGGTCATCGGCGTTTCGATATAACCCGGCGCAATGGTCACCACCTTGATGCCGCAGGGGCGCATTTCGAGACGCAGGCTTTCCAGGTAGGAAATCGCCGCCGCCTTTGAGGCCGAGTAGGCTTCCGCCCCCGGCAGGCCGCGAATGCCGGCCACCGAGGCGATACCGACCAGGCGCTTGCGGCCGGCCGCCGCCTTCATGACCGGAATGAACGGAGCGAAGGTCGCCACCATGCCGAATACATTGACCTCCATGACGCGTCGGAAGACGGCAAGATCCTCGGCGCACTCGGTCAGTGTTCCGGCCGAAACACCCGCATTGGCGACGACGATGTCCGGCGCACCGAAGCGGGCGATAAAATCGGTCGCCGCCGCCTGTACGGCCAGCGCATCGCAGACATCCAGGGCATAACAGGCATGTTGTCCGCCCAGGCGCCGGTTCAGCGCCGCCAGGCACTCGCCGCGCCGCGCCACCAGACCCAGCCTTGCGCCCTGCCCGGCGTAGTAAACGGCAAGCGCCTCGCCGATGCCCGACGAGGCGCCCGTGATGAAGACCTTCCGGTTCAATTACTTCTTGCCGTACTTCTCGCTGCGCACCCTGGCAATGATCTTGTCGGCAATCGCCAGCGTCTCGGCGAAGTCCTTGCCGCCGACGAGGTATTTTCCTTCGATGGCCAGCGACGGCACGCCGGTGATCTTGTAGGCCTGCGCCATCTGGTCGCCGCGCTTGACCTTGCTCAGGACGCCGAAGGAATTGAAGGTTTCGGCGAATTTCTTGGGATCGACGCCTTTTTTCGCAACCCACTCGGCCAAGGATTTTTCTTCGAAGAGATTCTGGCGTTCGACGTGGATCGCCTTGAAAATATCGGCTTCGAGGCGATGAGCGTCACCGGTGATTTCCAGGGTGTAGTGCAGTTTGGCGATATTGGCCCAGGCGGCGCGGCCGAAGGTAACCGGCACCTGCCTGACGACGACGTCAGCCGACTGCTTGGCGACCCAGGCGGTCAGCATGGGATTGAAGTCCGCACAGTGCGGGCAGCCATAGCTGAAGAACTCCAGCACTTCGATCTTGGCCGAATCCTCGGTCGGCTGGGGCGGGGTGATCGGGATAAAATCCTTGCCAGCGGTTTGTGCGAAGGCCGGCATGGCCACAATCAATCCGGAAACGAGGGCGAATGCGCCACTGACGAAAGTGCGACGGGAGAACTTCATGCGTGACTCCTATTTGGAAAGTTGAGCTTCAACGCCGGATTTGGCAAGTTCGGCGCGTACCTTGTTCAATTCGTCGATTTTTGTATAAGGGCCGACCCGGACGCGATAGAAAGTTTTGTCCTGGACCATGACCTGCTGGACAACCGCCTCGATTCCCATAAACGCCAGCTTGGCCTTCTGGTTGTCGGCATCCTGGGCGGTGCTGAACGAACCGGCCTGCAGGAAGAGCGGGGTCTTCGATTCCTTGGACTCGTCCTTTTTGTCGTCCTTCTTCGCATCCTCTTTCTTTGCATCGTCCTTCTTCGCTTCGTCTTTTTTCGGCTCCTGGGCACCGGCATCCTGCTTTGGCGCCTTGTCCGGCACCGCGTCTGCCTTGCCCGGCAGGATATCGTAAAACTGAAAGCGTTTTTCCGGAACCGGATCGCCCGGCTTGCCTGGCAAGGCCAGCGGTTGGGTCGCATCGCCGTTTTTGCCGGCGCTCCTGGTCGACGGCGGCTGAACCTTCTCGACGAAGGGGAGGGGGGACTTGTTGAGATACCAGACGACGCCCGCCGCCATCCCGACACCGAGCACAAGACCGATGAACATGCCGACCAGCGTTCCGCCTGCGGCCTTCTTTTTTGCCGGCTGGTTCCTGCGGGGTTTCATATCGCGACTCATGGGATTTCCTTACATCGATTCCGGGCAACTGACGCCGAGGACGGCCAGACCGTTGCGGATAACCTGCCGAACCGCCGCGGCCAGTGCGACTCGTGCATCGCGCAAGGCGGCGTCGTCGACCAGCATGCGCTCGGCGTTGTACCAGCCGTGGAACTCCCCGGCAAGATCCTTCAGGTAGAAGGCAATCAGGTGCGGCGCCAATTCACGGGCGGCGTTCTCGATGACCTCGCGGAACTCGGTCAGCTTGCTGGCAATCGCCAGTTCGCGCGGATTGCCCAGCAAGGAGAAATCGGCGACAGTCAGCGTCCCCGGGTCGCCGGCCCACTGGTTGACGACGGAACAGATGCGGGCGTGGGCATACTGGATGTAATAGACCGGGTTTTCATTGGTCTGGCTCTTGGCCAGATCGAGGTCGAAATCGAGGTGCTGGTCCGACTTGCGCAAGGCGTAGAAAAAACGGCAGGCATCGTTGCCCACTTCGCCGCGCAATTCGCGCAGGGTGACGAATTCGCCGGAGCGAGTCGACATCGAGGCCTTCTGACCGTTGCGGTAGAGCACGGCGAACTGGACCAGGGCGACTTGCAGCTTGGCGGCATCGAGGTCGAGGGCGGTGATGGCGCCGTTGACGCGGGAAATGTAGCCGTGGTGATCGGCGCCCCAGATATTGATGACCTTGTCGAAACCGCGTTCGAACTTGTTCAGGTGATAGGCGATGTCCGAGGCGAAATAGGTGTAGAGGCCATTTTCGCGCTGCACGACACGGTCCTTCTCGTCACCGAAGGTGGTCGACTTGAACCAGCGGGCACCGTTCTGCACGTACAAATGGCCTTTCTTTTCGAGCAAATCGACACAGCGCGCCACCAGGCCGGTGTCGAACAGCGCCTGCTCGGAGAACCAGACGTCGAAACGGACGCCGAACTGCTCGAGGTCGTCCCGGCAATCGGCCAGTTGTTCCGACAGCGCATGCTGATGGACATAGGTCCAGTCCGGGCCGAGCAATGCCTTGGCATTGGCGATCAGCGCGTCGAGGTGCTGGTCGCGCTGGCGCTTGGCCTCGTCGTCGGCTCGCTCCGCCTCGGGCAGCCCCGGGGTTCCGGCCAGGACGTCAGCCGCCTGACGAACGAATTTGGCGCCGTGCGCGATGCTCATCTGCCGCGCCATCTCGCGTACATAATCGCCCTGGTAGGCGTTGGGCAGAAAGGGAACGTCGACGCCGTTCTGCTCCAGGTAACGCAACCAGGTCGACAGGCCGAGGATGTCCATCTGCCGGCCGGCGTCATTGACGTAATATTCGCGCGTCACATCCCAGCCGGCAAAGGTCAGCAGGCTGGACAACGAAGCGCCGTAAGCAGCGCCGCGGCCATGTCCGACGTGCAGCGGACCGGTCGGATTGGCCGAAACGAATTCGACCTGCACCTTCTGCCAGCCGCCCTGGGTCGAGCGCCCGAAGTTTTCGCCCTCGGCCAGCACGGCCTTGACGATATCGGTTTTCGCCCCTGCATCGAGCGTGAAATTGATGAAGCCGGCGCCGGCCACGTCGGCCTTGGTCACCAAAGTCGAAACCGGCAACTCATTGACCAGTTGCCGGGCGATTTCGCGCGGATTTTTCTTCAGCGCCTTGGCCAGTTGCATGGCCAGGTTGGTCGCAAAATCGCCGTGCGTCGGATCGCGCGGCCGCTCAAGCTGGATGGGGGTAGCACTTGCACTCGGAGCAACACTGGCCAGCGCCTGTTGCAAAAGTTCGGTCAGCTGGGTCTTAACGTCTTGGGCCATTGATTTGCTGCTAAAAAAGCGAAACGCCAATTATACGACGCAGTCGCTCATTTATTCGGCGACTATCGCCGACCAGGCCGCCAGCTTCTCGGCATAGGCGCGAGCCGCATGGGCCGGGCTGGTTGACGGCAGGCGCACCAGCCGGAGATTCAATCCCGACAGACCGGGGAGTGCATGGCGGCGAAAACTGGCCTCGGCCGCCCCGCCATTGAAGAAAACACGCTCGATGCGGTCGTGCGCAGCGAAGAATGCCGGGAAGTCGTTGACGCGAACCGAGCCATGGACGATATCCGAATCCAGGCTGCCGAAACGTTCGCAAGCCGCGATCACGTCCCACAAGGCGATACCGGCTGCGCCCAGTTTTTCCAGTCTTTTCTCGTAGGGCAAGGCCGGGCCGGCGCCCAGCAGATCGCCCATGATCCGCCAGAAGGCATTTCGTCCGTGGGCATAGTATTGCCCGGCCCGCAGGGAAGCCTCACCGGGCAGACTGCCGAGAATCAGCGTTCGAGCAGCTGGGTCGGCGACAGGCGGAAAACCGCGACTCAGGGACATCGGGCGCTCAGCCCCCCAGCACACGATTCTTGCCGGCCCGCTTGGCGAGATACATCGCCCGGTCGGCGCGCCGGATGGCATCGACGCCCGACTCTTCGGCCGCCAACTCGGCGACCCCGGCGCTGAAGGTAATCAGGATTTTCTCGTTGTCGGCCATGTAGATGGCCTTGGTCAGTTCCCGCTGCAGGCGGGCCATCGTCTCGATACCCTGCTCAAGAAGGGTATCTGGCATGAGGACGACGAATTCCTCGCCACCATAGCGAGCCAGTGTATCGCTCGGACGCATGTTGCGCCGGGCGCAATCGGCCAGATGAATCAGGGCGCGATCGCCGGCATCATGGCCGAAACGGTCGTTCAACTTCTTGAAATTATCGATATCCAGCAAACTGATCGACAGCGCCGCATTCCTGCGTCGCATACTGGCAATTTCACGCGCCAGCGCTTCTTCCAGCCCCTTGCGATTGAGGACATCGGTCAGCGGGTCGTTGCGAGCCAGTGCGCTGGCGTTATCGAGTTCCTGATGCAATTGCATCAACTCGGCCTCGGTGAGCACCACCTTGTCCTGCAATTCCTTCAATTGCTCGCGCGATTGGGCGGTCTCCTCGATCATCGTCCGGGTCGCCACGATCACCTCGTCGAGCAGTGGGCGCAAGGCCTCGATACTCTCGACCTTTTCGATCTTGCGGGCGCTTTCGACGATCCGCCCCTCGAATTCGGCACTCGAACGATTCATGCTGCCCAGCCGTTCGACGAAAGCGGCCAGCATTTTGCGCATTTCTTCCTGCGCCTCGACCGAACGCAACTTGGCACGCCCCTGTTTCTCCATGACATCGCGCAGACGGGACGCCACCTCATCCAGGCTGCGAAGGTTAAGCGGCGGCGAAACACCAGCCATCAGACCATCGACCTGCCCCTTGAGCCAGCTGTCTTCGAGGCTCAACACGCTTATGTTCTCAATGATCAGGTGCAGCAACTTGAGCAGGGACTGCCTGATCTCGACTTGCTCCTCCGCCGCGCCCGTCGCCTGGTGCGCCAGCCCGCCGAGAATATCCTGCACGGCGCCCGCCGAAACGGATGGCAGCCGCAAGGCGCCGATCAACTCTTCCAGCGCCTCGACAATTCTCGATTCGCCGTCGCCTAGAGCCGGCAGCAGGCATTCGACAAAACGGGCCAGCTTGCCGCAAAACTCGCTCGGCAAGGATGTCGTCGACGCTGCGGCCGCAAGGTTCGGAGCCGGCCGCTCGCCAAGCGTCGAAAAACCGACCAATGCGTCCTTGACGCCATCCCAGCTACGGCGGGAAATCGCCGCAGAGAGGTTATCCAGATGCCTTTCCTGGGACTCGTTCCGGGCTTGCAGGGCAAGCGACAGTTCGCGCAGGGGCGCCTCGGGGAATATCGGCAGGTTGGGAAGGTTGGCAATTTCGTTGTAGCAGGCCTGATAGTTGGCAGGCGTCGGGGCCAGATGTCGAACGGCGAGACGCTTGAGTGCCTCGCGGGCAATTTCCGAGGGTTGTTTCGGTTCGTTCATGGACATGTTGATTGGCTTGGGATGACAGAGCATGAAACCGACAGAGATGTGCCGAGGAGTTTATCCTATTGGCCTTGTCGCCCGGCAAGATTGTTGTGTCGCGGCAGCCCTTCCCGCCTCGATTCCGGAACAGAACAAATCGTCGGGCCGCAATCGTCGTCAGCGTGTTAACATGCTCGTTTAGCAATTTTGCCCGGCCCGACCGGCGTTTACCGTCAACATGCGTCTCTTTCGTTTGCTCAAGATCGCCTCAATCGCCAGCCGTTTCGGCCTGGACGAGATGGTGCTCGAACACGAGCCGAGCGGTCGCCTGGCACGAATCGCCAATGCATTGCAATTCTGGCGCGACCTCTCCGCGCCCCGCGCCGAGCGCCTGCGCCTCGCCCTCGAATCGCTCGGCCCCATTTTCGTCAAGTTCGGCCAGGTCCTGTCGACCCGGCGCGACCTGATGCCGACGGACATCGCAGACGAACTGGCCAAGCTCCAGGACCGGGTACCGCCATTCGATTCGGCGCAGGCCCTGGCGGAAATCGAAAAAGCCTACGGCCGGCCGGCCAGCGAAGTATTTGCCGAGTTCGACGCAACCCCGACCGCCTCGGCCTCCATCGCCCAGGTCCATTTTGCCAGACTGCACGCAGAAGACGGCGGCCACGAGGTTGCTGTCAAAGTTCTGCGCCCAGACATGCTGTCGGTCATCGAACATGACCTGGCACTGATGGACAACCTGGCAATGCTGCTCGAAAAACTGTGGATCGACGGCAAACGCCTGAAGCCGCGCGAAGTGGTCGCCGAGTTTGCCAAATACCTGCACGACGAACTCGATCTGATGCGCGAGGCAGCCAACGCCTCGCAACTGCGGCGCAACTTCACCGACTCGAAACTGCTGATCGTGCCCGAGGTACACTGGGATTTCTGCACCTCGACCGTCATGGTCATGGAGCGCATGAAAGGCACGCCGATTTCGCAAACCGAAAAGCTGCGCGCCGATGGCATCGACCTGTCCAAGCTCTCGGCGGCCGGGGTCGAAATCTTCTTCACCCAGGTGTTCCGCGACGGTTTTTTCCACGCCGACATGCACCCCGGCAATATTTTCGTCGCCGCCGACGGCCGCTATATCGCTCTCGATTTCGGCATCGTCGGCACCTTGACCGATTCCGACAAGAATTACCTGGCGCAGAACTTCCTCGCCTTCTTCCGCCGCGACTACAAGCGGGTAGCCGAAGCCCACATCGAGTCGGGCTGGGCGCCGAAGGACACGCGGGTCGACGAGTTCGAGGCCGCCATCCGCGCCGTCTGCGAACCGATTTTCGACCGGCCGCTC
>JAJXVG010000114.1 GCA_021782315.1 Pseudomonadota bacterium | reverse complement strand
TTCATCTCGGGTCCCAATATCGTATCCACCCCGGGAAACTTGATGAAGGGGAACACCGCTTCCTTCACGGAATAATAAGCCGGCTCCACCTCTTTGGTGACACCCTGCATGACCAGGCTCTGTCCTGCCATGCAGCGCGCTGCAATTTTTGCAAGCGAATCTCCGGTTGCCTTGGATACGAAAGGCACGGTGCGCGATGCGCGAGGATTCACTTCCAATACATAGACGGTCTCCCCCTGGATCGCGGCCTGGACCTTGAGCTTGCCGTCCTTGACCAGCTTGACGATCTTCTTGGCAAGGTCGCTGTCGATCCCGTCCCTGATCTTCATTTCCTGCTTCACCTTGTTGCCGGAAACACTGACGATCTTCTGGTGATCCAGGCGCTTGACGCTTTCCTTCTCCTTCTTTTCCATGGCCGGGAAAAGCAGGTCCTTGATCTGGTCCAGCTGGAAGTCCGAATCGCCCCACAGGGTGATGAGCTTGTCCTTCTCGTTCAATTCGACCTTGGCGCTGGTGCCCTTGAAGTCGTAGCGATTGTCGATCTGGCGGGCGGTGACGTCGATGGCGTTCTTCAACGCCACCATGTCCGCTTCGGAGGTGAAGTCAAAGCTTGGCATGATGATTACCCGAAATGGCAGACGTAGTGATAGGGTTCGTCGCAGGCGATTTCAAAGCTGGAATTGCCCGGCACGTTGAAGGACTGGCCTTCGCCCCAGGTTGTCCACTCGCTTTCGCCCTTCAGTTTGACACGACAGGAACCGCCGACCCCTTCCATAATTTCCGGCGCGCCGGTATTGAAGGTCAGGCTGGCCGGCAGGATCACGCCGACCGTTTTTTTCGTGCCGTCGACCAGCACCACGGTATGACTGACGCATTTGCCGTCGAAATAGACATTGGCCTTCTTGACCACGGAAACGCCGTCGTAACGTTCGGATTGCGACATTTAGATACCCCAGAGTTTTTGAATAATGGCTTTGGCAATGAAACCAACCATGCCGAAGGCCAGCACGAAGAAAAGCACGAAGGTGCCCGTCTTGCCGGCTTTCGACTTGTAGGCGATTTCGCCGATGATGAACAACATGAAGAGGATGAAGGCGCCGACCCCCCAGGTCGAGAAGAAATCCGCGATCTGTTCTTCGTTGAAGCCGAACAAGGTGCCGCCGCCCATCGCTTAGACCTTCTTCCTGGCGGCCGGCTTTTTGGCCGGCACCTTGGCAGGTGCCTTGACGGCCTTGGCGACGACGGCCTTGGCGGCCAGCGGCTTGACCACCGGCTTGGTCTCGACCGGCGCAGCCTTGGCCGTCTTTACCGCCTTCTTGGCCGGGGTCTTGGCCACCGCCTTGACCGGCTTCGCGGCCACGGTTTTTTTGGCGACGGCTTTCCCGGCAGCACCGGCCTTGCGCGCCGCCAGGTTGGCGGCGATGCGCATGCGCAGCGCGTTCAGCTTGATGAAGCCGCCGGCGTCGCGCTGGTCGTAGGCACCGGCATCGTCCTCGAAGGTGGCGATGGTCGAATCGAACAGCGAATCGGTCTTCGAGTCGCGACCGACGACGATGACGTTGCCCTTGTACAGCTTGAGGTGGACGACGCCGTTGACCGTCTGTTGGGTATGGTCGATCAGCACCTGCAGCGCCTTGCGCTCCGGGCTCCACCAGTAGCCGTTGTAGACCATACTGGCGTAACGCGGCATCAGGTCGTCCTTGAGGTGGGCGACTTCGCGGTCGAGGGTGACCGATTCGATGGCGCGGTGGGCGCGCAGGAGAATCGTTCCGCCCGGGGTTTCATAGCAGCCGCGGGATTTCATGCCGACATAGCGATTCTCGACCAGATCGAGGCGGCCGATGCCGTGCTTGCCGCCGATTTCGTTCAGCGTCGCCAGCACTTCATGCGCCTTCATCTTCTTGCCGTTGACGGCGACGACGTCGCCCCGGGCGAATTCGAGATCAAGGTACTCGGCCTTGTTCGGCGCCTTTTCCGGCGACACCGTCCACCGCCACATCGACTCTTCCGCTTCGGCGGCCGGATCTTCCAGATGGCGGCCTTCGTAGGAAATGTGCAGCAGATTGGCATCCATCGAATAGGGAGACCCCCCCTTCTTGTGCTTCATGTCGATCTCGATACCGTGCTTCTCGGCATAGGCCATCAGTTTTTCGCGCGACATCAGGTCCCACTCGCGCCACGGGGCGATGACCTTGATGCCCGGCTTCAGCGCGTAGGCGCCGAGTTCGAAGCGGACCTGGTCGTTGCCCTTGCCGGTGGCGCCGTGGCAGATGGCGTCGGCACCGGTTTCATTGACGATGTCGATCAGGCGCTTGGCGATCAGCGGGCGGGCGATCGAGGTGCCAAGCAGGTATTCGCCTTCGTAGACGGTGTTGGCGCGGAACATCGGGAAGACGAAGTCGCGGACGAATTCTTCGCGCAGGTCGTCGATGTAGATGTTCTTCGGCTTGATGCCGGCCTTCAAGGCCTTGGCGCGGGCCGGCTCGAGTTCCTCGCCCTGGCCGAGATCGGCCGTGAAGGTGACGACTTCGCACTTGTAAACATCCTGCAACCACTTGAGGATGACCGAGGTGTCCAGGCCGCCCGAATAGGCCAGCACTACTTTCTTGATGTCACTCATTTCCGTTCCCTTGTTTCGTTTCGATCCCGCCCAGAAGCAGGTATTCCATAAGCGCCTTTTGGACATGAAGCCGGTTCTCGGCCTCATCCCAAACCACGGACTGCGGCCCGTCGATCACCTCGGCAGTGACTTCCTCGCCGCGATGAGCCGGCAGGCAGTGCATGAAAAGCGCGCCCCCGTCGGCCACCCGCATCATGTCGCCATCGACGCACCAGTCGGCAAAGGCCTTGATCCGTTCCTCGTTCTCGGCCTCGAAGCCCATCGAGGTCCACACGTCGGTGGTCACCAGGTCCGCACCGCGACAGGCATCCATCGGGTCGGCAAAGACCTCGAAGCGCGAGCGGTCGATGACGCCGACCAGGTCGCGGTTGATTTCATAACCCGGCGGGGTCGAGACATGGACCTTGAAGCCAAGAACCTCGGCCGCCTGCAGCCAGGTATTGCACATATTGTTGGCATCGCCGACCCAGGCCACGGTCTTGCCCTGGATGGAGCCGCGGTGCTCGATATAGGTGTAGATGTCGGCCAGTATCTGGCAGGGGTGGTATTCGTTGGTCAGGCCGTTGACGACCGGAACGCGTGAATTGGCGGCGAAACGCTCGATGATGTCCTGCTCGAAGGTGCGGATCATCACGATATCGCTCATCCGGGAAATGACCTGGGCCGCATCCTCGACCGGTTCGCCGCGCCCGAGCTGGGAATCGCGGGTATTCAGGTAAATCGCCGAACCGCCCAACTGCTGCATCCCCGCCTCGAAGGAAAGACGCGTCCGCGTACTGGCCTTTTCGAAAATCATGACCAGGGTACGGTCGGCCAGCGGCCAGTATTTCTGGTAAGACTTGAACTGGTTCTTGATCCAGCGCGTCCGCTCGAAGACATGCTCGAGCTCGGTCCGCGTGAAATCCTTGAATTGCAGGAAGTGTTTTATCGCCATGATCTCACTCCGCCAGAAATTCCCTGATCAGCGGAATGCTGCGATCGACCAGTTCCCTTGCCTCGCTCTCGCTGAAAATCAGCGGCGGCAACAGACGGACGACCGTATCGGCGGTGACGTTGATCAGCAAGCCGGCCGCCAGCGCCCGGCCGACCAGTTCGCCGCACGGACGATCCAGTTCGATGCCGATCATCAGGCCATGGCCGCGAATTTCGCGCACCCCCTTGAGTCCCGCCAGACCCTCGGCATAAAGGCGGCGAAGCAGCGCACCGATGCGCGCGGCGTTGGCCATCAGGCCGTCTTCCTCGATGGTCGCAATGGTCGTCAGGGCCGCCGCACAGGCCAGAGGATTGCCGCCGAAAGTCGAACCGTGGTTGCCCGGCCCGAAAAGCCCGGCTGCCTTGCCGGTCGCCAGGCAGGCGCCGATCGGCACGCCGGAACCCAGACCCTTGGCCAGGGTCGCGATATCCGGCTGAATGCCCGCGTGCTGGTAACCGAACCAGCGGCCGGTCCGCGCCATGCCGCACTGCACCTCGTCGCAGATGAGCAGCCAGCCATTCTCGTCGCAGAGTTGGCGAACCCCTTGCAGGAATTCGCTCGAGGCGAGGTGAACGCCGCCCTCGCCCTGGATGGCTTCAAGCATGACGGCGACGATATTCTTGTTGTGTTCGGCAACGTTCCTGACCGCTTCGAGGTCGTCATAGGGCAGGCGGACAAAACCGGAAACGAGCGGTTCGAAGCCGGCCTGCGCCTTGCGGTTGCCGGTCGCCGACAGGGTCGCCATGGTCCGGCCGTGAAAGGCCTTTTCCATGACGATGACGGTCGGCGTCTCGACACCCTTCTTGTGCCCGTAGTAACGGGCCAGCTTGATCGCCGCCTCGTTGGCCTCGCAGCCCGAATTGCAGAAGAAAACCTCCTGCATGCCCGAGAGTTCCGTCAATTTGTCGGCCAGGCGATCCTGGCCGGGAATTTCGTAGAGATTGGATGTGTGCAGGACGCGCCCGGCCTGGGCGGCAATCGCGGCGACCAGCCTGGGGTGGGCATGGCCGAGCGTGGAGACGGCGATCCCGGACAGCGCATCCAGGTATTCCTTACCGTCGACATCGGTAATCCGGCTGGCCTGGCCATGGCTGAAAGCCACCGGCAAGCGGGCATAGGTATTCATGACATGCGACATGAGGCAACCTCAAAAAACAAAACGGCAGCCATTGCCGCCGAAATATTCGCCGCCCGAACAGGCCCAAAACCCCGAAAGTGCGGCACGGGTTCGAATTTTAGGGGAAAAGCAAGGCATTGTATAGAACGGTAAAACAGGCATCCCGCGCCGGCCATCACACCGTAAGCCATAATTATGGAAAGGCTTCCGGCTTCTGCTAGAATGCTCCCTCGCAAGGTCGTATCGCCCGCAAACGCAGAGTAGAACAATGACAACCACAGAATCGACCACATTCATCATTGTTGGCCTCACCAAAGAAGGCAGGAAATTTCGCCCCAGCGATTGGGCGGAACGCCTGTGTGGCGTCATGTCCGCTTTCGGTGCCGAACGCAAGATGAAATACTCGCCCTACGTCGGCCCCGGAGACTACAGCGGCGAGAAGGCCGTCTTCGTCGATGGTCGCCTCGGCGAAATCGAACCGATGGCCTACCGCTTCATGCTCAACTTCGCCCAGGACAACGACCTGCAGATCGTCGACGGCGTCTGCTCGCTGGAAGACAAGAAATAGCAAACAGGAACAAACGACTGCAATAAAAAAGGCGCCCAAGGCGCCATTTTTATTTGAGCCTCAGGCTCGGTCAGGCAGCAGCCAGGGCCTTGATCTGAGCGGACAGGCGGCTCTTGGTGCGGGAAGCCTTGTTCTTGTGCACGATCTTCTTGTCGGCGATACGGTCGAGAACCGCGACGGACTGCTGGAAAACGCCCTGTGCGGCGGCTTTATCACCCGCTTCGATCGCCTGGCGAACGCGCTTGATCGCGGTACGCAGGGTCGAACGCAGGCTGGCGTTATGGGAACGCTGCACGTCGGCTTGACGGGCGCGCTTGCGGGCTTGTGCGCTATTGGCCATAGAAATTCCGGAAAGCTGTAAAAGTAAAAGCGGAATAGTACAGGCTTAATCAACAACAATCAAGTGCAAAGCCGAATTAAGCCGCCCGGTTTGCCGGTGCCGGAAGTCCTGCGCAGGCGGCCTTCTGGCGGGATGCCGCAAAACCGTAACCCCTTCGCCAGCAAGGCGAAAATCGCCGCCGAATGTGCCGGGTACCAAATTGTCCAGGACAAAAATTACCCGAGCTTGTACGTGACCTTGGTATCGATGACGATCACCTTGCCCTGCTTTTGAAGTTCGGAGATTAAATGGGCCACTTCGGCATCAGCGTTAGGTTTCTGATGCTGCTTGAGCAGGGACTTGATCGTGCTGGACAGCGTAGCAACTTTTCGTGGCCGCGATGCGCCACGCTTTTTCAGATCGGCCTGCACAAGGTCGATGGCTGTCGGCGTTCCATTGGCTGCAGCCGGGGCTGGTTTAGGCGTTACCGGCGTGGCGTTGGTGCTTGATGATGGGCTCGATTGCGCCAAGGCGTTGCCGGGGCATTGAAAGCTACCCCGCTGATTGAGGACGATCTGGAGTTTCTCCTTGATCGACTTCGAACCTAGTAGGTGATTGAGTGCCTTGCAGCAGGCCACGCAGTTGTCGTCATCGTTCTTGCCGCCGTTGGCGACTGCTACCAGATGTTCGACGGATGCTTCTGCCTTGGGCAGTTGCCTGCGGCAGAAGAAGCACTGCCCTCCTTGGGCAAACAGTATGCGGTCCAGATGAGTCGTCATGCCGGATGGTTCGGATGCGTTAGTCGTTGTCGTGCCGATGGTCTATCCCGATAGGATAGCACCAGGTATCCGGTTTGCAGGGGTGTCAGCAGACGTGAAATGAGCCGCAGGCCATTCCGCTCAGGTCGTTGAAAGGCCCGCTCGGAAGGCTGCGAGGCTAGGCATTTAGTCGTCGGCGGCCAGTTCGCGCGGCAAGGGGAAGGACACGCCCTCCTCGACACCGGCAAGCTGCACCACATCGGCGCCGGCCAGGGCGCGGATATGGTCGACCACGCGGCGGACCAGGATTTCCGGCGCCGAGGCACCGGCCGTCACGCCAACCCGCTGCTTCCCTTGCAACCATGCCGCATCGATTTCATCGGGGCCGTCGATCAGATAGGCCGCGATCCCGCGAGCCACGGCGACTTCCTTCAGGCGACGCGAATTGGAACTGTTCGGACTGCCGACGACCAGCACCAGATCGCACTGTTCGGCCAGGGTCTTGACTGCATCCTGGCGGTTCTGGGTGGCGTAACAGATGTCGTCCTTCTTCGGCCCCTGGATTTCGGGAAAGCGCTGCTTCAGCGCATCGATCACCCGGGAAGCGTCGTCCACCGAGAGGGTGGTCTGGGTCACGAAAGACAGCCGGTCCGGCGACCTGACCTGCAACTGCGCGACATCCTCCGCCGCCTCGACCAGGTACATCCCGTCGCCGCTCTGGCCCATGGTCCCTTCGACTTCCGGGTGCCCCCGGTGGCCGATCATGACCACCTCGCGAACCTGGTTGCGCATCTTGCCGACCTCGACATGGACCTTGGTGACCAGCGGACAGGTGGCGTCGAAAACCTTCAGCCCCCGTTCATCGGCCTCGGAACGCACCGCCTTCGATACGCCGTGGGCGCTGAAAACGACGGTGCTGCCGGCCGGCACCTCGCTCAATTCCTCGATGAACACCGCCCCCTTGGCGCGCAGGTCGTCGCAGACGAATTTGTTGTGCACCACTTCGTGACGGACGTAGATCGGCGCCCCGAATTTCTCCAGCGCGCGCTCGACGATGGCGATGGCCCGTTCGACGCCGGCACAGAAACCGCGGGGATTGGCGAGGATGACTTGCATTTACATGATTCCGATAATTTCCACCTCGAAGCGGATCGTTTTTCCGGCCATCGGGTGATTGAAGTCGAACAGGGCGTGCGTCGCATCGAGCTCGCGCAGGAAGCCGGCGAAGGTGCCGCCGTTCGGTGCGGTGAATTCGACGACGGAATTCTCCTTGAGTTCCATCCCATCCGGCAGGCCGGCCCGGGCGATGCGCTCGACCAGGCGGTCGTTGTGCTGGCCGAAGGCCTGCCCCGGTTCCAGCTCGAAGACATAGCGCTCGTGCACCGGCAGCCCGATCAGCACGGACTCCAGGTTGTCGGCCAGTTGGCCGCTGCCCATCTGCAGGGTGGCAGGACTCATGTCGAAGGTGGACAGGAATTCCTCGCCATCCAGGGTGCAGATGCGGTAGTGCAGGGTCAGGAAACTGTCGGAACGGACGGTGGCGGTCATGACGCAATGTCTTTTCGGTTGGGGGCGAGCAGTTGCTCGACGACAAGCAGGACGGCGCCGACGGTAATCGCCGAATCGGCGACATTGAAGGCGGGCCAGTAGAAACCGGCGGCGTGCCATTGAATGAAATCGACCACGGCGCCGAAGCGGATGCGGTCGATGACGTTGCCCAGGGCGCCGCCCATGATCAGCGTCAGGGCCAGCGAGAGCAGTTTTTGCCGGGCGTGATGGCGGAGGGTGACGGCGATCCAGCCGGCCACCGCCAGGGCCAGTCCGGAAAACAGCCAGCGCTGCCAGCCCGGCTGATCGGCCAGGAAGCTGAAGGCGGCGCCGGAGTTGAAGGCCAGGACCCAGTTCCAGAAGGGCGCAACGTAGATCGTCTCGCCCGGACGGATATTCTCCAGAACGAGCCATTTGCTGAGTTGGTCGAGCCCGATGAGCAGCCCGGCCAGCCCGTACCAACGGCTAGGCATGCGCGCGCACCTCGCCGGCACCGTGCAGATTGCTGACGCAACGGCCGCACAGGCCCGGATGTTCGCCATGGCTGCCGACATCGGCCCGGACATGCCAGCAGCGTTCGCACTTGGCGTTGTCGAGGGGAGTGGCGACCACCAGTTCCACCTCGTTGCGGACGACGGCGGTCGACGAGCAGATGAAGACGAATTTCAAATCGTCGCCAAGGCTGGCCAGGGCATCGAATTTCTCGCCGGCGCAATGAATCTCGACTGCCGCCTGCAAGGCGGAACCGATCTCGCCGGCTTCGCGCCGGGCTTCGAGCGCCTTGGTGACATCGGCCCGCGCGGCGCGAACCTGCGCCCACTTGGTCAGCAGATCGCCCTCGTCCGCCTGGGACGGCAGTTCGTGCCAGAGCTGGAACATGACCGAGTCTTCGGCCTTGCCGCTCAATACCTGCCAGACCTCCTCGGCGGTAAAGGCGGTAATCGGCGCCAGGAGGCGGACAAAAGACTGGGTGACATGCCACAGCGCGGATTGGGCGGAACGGCGGGCCACCGATTTCGGAGACGTCGTGTACAGACGGTCTTTCAGGATATCCAGGTAAAACCCGCCGAGATCTTCGGAACAGAAGGTCTGTAGCGCCTGCACCACGCGGTGGAACTCGTAGCGCTCGTAGTCGCCGCGGCAGTTGGCCTGCAGATCGCGGGTCAGGGCCAGCGCGTAGCGGTCGATTTCCAGCCACTGGTCGACCGGCAGCATGTCGGCTGCGGCGTCGAAATCGGAGACGTTGGCGAGAAGGAAGCGCAGGGTGTTGCGGATACGGCGATAGCCCTCGACGACCCGTTTGAGGATTTCGTCGGAAATGGTCAGTTCGCCTGAGTAATCGGTCGAGGCGGTCCACAAGCGCAGGATGTCGGCGCCCATCTTGTCGGAAACCTGCTGCGGCGCGATGACGTTGCCTTTCGACTTGGACATCTTGTGGCCCTTGCCATCGACCACGAAGCCGTGCGTCAGCAGCGCCTTGTACGGGGCGCGGCCGTCGATGGCGCAACCGGAAAGCAGCGAGGACTGGAACCAGCCGCGATGCTGGTCCGAACCTTCCAGGTAGAGATCGGCCGGGTAGGCGTGCTCGGCGACATGCGAGCCGCGCATGACGTGCCAGTGCGTCGTGCCCGAATCGAACCAGACGTCCAGGGTATCCTTCATCTTGACGTACTGCCCGGCCTCGGCGCCGAGCAGTTCGGCCGGATCGAGGCTGAACCAGGCTTCGATGCCCGCCTTTTCGACGCGCCGGGCGACCTCCTCGATCAATTCGGCCGTGCGCGGATGCGGCTTGCCGGTTTCCCTGTGCAGGAAGAAGGGGATCGGTACGCCCCAGTTGCGCTGGCGCGACACGCACCAGTCGGGACGGGTCTTCATCATGCCCTCCAGGCGGGCGCGCCCCCAGGCCGGGTAGAACTGGGTTTCGTCGACGGCGCGCTCGGCGATCCAGCGCAAAGTCGAAGCATCTTCGTTCTGCTTGTTTTCCATGCCGATGAACCACTGCGTGGTGGCGCGGAAAATGATCGGCGTCTTGTGGCGCCAGCAATGCGGGTAGCTGTGCTGGATGCGCTCGCCCTTCAGCAAACGGCCGCGTGCTTCGAGTTCCTGGAGCACCAGCGGGTTGGCTTCCCAGACGGTCTTGCCGGCCAGTTCGCCAACCGACAGCGCCGGGGTCGTGCCGATGAAGCGGCCATCGTTGCCGACCGGGTTATTTACCGGCAAGCCGTATTTCCTGCCGATGTTGTAGTCGTCCACCCCGTGCGCCGGCGCCGTGTGCACCAGGCCGGTGCCGGCCTCGGTGGTGACATGGGTGCCGCAGATGATGGCGACGTCCCTGTCCTGGAAGGGGTGGCGGAGCAGGATCTGCTCAAGCTTGTCGCCGGTACAGGCGGCGATGGCGGTGCCTTCCAGCCCGTAACGCTTGAGCGCGGCTTCGGCCAGTTCGCGGACCAGGATCAGGGCGCCCTTCCCGGTTTCGATCAGGTCATAGGTCAGTTCCGGATGGACGCTGACCGCCTCGTTGGCCGGCAGGGTCCACGGCGTCGTTGTCCAGATCACGGCGAAGGCCGGACCGCGCAGGTGGTTCAGGCCAAAAGCCGCCGCCAGTTTGGCAGCATGGTTTTCATGCACGGCGAAGGCAACGTCAATGGCCGGCGAATTCTTGTCCTCATACTCCACTTCGGCCTCGGCCAGCGCCGAACCGCAGTCCAGGCACCAGTTGACCGGCTTCAGACCCTGATAGAGGTAGCCCCGTTCCAGAATTTTACCCAAGGCCCGGATTTCGCCCGCCTCGGCCGAGAAATTCATGGTCAGGTAGGGATTGTTCCAATCGCCCAGCACGCCGAGCCGGATGAAA
>JAJXVG010000113.1 GCA_021782315.1 Pseudomonadota bacterium | reverse complement strand
TAGCCCGGGTTTTACTTCCTTGTCGGCCATGGCCGGGAAGTTGAGGCTGATCAGTGCGCCGGCGACGAAGGCGCCAACGGTCAAGCTAAAGGTTTTCGTTTTGCTCATTTCAAGCTGGCCCATTTCATCGGGTCGATCGGTTGCCCTTGGTGGCGAAGTTCAAAGTATAAACCGGATTCTGGATTACCCCCGCTGTTGCCGACAGTCGCAACCGTTTCTCCTCCCTTGACGGCCTGGCCGACCTGTTTGAGCAGGGCGTCGTTGTTGCCGTAGATCGAAAGATAAGCATCGCCGTGATCGATGATCAACCGGTTGCCAAAACCGCGCATCCAGTCTGCAAAGACGACACGACCGCCGGCGATGGCCTTGACTTCGTTGCCCGGGCTCGCTTTGATGAACAGGCCGCGCCAGGTGCCGCCGCCGTCGCGCGGCGAGCCGAAGCGGCCGGATACGACGCCACGCGTCGGCAGACGCAGTTTGCCGCGCTGGCGCGCAAAACTGCCGTCGTTGGGTACCGGTTCGTAATGATTCTCGGTCTCGGCCGCCTTCGGTCGAACGGGTTCGGGGTGGGGGCTTGCCTTGCCTTCCCCCGCCGCCGCCTGCCTGTCTTTCTGACGGGCAGCGGCTTTTGCCGCTTCGGCCGCACGTGCCGCCTCGGCGACGCGGGCAACCTCTGCCGCACGTGCAGCCTGCGCGGCCTTGGCTGCCTGTGCGGCGAGAATTTTTGACAGGCGGTCGATCAGCCTGCTCAGGTTTTTTTCATTCTGCTGCAGGTTGCCGATTTCCTTGCGTTGAGCATTGACCTTGCTTGATATCCGGGCGTAAAGCGCTTGGCGCTCTTCCCGCTGCTTTTGCAGTTCGGCATGGCGTTTTTGTTGTTCCACCTCGATTTCGGCGAGTTCATCGCCGTGTTTCTTGGTATCTGCCGCAAGGGTTTTTTTCTTGTCGAGATTGGCATTGATCTCGCTCATCATTTCGGCGCGGGTCAGGGCAATGGCCGAGACGTAGTGCAGATCTCGCGCCATCTGGTTGGGATCGTTGCCGTTGAGCAGCAATTGCAGGGAATCCGGTGTGCCGCGAAGATATTGCCTGTAGACCAGTTTTTCCAACTGGGCCTGTTGCTGCGCCAGCGTGTTGCCGAGTTCCTGCGATTGCCGTTCCAGGTCCTTCAGTTTTGTTTCGACCTGGTTGCGCGAGTCGCCCAGTTCGTTCAGTTCGCGCTGCATACGGGAAATGAGACGGTCGGCTTCGCGCAGGCGGTCGCCGGCATCCGCCTTGTTTTCCTCGTTGGCGGACAACTCCTTGCGCAGGTTGTCGATTCGACTGCGCAATTCACCGAGATCGGCTTTTTTCTCCGCGATTTCCGGCGACGCTGGCGTTGCGGCAGATTTTTTTTGGGCTGTCCGTGACTGGGCGTCGACTGGCGGGAGGGCAAGCAAAACCGCGGCGATCAGCGCTGCCGACAGCCTTTGCCCGGGGCGCTGGCGCTTGCAATGAGCGGGCCGGGCATGTTCAAGTGTCATTTTGGCGTGATTTCGTTCAAGCGAAATGCAAAGTGCTATTTTATAATGCGTCATTCATCGATATCGAGGTTTTATCTTGGAAATGCCTTCCTTCAGTCTGATCGACAAGCAGGAGCACATAGAACTGGCCGCCCGTGCGCTGAAATCCATCGCGCACCCGTTGCGCCTGAAAATCCTCTGCGTGCTTGGCGAGCAAGAGGCCTGTGTTCAGGAAATCGTCGATGCGGTGGGAACCTCGCAGAGCAATATTTCCCAGCACCTGGCCATTTTGCGTGAAAAAGGGGTGTTGGTTACACGTAAGGATGCGAACCGTGTTTATTATCGGGTTGGCGACCAGCGCACCTTGCAACTGGTCAGTATGATGCGTGAGGTTTTTTGTGGGACGGGAGTTTGATTAATGCCGATGGAATTTATCAACCAGAATATTTTGCTTGTAGGACTGGTCGCGGTCAGCGGCATTTCGCTGCTTTGGCCGCTGTTTTCGGCTTCTTCGGGGGGTGGTGTCAATCCGGCCGAGGCGACGCTGTTGATCAATCGCGAAGACGCGCACATCCTGGATGTGCGCGAGAACGATGAGTTTACCGCAGGGCATCTGCCGGAGGCGAAAAACATACCCGTCGGCCAGTTGGCAAACCGTATCGGCGAACTGGAGAAATTCAAGGGAAAGCCAGTGATCGTTTGCTGTGCCTCCGGCATGCGCTCGAACAAGGCATGCGCTCAATTGAAGGCGCAGGGCTTTGAAAAAATTCACAACCTGGCCGGTGGTGTCGATGCCTGGGTGGGCGCGGGTTATCCGGTGAAAAAAGGGGGCAAGAACAAATGAGCGCCCGGGTTTTGATGTACACCACGGCGGTTTGTCCCTACTGCACGCGCGCCAAGCAGTTGCTAGCTGCGCGTGGCGTGACGGAAATCGAGGAAGTCCGCGTCGATCTCGACCCGGAGCGTCGGGATGAAATGATGGAGAAAACACAGCGCCGTACAGTGCCGCAAATCTTCATCGGCGAGACCCACGTGGGTGGCAGTGACGATCTTTATGCACTCGATGCGGCGGGCAAGTTGAAGCCCCTGCTCGAAGGCTGACTAACCGATTCACCTTCTGAAAGAAAACCATGGAACAAAACGAACAACCCGTCTTCGGCATTGAAAAGCTCTACGTCAAGGATTTGTCGATCGAAGTGCCAAACTCCCCGGAGATTTTTCTCGAGCGCGATCAGCCGCAGGTCGAGATACAGCTCAACACAGGTGGTCGTGCAGTTGGCGAGGGGGTCTATGAAGTCGTGCTGACCGTCACGGTCTCTGCCAAGATGGGCGAAAAAACTGTTTTTCTGGTCGAAGTGGGACAGGCGGGCATTTTCCGCATCCAGAATGTACCGGAAGATCAAATCGAGCCGTTGATCGCCGTCGCCTGCCCGAACATTCTTTTCCCGTACGCACGGGAAGCCGTCTCCGATTCGGTCAGCCGTGCCGGCTTCCAGCCGATCGTACTGCAGCCGGTGAATTTCGAAGGCATGTATATGCAACGCCAGCAGCAGGAAGCGCAGGCCGGCGTGCCGGCCAACGCGTCCATTCAGTAAGGTCGCTGCCATGTGGCGCCGCGTCCTTGTCGCCCTGTCGCTCATTGCGGCGACAGGAGCAGCGCTGGCCATCGATTACCGCTCGGTTGGCGTGCCGGCGGCCATTCTTTACGATGCGCCGTCGCAACAGAGCAAAAAAATTTACCTGATCCGGGAACTGACGCCGGTCGAAGTCGTTGTCCGTCTGGACGGCTGGTTCAAGGTACGCGATGCCGAAGGCACACTGGCCTGGATCGAGTCGCGCGACATCGTCGATCGCCGGACCCTGGTGGTGACCGCCGCAAAGGCGGAACTCCGTGAGGCCGACAATCCCGAAGCGTCGGTGCTGCTCGAACTGGGTAAATGGGTGGCGGTGGATTTTGTCGAAAGCGCATCGCCGGGCTGGGTCAAGGTTCGTCATCGTGATGGTGCGGTCGGCTATCTACGTTCGGTGCAGGTCTGGGGATTATGAAGATAACCTTGCTTGGCGCTGGCGCCTGGGGAACGGCGCTGGCCATAGCCTTTGCCGATAAACACGAGTTGACGCTGTGGTCGCGCGAAGAGGATGTCGCGGCAGATCTGTGCAAGACACGCGAAAATCACCGTTTTTTCCCGGGTTACAGATTGCCCGAATCGGTCGCCGTGGCGACCGACTTTGCCGCCGCTGTGACCGGGGCGGAACTGCTGATCGTGGCGACGCCGATTGCCGGATTGCGCCCGACCGTTGAGCGCTTGAAGTCGCTTGACTGTAACTTGCCCCTGCTCTGGGTGTGCAAGGGTTTCGAGGCGGGCAGCGGTAAGCTGCCGCATCAGGTGGTGCTTGATGTGCTCGGTTCGCAGGCGCAATGCGGGGCCTTGTCCGGCCCCAGCTTTGCCGAGGAAGTTGCTGCCGGCCAACCGACCGCGATTTCGCTGGCGGCCAACGATCCGGTCTTTGCCCGCGAGGCTGCCCGGCAGTTGCACACCACACGTCTGCGTATCTATGCCAACGACGATCTGGTTGGTGTCGAAGTTGGCGGTGCCGTCAAGAACGTGCTCGCCATTGCCACCGGGGTTTGCGATGGACTGGGTCTCGGCCTCAATTCCCGGGCGGCGCTGATAACGCGCGGCCTGGCGGAAATCGCCCGTCTCGGCCTGGCGCTGGGTGCCGAGCGGCAGACCTTCATGGGGCTGGCCGGCATGGGCGACCTGATCCTGACCTGTACCGGCGACCTGTCGCGCAATCGCCGGGTCGGTCTGGCCCTGGCGCAAGGTAAGTCCCTGGCGCAGGTTCTCGAAGAGTTGGGGCACGTGGCGGAAGGGGTTTACACCGCCCGCGAGGTCGATCGCCTGGCCGGCGAACTGGACATCGAGATGCCGATCAGCGCCTCCGTGGCGGCAGTGCTGGACGGTCGCCTGACGGCGATGCAGGCGCTCGAAGAGTTGATGGCGCGCGACCCGAAGGATGAATTGGCCTGATTCGAGGCGATTAAAGCGAACCGGGGAAGCCGGTCTGGCGCCAGGCTTCGAAGACCGTCACAGCGGCGGCGTTGGAGAGGTTGAGGCTGCGCTGTCCCGCTTGCATCGGCAGGCGCAGGCGCTGTTCCGGTGAAAATTCCGCGAGCAACTCCGGCGGCAGGCCGCTGGTTTCCCGTCCGAAAACGAATACGTCACTTTGCCGCAAGACCGTGGCGAAGGGACTGGCGCTGCCCTTCGTCGTCATGGCGAAAAAGCGGCGGCCGGTCAGCGCCTGCTTGCAGGCATTCCAGTCGCCGTGGCGAAGGACGCGGGCATATTCGTGATAATCCAGCCCCGCCCGGCGCAAACCCTTGTCGGTAATGTCGAAACCCAGGGGCTCGACGAGATGCAGTTCGGCTCCCGTGTTGGCGCACAGACGAATGATGTTGCCCGTGTTGGGCGGAATTTCCGGCTGGTAGAGGACGACGGCAAACACGCTGCGGCTTTCGAACGGTCAAGGGGGCGAATTAAAGCATGAATTCAACGCTTCAGCGCGCGGGCGACGACAGCCACGGTGACCGTTGCCGCACCATGCCGCTTGAGAATGCGGGCACATTCGTTGACGGTGGCGCCGGAGGTCATGACGTCGTCGATCAGCAGCAGGTGTCGGCCAGTGAAATCGGCTCGGCATTCGAAAGCGCCGCGCACGTTGCGATGGCGTTCCTTGTGCGGCAATTCGGCCTGTGGCGGCGTCGCCCGCACGCGCCGCAGATGCCGGCGCTCAACGGGAAGCTTTAGTTGTTTTCCCAAAGCCCGGGCAATTTCAGTTGACTGGTTGAAACCGCGTTCGCGCAGACGCTCCGGGTGCAGCGGCAGCGGTGTGAGCATGTCGAACGCCATGGAGTCAAGGCGCTCGGCCAGCCGCTTGGCGCTCCAGGTGGCGACGGCCAGTTGATGACCGTATTTCAGCGCGTGGATCAGGCGGTCGGCCGGAAAATCGTAATGGAAGAGCGCTTCTGTCCGGTCGAAATGCGGCGCTTCCCGCAGGCAGGCGCCGCAGGTTTCGCCATGCAGGCTGGGGACGGCGCATTGCGGACACCGAGCCGCCGGCAATTCGGGCAGGTCGGCGCCGCAGGGCGGGCAGAGCAGATCGCCCCCGGCGTCGGCGCCGCAGAGCAAGCAAGTGGCAGGCAACATGGCGTCCAGGAATTGTCGACCAAGACGCTTGAGTGCTTCGCGCTGGGGTAAAATTGACATCCGGTCGGTGTGTCCGTAATAATTCATAATTACCGATATGTTTCGTATCCGAATTTTATAGCACTTCTCACGCAAGGCCTTTCATGCAAGCTAGCTCCCTCGCCGCCGTGTCGTCCCTTTCCTCGTCAGTTCCCGCTCGTCGCTGGTCCGTCGCGGAAGTGCTCGCCCTCTACGAACTGCCGTTGATGGATCTGATCTGGCAAGCCCAGGGCGTGCACCGCGAATATTTCGATGCCAATGCCATTCAACGCTCGACGCTGCTTTCGGTCAAGACCGGCGGTTGTTCGGAGGACTGCAGCTATTGTTCGCAATCGGCCCGTTACGACACCGATACCGAGCGCGAACGTCTGATGCCGCTTGACGAAGTTCTCGCCGCCGCCCAGGCCGCCAAGGCTAAAGGCGCCTCCCGCTTCTGCATGGGCGCCGCCTGGAAGGGGCCGAAAGACAACGATCTCGAGCGCGTACTCGACATGGTTCGCGAAGTCAAGGCGATAGGCATGCAGACCTGCGTGACGCTCGGCATGCTCAAGGAGGGGCAGGCCGAAAAACTGAAGGAAGCCGGTCTCGATTACTACAACCACAATCTCGATACCGACAAGGAATTCTACGGCCAGGTCATCAAGACCCACACCCAGGACGACCGTCTCGATACGCTCGAACAGGTCCGCGATGCAGGCATCAATGTCTGTTCCGGCGGCATCATCGGCATGGGTGAATCGCGCAAGAACCGCGCCGGGCTGCTCGTCCAACTGGCCAATCTGCCCAAGGCGCCGGAATCCGTTCCGATCAACAACCTGGTGCCGATCCCCGGCACGCCGCTGGCCGAGAACGATGCTCTTGATCCCTTCGAGTTTGTCCGCACCATCGCTGCCGCCCGCATCATGATGCCGACTTCCTGGGTCCGGCTGTCGGCCGGTCGCCAGCAAATGAGCGACGAACTGCAGACCTTATGCTTCCTGGCCGGGGCCAATTCGATGTTCTACGGCGATCGCCTGCTGACCACCGACAACCCGGATGTCGACCGTGACGACGCACTTTTCGCGCGCCTCGGCGTCAAGGCCGTTTGAAGGCGGCAAACGCACACGCCGGTTTCGTCGACCGCCCTGCCGTCGCTCGACGTTTCGCCAAGGCTGCCGCAGGGTATGGCGAAGGCGATTTTTTTGCCCGGGAAGTCGATCGCCGGATGCAGGAGCGGCTCGATTTCGTAAACCTGGAACCACCGCGGATTCTCGATCTCGGATGTAGCCGGGGAGGGAGCCTGCCCGGTCTGGCGGCTCGTTACCCGGCAGCCGAACTGCTCGCTCTGGACCTGGCGCCAGCCATGCTCATGACAGGGCGCAAGGCGCCTGCCGGCTGGCAACGCTGGCTGGGTATGGGCCAGCGTGCCGAACCCTGGCGGCTGGCCGCCGATGCTGCGCAATTGCCCCTGAAATCCCGTTCGGCCACGATGGTCTGGTCCAATCTGCTGCTGCACTGGCTGGACGACCCGATTCCGGCGCTGGCCGAGTCCTATCGCGTGCTTGAGGTCGGCGGCCTGCTGATGTTCTCGACCCTCGGACCGGATACGCTGAAAGAACTGCGCTCGGCCTTTTCCGACGGTTACGCCCATACCCAGCGCTTCGCCGACATGCACGATCTTGGCGACATGCTGATCGGCTGCGGCTTTGCGGACCCGGTGATGGACATGGAAGTCATTACCCTGACCTACGACGATATTGGCGCGATGTTCTCGGAACTGCGTGCAGCCGGTTCCTCGTGTGCCATGAGGGCAAGGCGTCACGGCCTGACCGGCCGCCGCTCATGGGCCGCCGGCCTGGCTGCCTACGAAGCCATGCGCAAGGACGGTCGGCTACCGGTCACCTTCGAAGTGATTTACGGGCACGCCTGGAAGGCGGCGCCGAAGCAGACCCCGGACGGCCGGGCTATCGTTCGCTTCGACCTGCCGCGCCGGGGCTAAGCTATTCCGGTTTCCGCCTGAAGAATTTCAAAGGTGTGGCCGCCGGAAACTGCGGCACCGGGATCGCCTTGCGCTTGCGTTCGCGAATCCGCCAGGCGAGAAGGGTTAGCACGGCGGATGTGTAGATGATCGGCCAGATCAGGGCGGTGGCCTTGACCAGCCAAAAATAATGCAGGCAGGCCAGGATGCTGATCAGGTATATGTTGCGGTGCAACTCCTGCCATTTTCGGCCGCCCAACTTGCGGATGGCCCAGTTGCTCGAAGTGGCGGCAAGCGGAATCAGTAGCAGGAAGGCGGCGAAGCCGACGGTCACGAAGGGGCGCTTGACGATATCCTTGGCGATCTCGTCGATGACGAATTCGTGGTCGAAGCCGATAAAGCTCAGGAAGTGCACGGTGGCGTAGAAAAAGCAGAACAGACCGAGCATGCGGCGCAGTCTCAACAACCAGTGCATTTGGGTCATGGAGCGCAAGGGCGTGATGCACAGGGTGATGAGCAGGAAATTGAATGTCCAGGTGCCGGTCCAGCGCTGCACGAATTCGACTGGGTTGGCACCAAAATCATTGGTGTAGGCAGCCCATAACAGGCGTCCGAAGGGCAGCAGACAGGCAATGAAGAGGGTCAGCTTGATCAGGCCGAGCCGGCGGTTGTCGGGGTTCATGCGCATCAGAAATTTATCCGGAGATCCATGCCGGCATACAGGTCGGCGACCTGTTCGGCATAACCGTTGAAGGGTAGGGTCTTGCGTTTGAAAAATTCGCCAAGGCGGCGTTCGCTGCTCTGGCTCCAGCGCTTGTGCGGAACGTCCGGATTGACATTGGAGTAGAAGCCGTATTCCTCCGGCGAACTCTTGGTCCATACCGTGGCCGGCTGCTTTTCGACAAAGCGGATGCGGACGATGGACTTGGCCCCCTTGAATCCGTATTTCCAGGGGACGACCAGGCGCAGCGGGGCGCCGTTTTGCTTCGGCATGACCTCGCCGTACATGCCGACCGCCAGGATGCTCAATGGGTGCCGGGCTTCGTCCAGCCTGACGGCTTCGACGTAAGGCCAGTCGAGGAAGGGGAAGCGGACGTAGGGCATTTGCTCGGGGTCGGCCAGACTCCAGAATTCGACGAATCTGGCATTGCCGGTCGGCTCGACCCGCTTCAGCAACTCGCTGAACGGAAAGCCCACCCAGGGCACGACCGCACTCCAACCCTCGACGCAGCGCATGCGGTAGATGCGTTCCTCGAGCGGCGCCCATTTTAGAATATCCTCGATGGCGAAGGTCTTGGCTGTCTTGACCTCGCCGTCGACAGTCACCGACCAGGGGCTGGTGCGCAAGCGATGGGCATTTTTTTCGGGACTGTCCTTGTCGGGGCCGAATTCATAAAAATTACCGTAACTGCCGACCAGTTTGAAGGGAGTCGGCGCTTCGTCCCGGGTTGAAAACGGACTGACCGTCAGGTGGCCAAGCGAATTTCCCGTTTCGGCCCGAATTTCCCGGGCGGGTGCGATGCCCAGGCCGGCAGCGCCGATGCCGACGGCCATGTTGCGGATAAAGTCCCGCCGGGCGGCATAGACTGACGGTGTGGTAATTTCCGAAGCGGAAACCGAGGGGGACTGGCGAATCAGCATGGGGATATCCTCGAAGCGTGCATACCCCTTGGTCGGGATTCGCCGGAAAATCTTGCGGTGAATTCCGGGGGGCAGAGACTCAGACCGCGGACCCAGCCGCAGGTTCAGGCTGTGAGGGCGGCGCGCAGGTCGGCGATGTCCTCGTCGGCATCGGTCAGGAGGTCAACGTACATGGCCAGGTCGGCTTCGTTCTCTCCCGCCACCGGCGATGCCTGCCAGGCCAGATCGTTACCGGCGAGCACAATCGAGAAATGGAGGACATCGGCGACGGTGCAGGGGGTATGGGTGTTCCGTAGCAGTTTCTGGTCGCGCACGGCTTCGGCGATGGCCGGCGGGACGCCAAGCGTGTGCAGGAGGCTCTCGCCGATACTTTCTTGCCAGCCGGCCAGCAATTCGATCATGGCCGGTTCGTTGTTGCGGTATTCCGGATATTCGGCCGCCCGGTAGAGCAGGTAATAAACGCCGATGTTGTGGACCAGCCCGGCCATCATCGCTTCATCCGGTTGAACCCGGCCAAGGTGGCGGGCCAGCACGCGGGCGATGGCCGCGACGTGTACCGAGTGCTCCCAGGTCTTTCGGGCGATTGGCTCGTAGCAGGCAAGGTTCCTGGACTTCAGCATCTGGTCCATGGCGACCGCCAGCGAGGTTGTCCGAACAATATCGAAACCGAGGCGGCCGATGGCGGCGCTCAGGTTTGTAATCCGTTCGCCGGATGGGTTGCGGCTGACCGAATTGGCCAGCCGCAGCAATTTGCTGGCAATCAGCGGTTCAACGCCAATGGCCTGGACCACCTGTTCGATATTGGCGAAGGGGTCGCGCAAGGTGTTGCGGACCAGAATGGCTGCGTCGAGGCAGGTTGGGAAATTGACATCACCCGACAGGTCGCGGGCGATGTCTTCGAGAATGCGAAAGTGGATGTTGTTCTTGCCTGCCATTTCACCCGGCGATATAGCGTGCCAGTTGGTCGATCAGAAATTTCTGGCTGCTGATGGTTTCCTTGACCATGTCGCCGATGGAGATCATGCCGACAACGCCGCCGGTGTCATCAAGGACCGGCAGGTGCCGGAAGCGCTTTTCGGTCATCAGGGCCATGCATTCATCCACCGTGCTGTTCGGGGTGACATAGGCGACCCGGTCGCTCATGATTTCTCGAACCAGGGTTTCCTTCGACGTCTTGCCTTGTAAAATGATCTTTCGGGCATAGTCGCGTTCGGAAAAAATGCCGACCAATTGCTCGCCGTCAAGAACCAGCAGAGCGCCGACTTCGTGCTTGGCCATGACGGTCAGGGCGTGAAAAACGGTATCGCCAGGAGCTACAACGGCGAGCGGGCGGTCCTTGTCAGCGAGAAGCTGCTTGCGCGTATTACCGCGTAGTTCAGGGCGTCGGCGTGGTGGTATTCCAGGTTCTTGCGCACCCGCTGCTTGAAATTGGTGGCCGCCACGATGCGCAGGTAGGCCTGCAG
>JAJXVG010000112.1 GCA_021782315.1 Pseudomonadota bacterium | reverse complement strand
AACGGCAAGCTGATCAATTCCGGCAAGTACGACGGCCTGGGCTACGAGGCCGCGGTCGACGCGATTGCCGCCGACCTCGCAGCCAAGCAACTCGGCGACAAGAAGGTGCAGTTCCGCCTGCGCGACTGGGGCATTTCCCGCCAGCGTTACTGGGGCTGCCCGATCCCCATCATCCATTGCCAAACCTGCGGCGATGTGCCGGTACCCGACGACCAGTTGCCGGTCGCCCTGCCCGAAAAGGTCGAGATCACCGGGGCCGGCTCGCCGCTGGCCCGCATGCCCGAATTCTACGAATGCAAGTGCCCGAAGTGCGGCGGCGACGCCCGGCGTGAAACCGACACCATGGACACTTTCTTCGAGTCGTCCTGGTACTTCCTGCGCTATGCCTGCCCGGACAACGCCACGGCCATGGTCGACGAGCGCGTCCAGTACTGGTGCAAGGGCGGCATCGACCAGTACATCGGCGGCATCGAGCACGCCATCCTGCACCTGCTCTATTCCCGCTTCTTTACCAAACTGATGCGCGATGTCGGCCTCATCGGCGACCTCGGCGAGCCCTTCGCCAACCTGCTGACCCAGGGCATGGTCGTCGCCCCGACTTTCTACCGCGACCTGGAAGGCGGCAAGAAACAGTGGATCAACCCGGCCGAAGTCGATGTCGTCACCGACGAGCGGGGCCGCCCGACCGGCGCCACCCTGCGTGCCGACGGCCGGCCGGTAGTCATCGGCGGCACCGAGAAGATGTCGAAGTCGAAGAACAACGGGGTCGACCCGCAGGCCCTGATCGACCAGTACGGCGCCGATACCGCGCGTCTCTTCATCATGTTCGCCTCGCCGCCCGACCAGTCGCTGGAATGGTCCGACGCCGGGGTCGAGGGAGCCTATCGCTTCCTGCGCCGCCTGTGGAAAACGACCTACGACCACGTGCAGGCCGGCCTCGTCGCCGCCTGCAGCGGCGGCGACGGTCTCTCTTCCGTCCAGGCCGACCTGCGCCGCAAGCTGCACCAGACCATGGGCAAGGTGGCCGACGATTACGGCCGGCGCAAGCAGTTCAACACCGCCATCGCCGCCGTCATGGAACTGCTCAACGCCTACGACCGGTGCGATCTGACCGATGCCGCCGGGCGCTCGCTCGCCCAGGAAACGCTGGAAAGCATCGCCCTCTTGCTCTTCCCCATCGTCCCGCACATCGGCCAGGCCCTCTTCGCCGAACTGAAACCGGGCCAGGATGCCGGCGCCCAGCTCTTCCCAAAAGCCGATCCGGCCGCCCTCAAGCAGGACGAGATCGAGCTGATGGTGCAGGTCAACGGCAAGCTGCGCGGTTCCATCCGCATCGCCGCCGAGGCCGACCGCGCCACCATCGAAAATGCCGCCCTGGCCTGTGAAGGCGCCGTCAAGTTCATGGCAGGCAAGGCAGCCAAGAAGGTCGTCGTCGTTCCGGGCCGCCTGGTCAATATCGTCGCCTAAGGAAAAAGACATGCGTCTCCTGCTCGCACTGATCCTCGCAGCCGCCCTGGCCGGCTGCGGCTTCCATCTGCGTGGTGCGAACAGCAGCAAGCTGCCCTACAAGACGATGCACATCGCCCTGCCGGAAACCTCCGAGGTCAACATCTGGCTGCAGCGCTACATCAAGGCCAGCGGCAGCACGGAAATCGTCAGCGACCCCAAGACAGCAGACGCCATATTCCAGCAGGTCAACGACAGCCGCCAGAAAATCATCCTCAGCGTCAACGCACAAGGTGCCGTCAGCGAGTATCGCCTGCAACTGACCTATACTTTCCGGCTGGTCAACCAGAAGGGCCAGATACTGGTGGCACCGAACGAAATCAGCCTGACCCGCGACATTTCCTTCAGCGACTCCAACATCCTCGCCAAGGACCTCGAAGAAGGCCTGCTCTGGCGCGACATGAACAACGACCTGGTCAGCCAGATCATGCGCCGCCTGAGCATTCTCAAACCGAAAAACCCCGACCAGGACGACGACGAGCCATGATGCTCAAGGGCGAGCAACTCGCCGCGCACCTCGAACGCGAACTGCGCCCGCTCTACATCCTCTACGGCGACGACCCGCTGCTGGTCATCGAAGCCGCCGACGCCATCCGCGCCCGCTCGCGCCAACAGGGCTACAGCGAGCGCGAGGTGCTGACCGTGCTGCCGCAATTCGACTGGGGACAGTTGCTCGCCGCCGGCGGCAACCTCTCCTTGTTCGGCGACAAGAAATTGATCGACCTGCGCATCCCGACGGGCAAACCGGGCAAGGAAGGCAGCGCGGCGCTGCAGCAATGGTGCCAGAACCTGTCGATGGACAACCTGCTGCTCATCACACTGCCCGCACTCGATTGGCGCGATGAAAAGGCCGCCTGGTTCACCGCGCTGGTCAATGCCGGCGTCGCCATCAAGCTGGTCGCGCCGCCGCTCGCCGAATTGCCGGGCTGGATCGCCGGCCGCCTGCGCCGCCAGCAGCAAAGCGCCGATCTGGACAGCCTCAGGTTCATCGCCGAACGGGTCGAGGGCAACCTGCTCGCCGCCCATCAGGAAATCCAGAAACTGGGCCTGCTCTACCCGGCCGGACAACTGGGCATGGTGCAGGTCCGCGACGCCGTCCTCAATGTCGCCCGCTACGATATCGACGGCCTGCGCGAAGCCCTGCTTGCAGGCGACATCGGCCGACTGGGCCGGACCCTGGACGGCCTGATGCAGGAAGGCGAGGCGCCGCCGCTGGTTCTCTGGGCGATGAGCGAGGAAATTCGCGCCCTGACCGTCATCCGGGCCGGGCTGGACGCCGGCAAGCCGGTCGACATGATGCTCAAGGATGCCAAGGTCTGGGGGCCGCGCGCCAACCCGATCAAGAAAGCCCTGCAACGCCTCTCAACTTCGGCCCTCGAAGCAGCCCTGCAGCATGCCGGAAAAATCGACCGACTGGCCAAGGGCATCGGTCACGGAAACATATGGGAAGAGTTCCTGCGGCTCGGACTGCGCCTCGCCGCAGTCAAACCGAAAACTTAGTGTAGTGCTGCACGCTCTCCGGTACTTAAAACCTTGTCTTTTCGGCCACGGCGGCGTTGCAAATCCTCGCAATACCACTGGGTATCGCTGTGGTTTGCGCCTTGCCCTGACCAAAAATCCATCGGTTTTAACTGTGCCGTCAAGAGTGCGGCACTACACTAGGCGGCCTTGTCGCCGCTTGCCTGTTCATCCGCCAGCGTATCGGGCTCCAGGTTCTCCCAGATGCAACTGCATTCGGTACGAACATCCTTCAAACCCGGTTTGATCACCTCCTGTACCAGGCATTCACCAACGCATTCCTCGGAAACCACCACCAGGTTCATTTCGCCGTCCACCTGGCGTTCGCCATCCCAGTAGCTACACGTAGCGCAGACCTTGACCTCGGTCGGCAATATCATTTTCTCAGCCATCTTGTCCTCAACGGAAAGCCCTGTTGTCGTTGCGGATAAGAGTTTACCCCGTTCCGGAAGTTCCCACTTATTTGTCTGGCTATAATGTTCCTTTGCCCAGCATCCGGAACAACATGGACATCAAGCACTACATGCAGACCGTCGGCCGTCAGGCCCGCGCCGCCTCCCGTCGCCTGGCCGGCGCCAGCAGCGCCGAAAAGAATGCCGCCCTGCGGCACATCGCCGCCGCCATTCGCCGCGACAGCGCCGCCCTCGTCGCCGCCAATCGGGAAGATCTCGCCGCCGCCAGGGCCGAGGGACTGGAGAGCGCCATGCTCGACCGTCTGACCCTGTCCGCCCAGGGGGTCGAAAACATGGCGGCAGGCGTCGAGCAGGTCGCCACGCTGCCCGATCCGATCGGCGAAATGACCGACATCAAGTACCGCCCGTCAGGCATTCAGGTCGGCAAGATGCGCGTGCCACTCGGCGTCATCGGCATCATCTACGAAGCGCGCCCGAACGTCACGGCCGACGCCGCTGCGCTCTGCCTGAAATCCGGCAACGCCGCCATCCTGCGAGGCGGCTCGGAAGCCATCCGTTCCAACCGCGCGATTGCCGCCCTGGTCCAGGAGGGCCTGCAGGCTGCCGGCTTGCCGGCCGATGCCGTTCAGGTCATCGACACCACCGATCGCGCCGCGGTCGGCGAACTGATCACCATGCGCGAATTCGTCGACGTCATCGTACCGCGCGGCGGCAAGGGACTGATCGCCCGCCTGCTGGCCGAATCGCGCGTACCGATGATCCAGCACCTGGACGGCAACTGCCACGTCTATATCGACGACGAGGCCGACCCGGCCAAGGCGCTGAAAATCGTCGAAAACGCCAAGACCCAGCGCTACGGCACCTGCAATACCGCCGAATCGCTGCTCGTCGCCCGCGCCGTCGCCGCCGCCCAGTTGCCGGCCATCGCCGCCATGCTGACCGGCAAGGGCGTCGAGATCCGCGGTTGCGCCGAAACCCTGGCCCTTGTGCCGAATGCCGTTGCCGCCACGGAGGAGGACTATTACACCGAGTACCTGGCGCCGATCATTTCGGTCAAGGTCGTCGCCGGCATCGACGAGGCGATAGAGCATATCAACCAGTATTCGTCACACCACAGCGAAGCCATCGTCACCGATAACCACCCGAAGGCCATGCGCTTCCTGCGCGAGGTCGATTCGGCCTCGGTCATGATCAATGCCTCGACCCGCTTCGCCGACGGTTTCGAATACGGCCTGGGCGCCGAAATCGGCATCTCGACCGACAAGATCCATGCTCGCGGCCCGGTCGGACTGGAAGGCCTGACCAGCCAGAAATGGGTAGTCCTCGGCGACGGCCACGTTCGCGGCTGACGGCGAGCGAACCACGCCCGACAAATCCCCGCTTGCCGGCGGGGACGGATTTTTTCGGAGCAAACAGATGGCCAAAGCCTCATTCAATTGGCAAGACCCCTTTCTCCTCGACAGCCAGTTGGCCGCCGACGAGCGACAGGTGCGTAACGCCGCCCGCGACTTCGCGCAGAAGGCGCTGAAGCCGCGCATCCTCGACGCCTTTCGCCATGAGCGCACCGAACCGGCCATCTACCGCGAGATGGGCGACATGGGTCTGCTCGGCCCGACACTGCCGCCGCAATACGGCGGGGCCGGGCTGAACTACGTCTCCTACGGGCTGATCGCCCGCGAAATCGAGTATGTGGACTCGGCCTACCGCACCCTGCTCAGCGTGCAGTCCTCGCTGGTCATGCTGCCGATCTACGCATTCGGCTCCGAGCAGCAAAAGGAAATGTACCTGAAGAAACTCGGCAAGGGCGAGTCGATCGGCTGTTTCGGCCTGACCGAACCGGGTTCCGGCTCCGACCCGGCGAGCGCCAGCACCCGCGCGCGCAGCGTGGCGGGCGGCTGGAAGATTTCCGGCGGCAAACGTTGGATTACCAACGCACCGATTGCCGATATTTTCATCGTCTGGGCAAAGGACGATGATGGCATCCTGCGCGGTTTCATCCTCGAAAAAGGCATGGCCGGCCTGTCGACGCCGGTCATTTCCGGCAAGGTCGGCCTGCGCGCATCGATCACCGGCGACATAGCCATGGACGAGGTTTTCGTGCCGAACGAAAACCTGCTGCCCGGGGTCAGCGGTCTGAAGGGTCCGTTCACCTGCCTGAACGCGGCCCGTTTCGGCATTGCCTGGGGCGCGCTCGGCGCTGCCGAAGCCTGCTGGCACACGGCGCGGCAATACACGCTGGAGCGCAAGCAGTTCGACCGTCCGCTGGCCGCCAACCAGTTGATCCAGAAAAAACTGGTCGACATGCAGACGGAAATCTCTCTCGGCATCCAGGGCGCGCTACGCCTCGGCCGCATGATGGACGACGGCAGCGCAACGCCGGAAATCGTTTCGATGCTCAAGCGCAATGCCTGCGGCAAGGCCCTCGACATTGCCCGCAACGCCCGCGACATGCTCGGCGGCAACGGCATCTCGGACGAATTCGACGTCATCCGTCACCTCGTCAACCTGGAGGTGGTCAACACCTACGAAGGCACGCACGACATCCATGCCCTGATTCTCGGCCGCGCCCAGACGGGCATTTCGGCTTTTTGATGAATTCCGGCCGCCCGTTCCGGTCGAACCCGCGCAACGGCAAGCATTCCCGGAACCCAGCAATCATCACGGAGGCAACATGAAGACAGGCCCCAATCAAATCTACCAGGCGGTCGTCGCCGCGCCCGGCTTCGCGCTTGGCGTGCAATGCAACAATGACGAAATCACCGGCATCGATTTCATCGAGCCGCGTCCCGAGCAGCCACCGAGCACGCCGCTGGCGGCCGAAGCCGTACGCCAACTCAAGGCCTACATGATCGATCCAAACTTCGCTTTCGGCCTGCCCCTGCGCCCGGCCGGAACCACCTTCCAGCGGCGGGTCTGGGAGCAGATATCGGCCATTCCGGCCGGCCAGACGCACACCTATGGCGAGTTGGCAAAAAACATCCGGAATGCCCCGCGCGCCGTCGGCCAGGCCTGCGGCGCCAACCCCTACCCGGTCGTCGTTCCATGCCATCGCGTCGTCGCCACCGGCGGCGCGGGTGACAAAAAACTCGGCGGCTTCGCCCGCGAGCGCGGCGGCTTCCTCCTCGACGTCAAACGCTGGCTGCTGGCCCATGAAAACGCCCTCCCCGGCTGATCTGGCCGAGGTCGACAATTTCTGCGATGCCATCTGGCTGGAAGACGGCCTGGCCAAGGCAACGCTGGACAGCTACCGCTCAGATCTCGGGCATTTCGCCCGCTGGCTCGCCGACAACGCCCGGGAACCCTTGCTCGACAGCAGCCCGCAAACACTGGCCGCCTTCATCGCCTACCTGTCAAAACAGGTCCGCGCCACCTCGCAGGCCCGCTACCTGTCGACCCTGCGTCGCTTCTACCGCTGGCAGATCGGCCGCGGCCGCCTGATCGGCGACCCGACGCTCAAGCTGGCCAACCCCGGTCGCCCCTCGCGCCTGCCCAAGGTCATGTCGGAAAAACAGGTCGAAGCCCTGCTCGCCGCAACCGATCTCGACACCCCGCTCGGCCGGCGCGACCGCGCCATGCTGGAAACCCTCTATGCCACCGGTCTGCGCGTTTCGGAACTGGTCGGCCTCAAGCTGCATGAAGTCAGCCTGGCCGACGGCGTCCTGCGCGCCCTCGGCAAGGGCAGCAAGGAACGCCTGGTGCCCCTCGGCGAAGTCGCCATCGACTGGATCGGCCTCTACCTTGACGAAACGCGGCCGGAAATCCTCAAGGGGCAGCAAAGCGACGACCTGTTCGTCACCGCCCGCGGCGGCGCCATGACGCGCCAGGCTTTCTGGCAGTTGATCAAGCGCTACGCGCGATCGGCCGACATCCCCCCGGAAAAACTGTCGCCCCACGTTCTGCGCCATGCCTTCGCCACCCACCTGCTGAACCACGGCGCCGACCTGCGCGTCGTGCAACTGCTGCTCGGCCATGCCGACATTTCGACGACGCAGATTTATACCCATGTAGCGAGGGAACGCCTGAAAACGCTGCATTCGATACATCACCCCCGCGGCTGAGCGCTAGCCGGCTAAAATTCAATTCCCCGCCATTTTTTGCCGCCATGACCAAAGCCGAACACGCCCCCGAAACCCAGGCCACAAAGTTCCTAAAAGCTCACAAGGTGCCCTTCTCGACGCACCTCTACGCCTACGAAGAACATGGCGGAACCAAGGTATCGGCACGGGAACTGAATGTCGACGAGCACGCCGTCGTCAAGACACTGGTCTTCGAGGACGATAACGCCCGGCCGCTGATCGTGCTGATGCATGGCGACTGCAAGGTATCGACCAAGGAACTGGCCCGCCAGGTCGGCTGCAAGAAAATCGAACCGTGCAAGCCGGAAGTGGCCAACCGCCATACCGGTTTTCTGGTCGGCGGCACCAGCCCGTTCGGCACCAAGAAAGCGATGCCGATCCATGTCGAGAAGAGCATCCTCGACCTGCCGCTGATCTACATCAACGGTGGCCGGCGCGGCTTTCTCGTCGGCATCCACCCACACGACATCGTGCACACGCTAGCCACCAAGGTGGTCGAGGTCGCCCTCAAGACCTGAGCGCGGCCCGGATCGCTGCCCCCTGCGGGAATCGCCGGATCAGCCTCAGAGCGAACGTTCGATGATGACGCCGACCCGCTTGACGCCCGGCATCATGCCCAGCTTGGCCACCGAAATGCGCACCCAGTGGACGGCGAAGGTTTCCAGCACATAGCCGGCGACGTGCTCGGCCAGGGCTTCGAGGAGATTGAAATGGACGGACGACAGGTCGGCCCGCAGGCGGTCGACGACCACGGCGTAATCGACCGTATCGCGGATATCGTCGCTGGCGCCGGCCGAGGTGGTCGACACGCCGATCTGCAGTGAAATCTCGACCGTCTGCGGCAGCGCCTTTTCACGCGGATAGATGCCGATCCAGGTTTCGGCGCGCAGTTCTTCGATGAAAATGATGTCCATGGGGCGGTCGGCCGCAGCAGCGTGTAGAATTTGGCGCGATTGTACCTCAGCGAACAAAACGCCCCATGCAAATAGCCCTCGCCCTCGTTGCCGCCTACCTTCTCGGCTCGGTTCCCTTCGCGATGATCGCCTCGAAGCTGTTCGGCCTGGCCGACCCGCGCAGCTACGGCTCGGGCAACCCCGGCGCCACCAACGTGCTGCGCAGCGGCAACAAGAAGGCCGCGTTATTCACGCTGCTCGGCGATGCCCTCAAGGGCTGGGCCGCCGTCGTCGTCGCCCAGCGCCTGGATTTTTCCGAGACGGTGATCGGCCTCGTCGCTCTGGCCGTCTTTCTCGGCCACCTCTACCCGATTTTCCTCAAGTTCAAGGGCGGCAAGGGGGTGGCCACCGCGGCCGGCGTAATCATCGCCCTCGACCCGTTACTCGGCCTGTTCGTCGGCGCCACCTGGCTGTTCATCGCCTTCGCTTGCCGCTACTCGTCGCTGGCCGCCGTCGTCGCCGCCGGCATGGCGCCGGTCGTTTCCGTGCTGATGCACGGCGGCCGGGGCCAGACCGTGGTCGTCGGCATTCTCGGCATGGCCCTGATCGGCAAGCATTGGCAAAACATCCAGCGCCTGATGGCCGGCCAGGAATCGAAAATCGGCGGCAAGAAAAAAACCTAACCCCCCGAAACCCCGAGGCTTTCTACCCGCCCCTGTCGATCAACACAGCCTTTTCCAGCGGCATCACAAGACTGACACACAAACCGCACTGCCCCGCCATATCCGAGCTATCGAGGCAAACTTCGATCCCCGTCCTGTCGGCGATCGTTTTGACAATCGAAAGGCCCAGCCCGGAACCCGTTTGCTCGCAACCCAGGGTGCGATAGAAAGGATCGAATACCCGCTTCCGTTCGGCCGGGGGGATACCCGGCCCGCTGTCCCGGATCCGCAGCACGGCGCGCCCCCCGCTCGAAACGACCGAGAGATCGACCCTGCCGCCTTCGGGGGTATAGCGAATGGCGTTGTCGACCAGGTTCCTGACGATGGCCAGCATGTCGAGTTCACTGACCGACACCTGGGCGTCAAGCCCACCCTCGACGCCGATGTCGATCTGCCTGGCCTCGGCCAATGGCATGAACTCCTCCAGGACGCGACGATAGACGCCCCTGACCGAGAGCGGCGAATCCGGCTGGTCGCTCACCGACTGCGCCCGGGCCAATGCCAGAAGCTGATCGAGCAGTTTCCTGCCCCGCTCTATGCCTTGGCGCAACACCGACAGTCGCTGGCGCGCCGGCTCGGACATTTCGGCATCGGCCAGTCGTTCCGCCTGCAGCGACAAGGCGGTTAAAGGCGAGCGCAGTTCGTGCGCCGCATCGGCGACAAAGCGCCGCTGGGTATCCATGGCGTGGCCGACGCGGGCGAGCAGGCGGTTGATCGCCACCGCGAGCGGCCGCACCTCGACCGGCAGGTGGCTGTCTTCAAGGGGGTGCAGATCCTGCTCGGCACGCCGGTCGACCTCCCTGGAAAGGGTCGCGATAGGACGAAACATCTTGCGTATCAGGTCGGCGACCACCAGGAGCAGCACCGGGACGAGGACAAGGAAGGGCATGACGGTGCGCAGCGCGCCGTTGAGAGCGATTTCATCGCGCAGCCCCGCTTCCTGGGCGACGGCGATGCGTTCGCCGACGGCCGTTGTTTTGACCAGAACGCGGTAGGTTTCGTCTCCGGCATTCAGGGTATGCAGACCGTCGGCCAGCGTTACGGGCAAGGGAAGGCGCCCCCCGATACCGACACCTGCCGGCAATGGCGAGTCCACCCCCAAGCGCTGGACGACGACGCGCGACTCTTCATCGCTATTTCCATGGCTATTCGCGTCCGGAGAGTCGGGCGACAGACGCTGCCTGTCCACCAGCAGCGCCACCTCGCGCAAGATATCGTCCTGCAGTTCGTTCGCTTCGTCGAAGGCGGACATGAACGAAAAGACACCGGCCACGATGGCGACAAGGAGAATGGCCAGGGACAGGGCGATGGAGAGCTTGAACTGTACCGAATCGTTCAGGCGTCTTTTGAGACCATCCATCCTACCCCCCTGACATTCTTGATGACTGAGCCGCCCAGCTTGCGCCGCAATGCATGGATCAGGAATTCGATCGCATTGCTCTCGACCTCTTCCCCCCAACCGTAGATCCGATCCTCCAGTTCGCCGCGCGACAGGATGGCCCCGGGCCGAAGCAGCAGGGCTTGCAGCAGGGAGAACTCGCGATTGGACAATTGAACGGGGGAAGCCCCCTTGACCCATGCTTCTTTCGTCACCGGATCGAGCGAGACGCCCCAATTTCCCAGAACCGGCGCACCACTCCCTCCCTTGCGGCGCAATACCGCCCGCATCCGGGCCATCAGTTCGGCCATCTCGAAGGGT
>JAJXVG010000111.1 GCA_021782315.1 Pseudomonadota bacterium | reverse complement strand
AACGACGACGGTATCGCCGCTCTCCAGCCAATCGCGTGCCCGATCCGGCAAATGGCCTCCCGACAGGCCCAGCGCATAATCCGGACGGCCGATCCGGTAGCGCCGTCCGGCCACCCTGGCCTCGATCCCTCGCCCCGGTTCGCCGATCGCACCCGCAATTTCCGGCAGCTGTGCACCAGCCGCCCGGCGCAAGGCAGTTGCCACGGGGTGTTCGGAAGCATGCTCAAGGGCGGCGGCCAGCGCCAGGCAATCCTCCCGGCCAAGCCCCGAAACCGGCAGCACATCGACCAGATGCATGCGACCCGTGGTCAGCGTGCCGGTCTTATCGAATACAAAATGGGTCGCCCGCGCCAGGGTTTCGATGGCGTGCCCGCGCGTGACGAGGAGGCCGTCCCGGGCCAGGGCGCCCGCCGACACGGTGAGCGCGATGGGGGTTGCCAGAGAAAGCGCGCAGGGACAGGTGACGACGAGGACCGAAACCGTGATCCACAAGGCCTTGCCGGGGTCGACAAAATACCAGCCGACGGCAACCAGCAGGGCGACCGCCAACAGGGCCGCGACGAAATAGCTGGCGATACGGTCGGCGAGGACGACGATTTTCGGTTTTTCGGCCGCCGCCCGCTCCATCAACTGGATGATGGCCGACAGCCGCGTGCCCTCGCCCACCTGTTCGACCTGCACCACCAGCGGGCTTTCGGCATTGATCGAGCCGCCGGTGACAGCTTCGCCGGGCGCTTTCGGCACCGGTTTGCTCTCGCCGGTAAGCAGCGCCTCGTTGGCATAGCTGACCCCTTCGACGACCCGACCATCGGCGGGAACGATGTCACCGGCCCGCACCAGCACATAATCGCCCCGCCGCAAATCGGCGACGACGGATTGCTCGGTGGTACGATCGGCAGGAAAGTTCGGCATTCTTTGCGCGAAGGCCGGCAACAGGCGGGCGAGCGCCTCAGTGACGCTGAGCGCCTTTTGCCGCGCCGTCATTTCCAGGTAACGCCCGCCGAGCAGGAAGAAAATGAACATGGTCACCGAATCGAAATAAACTTCGCCGGCCTGATTGAGCGTCGCCCAGCAACTGGCGACGAAAGCCGCGCCGACGCCCAGGGCGACCGGCACGTCCATGCCGACGCGGCGCAGCCTGAGGTCGCGCCATGCATTGCGAAAGAAAGGCGCGGACGAGTAGAAAATGACCGGCAGGGTGAGAAAGAAACTGGCCCAGCGCATCAGGCTTTCAATATCGGCCGACATCTCGCCGTCGGCAATGTACACCGGGTAGGCATACATCATCACCTGCATCATGCCGAAACCGGCCACCCAGAGGCGCCACATGGCATCGCGGCGCTCCTTGTTGGCGATTTCCTCATTCTTGGCGGCATCGTAGGGATAGGCGCGGTAACCGATGGCCGCGATGGCCCCGAGAATATCGGACAGCCTGATCCGCGACTCGTCCCAGCGAACGCGCGCGCGGCGGGTCGTATAGTTGATATTGACCGCCGTTACCCCGGGCAGCCGGCCGACATGCTGCTCGTTCAGCCAGATGCAGGCGGCGCAGGTGATGCCTTCGAGCAACAGCGAGGCCTCCCGCTCGTTTTCACCCAGTTCCTTGACGAAACTCTTCTGAAAATCGGCATGATCGAAGAGCAGCAGCTGATCGAGAATGGCCGGCATGGCCTCGCGCGGCGACTCAGGCAGGGCGTCGCGACTACGGTAGTAATCGGCCAGCCCGTTATCGATGATGGACTGGGCGACCGCCTGGCAGCCGATGCAGCACATTGCCCGCGCCTCGCCGCCGACGGTGACCGGCAAATCGACATCTTCCGGGACAGGCAGGCCGCAGTGGTAGCAATTGGCGTGGCTCATACAATGGAAAAAGGCACCGAAGTGCCTTTTGGGTCAAGGGCGGAGCCGCAGTATAGATTATTTGACCCCCATGCGGATTGCGCCATCCAGTCGAATGACCTCGCCATTGAGGTAGGGGTTCTCGACGATGTGTTTGACCAGGGCCGCATATTCGGCCGGTTTGCCCATGCGGGTGGGAAAGGGAACCATCTTGTTCAGGGAATCCTGAACCTCGGGCGGCATGCCCAGCAGCATCGGCGTTTCCATGATGCCCGGCGCGATGGTCATGCACCGGATACCGCTGCGCGCCAGTTCGCGGGCCACCGGCAGGGTCAGGGCGACGATGCCGCCCTTCGAGGCGGCATAGGCCGCCTGCCCGAGTTGCCCCTCATAGGCCGCGACCGAAGCGGTATTGACGATGACCCCGCGCTCGCCGCCGGCATCCGGCTCGTTTTTCATCATCGCGTCGGCAGCCAGGCGAATCATGTTGAAAGTCCCCACCAGATTGATGTTGATCACCTTGGCGAAACTCTCCAGGCGGTGCGGCCCCTCCTTGCCGAGCACCTTCTCGGCGGGCGCGACGCCGGCGCAGTTGACCAGGCCGTGCAGCCCGCCAAAGCCGGTAAGCGCGGCATTGATCGCATTCACTGCAGACGCCTCGTTGGCCACATCGGTTTCGACGAAACGCGCCGCCTGCCCGAGTTCCGCCGCCATGCTCTGGCCGGCCAGGCTGTTCAGATCGGCCAAGAGCACCCTGGCTCCGGCCGCCACCAGGGCATTCGCCGTTGCCGCCCCGAGACCGGAACCGGCGCCGGTCACCAAGAAAACCTTGCCACTGATCTGCATCGTCATTCTCCCGAAAAGAAATAAAAGTCCAAACGCTACCGTATGGAAAGTGGCGACATATTACCTCTTGGCATGACCCGGAAAAAGTCCCGCATCGCCCGTCGCCTCCCGGCCGGTGCTATGATGATCCCGGCCTCCGCCATGCGCACCACCTGCTTTCCTCGAGCCGCCAATGCCAGACAAAGCCAGACCACGCATCCTCGTCGTCGATCCTTCGGCCAGCAACCGCGCGCTGATCTGCGATTGCCTGCGGCAATTGCCAGATGTCTTCACCATCGCCACCGGCGATAGCGAGCAGGCCCTGCGGATTTTCAAGGAAACCTGGCCCAGCCTGGTATTGCTCGACACCACCCAGCACGGTACCGACGGCATCGCCCTGACGCGAAAAATCCGGACATGGGAGCAATCGCGGAACGAAACGGGGATTTCACCCTGGACGCCGATTGTCTTCCTCTCCTCGGCCAACGACGAATACACGCTGACCCAGGGCATACAGGCGGGCGGCGACGACTTCCTGTACAAACCTGTTTCCGAAGTCGTTCTGCTGGCAAAAGCACAGGCCATGCTGCGCATATCGACCCGGCAACAGGAAATATGCGACGTACACCGGCAACTCAAGGAAATCGCCAGTCTGGACAGCCTGACCGGCATTCCCAACCGCCGCTATTTCGAGGACATGTTGTCCATCGAATGGAAACGCTGCCTGAGGAACGACATGCCCTTGAGCGTCGTCATCAGCGATGTCGACTACTTCAAGCAATTCAACGACATCTACGGCCACCAGGCGGGCGACGTCTGCCTGAAGGCCGTCGCCGATTCGCTCAGCGAATCCCTGTTCCGTGTCGAGGACACCGTCGCCCGCTACGGCGGGGAGGAATTCGTCGCCATCCTGCCCGGCACCGACGCCGATGGCGCCTACGCCGTCGCCGAACGCATGCGGCAATCGGCCCGCGACCTCGGCATTCCGCACGAACGCGGCATCGGCGGCCGCCTCTCTTGCAGCTTCGGCGTCGCCAGCACATGCCCGAGCGCCGATAAATTACCGCAACAACTGCTCCGGACGGCCGACCTTGGCCTTTACGCCGCCAAGCACGCCGGCCGCAACCGGGTTGCCCTCAATCGCGAACCCGTGCCGTAAGGAAGGAAGCGCGCGCGCCAGGTCGGGGACGGGACCGCCCATACAGTATCCGGCCAGACGCCGGATCCAGCGGACAACTATTCCCACGTATGAACTATCGGGTTATAATCTGAGGCTCTGTTTGATTTGACAGACGTGTGCCGCTTTAGCTCAGTTGGTAGAGCAGTTCATTCGTAATGAAAAGGTCGCCAGTTCGATTCCGGCAAGCGGCACCAAACAAAAAAATCAGCAAAAAAGCCACCCTCCGTGGCTTTTTTGCTTTCCGGGCCAAGGCCGCGAGCCTCGGCTGCTCGTGATAAAATCGCCACCCTGGCGACGGCAGTGCAACAATACTGCCGACCGATGCTTGGCACCTCTCTCGACGAACGGTTTGGCAAACAGAAACCGGGTCGAAGGCGCACGCTCCGATACGGATTATTCAATAGCAATACGTGTTTAGGCATTTTCGTCCCTTTTCAAACAAGACCAATACCGAATGAATCTGCTACGCGCGCTGGCCACGGTCAGTGGCATGACCCTACTTTCCAGAATACTCGGGTTCGTCCGCGATTTCGTGATCGCCCGCGCCTTCGGGGCGGGGCTGGCGACCGACGTATTTTTCGTCGCTTTCAAGCTGCCCAACCTGTTGCGACGGATGTTTGCCGAAGGGGCATTCTCCCAGGCCTTCGTCCCAATTCTCGGCGAATACAGAAACAAGCGCAGCGAGGAAGATACCCGAAACCTTATCGACCACGTCGCCTGCACCCTGTCGCTGGCGCTTTTCGTCGTCACCGTCATCGGCATTGCGGCGGCACCCGCCCTGGTCTGGATATCGGCCCCGGGCTTCGCGGCCGAAGCGGGCAAGTTCGAACTGACCGTCACGCTGACCAGAATCACTTTTCCCTATATTTTCTTCATGTCGCTGGTCGCCCTGTCGGGCGGCATCCTCAACAGTTGGAGCCGCTTCGCCCTGCCCGCCTTTACGCCGACGCTGCTCAACCTGAGTTTTATCGGCATGGCCCTGTTCGCCGTCCCCTATTTCGACCCGCCGGTACTGGCGCTGGCCTGGGCCGTCTTTCTCGGCGGACTGCTGCAACTGGCCATCCAGATTCCCGCCCTGAAAAAAATCGCCATGTTGCCCCGGCCTTCGCTGAACTGGCGGACCGCCTGGGCAAACCCGGGCGTCCGCCGTATCGTCATGCTGATGGGGCCGGCCCTGATCGGCGTTTCGGTCTCGCAAATCAGTTTGCTGATCAACACGGTTTTTGCCTCTTTCCTGAAAACAGGCAGCGTCTCCTGGCTCTATTACGCCGACCGCCTGATGGAATTCCCTTCCGGCCTACTCGGCGCCGCGCTGGGCACCATTCTCCTCCCCTCCCTGTCGCGCTATCACGCCAGCAACAGCCATCTCGAGTATTCGCAACTGCTCGACTGGGGCTTGCGACTGACCCTCTTGCTTGCCGCGCCGGCCTCGCTGGCCCTCGCCATCCTCGCCGTGCCGCTGATCGCCACCCTTTTTTTTCACGGCGCCTTCTCGGCCGACGATGTCTTCCGTACCCGCGAAGCCCTGGTCGCCTATACCGTCGGCCTGACCGGGCTGATCCTGGTCAAGATACTGGCCCCCGGTTTTTATGCGCGCCAGAACGTCAGGACCCCGGTACGTATCGCGCTGATCTCGCTGGTCGCGACGCAGATCATGAATCTTGTCTTCATCGGCGGACTGGAACTGGGGCACGCCGGCCTGGCGCTGTCCATCGGGCTGGCCGCCTGCCTGAACGCTGCCATGCTCTATCGCGGCCTGCGCAGTCTCGACATTTACGATCCGCAGCCCGGATGGGGCATTTTCGTCGTCAAACTGGCGCTGGCCATGCTGGTCATGGGATCGGTCCTGTGGCTGGGCATGGGACCGGAAAAAAGCTGGTTGCAAAGCGGCTTTGTCGACCGGACAATTCATTTGGCCTGGCTGGTGCCGCTTGGCGCCTTCGTTTATTTCGCTACACTATGGATTCTTGGCTTCCGCCCGGGTGACTTCAAGCGCCGGGCCGCGACATAACTTGGGGAGGTAACGATGAAACTGACCAGTACCAGCTTTGCCGACGGCGACAGGATTCCCGGGAAATACGCTTTCTGCACGCCCGACACCGCCCATCACGTCTGCCTCGGCGCCAACCTCAACCCCGGCCTGGCCTGGATCGACCCGCCCGCCGGCACCAAATCCTTTGCCATCGTTTGCCACGACCCCGACGTCCCCAGCGAAGGCAGCGATGTCAATCAGGAAGGCAGGACGGTCCCCGCCACACTGCCGCGAGTCGATTTCTTTCACTGGGTGCTGATCGATCTACCGCCCACCCTGACCGGCATCAATGAAGGCGAATTCTGCAAGGACGTCACCCCGCGCGGCAAGCCGGGACCGCAAGCCCTCCATGACGGTCGCCAGGGGATCAACAACTACACGGACTGGTTCGCCGGCGACAACGATATGCGCGGCGACTACTATGGCTACGATGGCCCCTGTCCGCCCTGGAACGACGAGATCGTCCATCGCTACGTATTCACCGTCTATGCGCTGGATATCGAAAAGCTCCCCCTCGACGGCAGGTTCGGCGGCAGCGAGGTGCGCGCCGCCATGCAAGGGCACATCCTGGCCGAAGCCGGGCTGACCGGAACCTATACGCTGAACCCCGCCTTGCCGGGCTGATCCGCGAGCGGCGAAGGGCGGGTTGGAATGTCGATAGCGACGACCAATCCGCCGTTTTGCCGGTTGCCGGCCCTTATCGTACCCTGGCTGGCCGCGACGACCTGGCGCGCTATGGCCAGCCCCAGGCCGTAGCCTTCGCCGGCGCGATGCGTCGCCCCCCGGAAAAACGGCCGAAAAATGATCTCGGTCTCGTCGGCGCCGACCCCCGGCCCGCAGTCTGAAACCGCGATATGGAACACCCCCCCGTCGCGTCGTCCCGCTTCGATACGGATATCGCCGCCTTCCGGAGAATAGCGCAAGGCATTGCGTACCACGTTTTCGATGGCCCGATGCAGCAATTCCGAATTGGCCTGTACTTCGGCCATCGGGCCGGACTGAAAATCGACGCCGACCTGCCGGGCCGAGCCTTCGAAACGGGCGTCTTCGACAATCTCCCTGAGCAACTCGCCCATGTCGACGGCCTCTATCGCGCCGGTGACCCCCGCCTCCAGGCGCGACAGCGTGAGCAGTTCGCCGATCAGTTGATTCATGCGCTCGCTTTCGCGCTCGATACGCTGCAGCGAGCCGGACAGTTTGTCCGGTTGTTGGCGGGCCAGCCCGACGGCTGCCTGCAGCCGGGCCAGGGGTGAGCGCATTTCGTGGGAAACGTCGTGCAGCAGGCGTTTCTGAGCCCCCATCAGGGACTGGAGACGCTCGGTCATACGATCGAAATCCCGTCCGAGATCGGCCAATTCATCGCGCCGTCCGCCCATGCCGGGCGCGACTCGAACATCGAGGCCGCCATCGGCCACCGCATCGAAGCCCCGACGAAGATGGCGTATGGGCGCAGCAAAATACCATGCCAGACCGGCAGTACAGAAAATACTGGCAATACATCCCGCCACCATCGGAAGCCAGGGCAAATGCATTCCCCCCGGCTCGTGCCTGGGCGGCGGCGGACCTTCGTGGGGATTCCCGTCAGACCTTGCCTGCGATGGGCGATGAACCCGAAATTCGCCCGCAGCCGGTGGCCGTCCGCCATTATCCAGGCGATTTTCAAAATTCCTGCGTTCGACCCAGAACAGCGCCCCGGTCCCGAAGACCGCCGCCATCTGCCCCAGCCAGATGAACAGGAAAAATTTCCAGAACAGGCGCCCCACCCTCCTACTCCCGGATCAACTGATAGCCCTGGCGGAAAACGGTCTGGATACAGGAACGGCCATCCGGCAGGCTACCCAGCTTGTGGCGAATACTGGACAGATGAACATCGATACTCCGGTCAAAACGCGCCAACGGCCGGCCGAGCGCCTGTTCCGACAAATCCCCCTTGCTCACCGGCCGCCCGGCGTTGCGGGCCAGGACTTCAAGGAGGTTGAACTCGGTACTGGTCAATTCGACCGACCGCCCGGCCCATTCGACCCGCCGTTGCTCCGGCAACACGGTCAGGGAGCCGACGCTGATCGGCTGGCCGGTCACCTCGCCTATTGGCAGCGTACGCCGAAGGATGGCTCGCAGGCGCGCAGCCAGTTCGCGTGGCAGGCAGGGTTTGGGAACGTAATCGTCGGCGCCGAGTTCCAGGCCGACGATACGATCCATGTCGTCGCCCTTGGCCGTCAACATGAGCACCGGCACCTTGCTGGCGGCACGAATCCGGCGCAAGGCCTCGATACCGTTGACGCCGGGCATCATGACATCGAGCACGACCGCGGCGAAGGCCCCCGAAAGGGCCTGCTCCACACCGCGCTCACCGTCCTGGACGGAGGTCGCCTCGAAACCGTCGCGATTCAAAAAATCGCACAGCATGCCGGAAAGCTCCGCATCGTCGTCCACCAGCAAAATCCGGGTCATGGTTCTTCATTTTTTTGGCTATTGACCCCGATGATAGCCAGGCAGCCGCTCCAAAACCATAGATCTCCGCCCTCTTTACAGACTTTTACCGGCATTCGGCAAACCGCCCCGGCGCCGCGGGTCGGCTCCTTCAAAATGCCCGGCCCCCTGTTGTTTTCGATAGAGGGTGCGCGGACTGATGCCCAGACGCTCGGCCAGTCGCCCATGATCGCCATCGCCGCGCGCAGTCGCCCAGGCCAGATAACGCCTCTCAAGCGTCGCCAGGTCGACAATTTCAGCGATTCGGAAGGCCCCGTCGACAGTTTCCCGTGGCGGCGGAATATCCTCGTCCATGTCGAGCAGGTGGGGCAGGTCAATGATCTCGCCGTCGGCCAGCAGGGTCGCCCGCTCGATCAGGTTGCGCAGTTCGCGAATATTGCCGCTGAAACGACGACCGGACAACCACTCCAGCGCCGCCAGCGAGAATTTTCGGCCGGGCTTGCGGTCAACCCGCTCAAGCAAGGAAGCGGCCAGCAGGGGAATATCGTCGGCCCGCTCATGCAGCGCCGGGGCATGAATGGGAAAAGCGTTGATCCGAAAATACAGGTCACGCCGGAATGTTTCGGCGCTGACCATGGCGCGTAGATCGCGATGAGTGGCGGCAACCAGGCGAAAATCGGCCGGCAGCCAGTCCAGCCCGCCAACTCGCCGATAGGTGCCGGTTTCGAGCAGGCGTAGTAGCCTGACCTGCAGGGCCAGTGGCAATTCGCCGATCTCGTCGAGAAACAGGGTGCCACCCGCCGCCGCCTCGACCAGCCCCTGCTTGCGATGGGTGGCCCCCGTGAAAGCACCTTTTTCGTAACCGAACAATTCGCTTTCGAACAGGCTTTCCGTCATTCCGGCGCAATCCACCGCGACAAAAGGCCCCTCTTCGCGGGCACTGGCTTCGTGGATGGCACGGGCAAGCAGTTCCTTGCCGGTCCCGGTCTCGCCGAGCAGCAGGACCGATGCGTTCGAATTGGCTACGCGCAGAATTTTTTCCAGCATGTCGACAAAGGCCGGCGAGCGCCCGACCAGTCCCTGTGCCGCCGCCCGGCTGCTGGCCTGGCGTACGACCCGCATGGTTTCGACAAAATAGGCGACCCGACCGCCTTCGTCGCGAATCGGCGTCGTTTCGACAGCAACGTGCTCCTCGCCTCGCGGCGTGTGATGCAGGTGCAGCACGCGCTGCGGTTCGCCGCTTTCCAGGCTTTGCTTCAAGGGGCAGGATTCGCCAGCCTGATCGCAGGGAACGTTGAAGCGGTGGGAAACCTCGAAGCATTTTCGCCCCGCCACCGGCACCGCCCCGCCAAATTCACGAATATAAGCCGCATTGGCGGCGACAATCCGGTAGTCGGCATTCATTACAATGCGTGGCTCCGGCAAACCATCGAGAAAGGAAAGCAGTTCGCTGAGAAAGTGGGCCGTCATGTCAGTTTTGTCAGTCGCGCCAGATCGAATCGCCATTATTGACTCAAACGACTCCGCACAGGCAAAAAAGTTTTTCGCAAGCATGGCAACACCTTGATTTTCAAGATATCTGTCGAAACGAAGAGGCGGGCACGTATCTTGATAATAGGTAAACCGGAAAGCACTGATCAACCCGCCCGAGATCTTGCCAACCTCGCATACGGAAACAGCTTCGCCAGCCAAAAACCCCGTTGATGGCCTATCATCCCGGAGTCGCCCGGCAGACCGGCGCGATACCGCCGAACCGGGCAGCGTCGGGAGTCACGCTTTCCAACCTTACATACAACCAGTCGAGGACCGATGAGTCAGCCAGAAATCAGCCCGCAGCCCGACGGCACGGCAAAAGTTTCCTTCTACGAAAAACGCAAGAAAATCTACGCCAAAGGCGTACGCGGGTATTTTGACAATTGGCGGATCGGCCTGGTCATTTTCACGCAGATACTGTTCTACCTCAGCCCCTGGCTGGTCTGGAACGGACGCCAGGCCATCCTGCTGCATCTCGTCGAGCGCAAGTTCTACATTTTCGGCATGGTCTTCTGGCCGCAGGACGTCATCTACCTGTCCGCCCTTCTCATCGTTTCGGCTTATGCGCTTTTCCTCGTCACCGCCGTGGCCGGCAGGCTCTTTTGCGGCTACGCCTGCCCGCAGACGGTCTACACACAGATATTCATGTGGATCGAGAACCGGATCGAGGGCGACCGCAACGCCCGTATCAAGCTCGACAAGGAAGGTTCAAGCGCCCGAAAGCTGCGCATCAAGGGCAGCAAGCACCTGGTCTGGTTGCTTTTCTCGCTATGGACCGGCTTCACACTGGTCTGCTATTTCACGCCGGTCAAGGAACTGGTCAACAACGTGATGACCGGTCAACTCGGCCCCTGGGAAAGCTTCTGGATATTCTTTTACGGCGGCTTCACCTATCTTTTCGCCGGCTTCATGCGCGAACAGGTCTGCAAATACATGTGTCCGTACGCCCGCTTCCAGAGCGTGATGTTCGACCCAGACACCCTGATCATCACCTACGACCCGGAACGC
>JAJXVG010000110.1 GCA_021782315.1 Pseudomonadota bacterium | reverse complement strand
GACCACGGTGTCGTTTTCGTTGATGATCGGCACGACGCCAAGGCCGAGCAGGGTGGTCATGGTCGAGCGGGCGTTCAGGTAGCGCTTGCGGTCGGCCAGATCGTCATGGGTGAGCAGGATCTGGGCGGTGTGCAGGCCGTGCTTGGCGAAGGCGCCTTCATAGACCTGGGCCAGGCCCATCTGGCCGACGGCGGCGGCGGCCTGCAGTTCGTGCACCGTCTTCGGCCGTTTGGCCCAGCCCAGGCGTTGCATGCCGCAGGCGATGGCGCCGGAGGAGACGAGAACGACCTGCTTGCCTTGGCTGCGCAGGGCGGCTATCTGGCGTGCCCAGTCGTCGATGGCGGCGAGGTCGAGACCGGCCCCGTTATTGGTGACGAGGGCCGAGCCGACTTTGACGACGAGGCGTTTGGCGGTGGCGAGGCGGGTCATCATGCTTCCGTGTCGGTTTCTTCGTCTTCGTCTTCGTCGGGGATTTCCGGGCGTGCCATGTGTTCCAGTGCTTCCTGGATGGCGTAGATCAGGGGCTTGGTGCCGTCGCCGCTGATGGCGGTGATCGGGAAAACCGGGCCGTCGTATTTTGTCGCCGTCTTGTAGGCCTTGACGAAGTCCTTGACCGCCTTTTCGCGGTCTTCCTCGGGGATCAGGTCGAGCTTGTTGAGAATCAGCCAGCGCGGCTTGTCGGCCAGGGCCGGGTCGTGTTTGATCAGCTCGCCGACGATGGCCTTGGCGTCGCGGACCGGGTCGGCGTCCGGGTCGATCGGCGCGATGTCGACGAGATGGAGGAGGATGCGCGTACGCTGCAGGTGCTTGAGGAAACGGATGCCGAGGCCGGCGCCATCGGCGGCGCCTTCGATGAGGCCCGGGACGTCGGCCATGACGAAGCTTTTTTCCTCGCTGACGCGGACGACGCCAAGGTTCGGGTGGAGGGTGGTGAAGGGGTAGTCGGCCACCTTCGGGCGGGCCGAGGAGACGGCGCGAATCAGGGTGCTCTTGCCGGCATTGGGCAGGCCGAGCAGACCGACGTCGGCGAGGACGCGCAGTTCCAGCGTCAGTTCGTGTTCCTCGCCCTGTTCGCCGTTGGTTTTCTGACGCGGCGCGCGGTTGGTCGAGGACTTGAAGTGGATGTTGCCGAGGCCGCCCTTGCCGCCCTTGGCGAGCAGGACCTTCTTTTCGTTGACATCGAGGTCGGCCAGGATTTCGCCGGTATTGATGTCGGAGATGACGGTGCCGACGGGCATGCGGAGCACGATGTCGTCGCCGCCGGCGCCGTAGCAGTCGGCGCCGCCGCCGTTTTCGCCGCGCTTGCCGATGAATTTCCGGGTGTAGCGGTAGTCGACCAGGGTGTTGATGTTGCAGTCGGCGACCACGTAGATGCTGCCGCCCCGGCCGCCGTCGCCACCGTTCGGACCGCCCATCGGGATGTATTTTTCGCGGCGGAAGGTTGCGGCGCCATTGCCGCCGTCACCGGCTTTGACGTAAATCTTTGCTTCGTCGATGAACTTCATTTTGGATCCGCCTTCTTCCCGATGCCCGCGCCGACTGGCGCTTCGCCGTCATGATAGGTGCTGCCTTGCCGTCGCCCCGGCGCGAATCCGGGGCGTTTTGGCGAGGCTAGAAACTAAAAAGCCCCATCCAGCGGACAGGGCTTTTGGTTCCGCCAGGCCGATTTATTCGGCTGCCGGAACGATGGTCACCACGCGGCGCTTTTTCAAGCCCTTGATGGAGAACTGAACCACGCCGTCCTTCAGCGCGAACAGGGTGTGGTCCTTACCGCAGCCGACGTTGTCGCCCGGGTGGAATTCGGTGCCGCGCTGGCGAACGATGATGTTGCCAGCCAGGATGAATTGACCGCCGTAGCGTTTGACGCCCAGTCGCTGGGCTTGTGAGTCGCGGCCGTTGCGTGAACTGCCGCCTGCTTTCTTGTGTGCCATTTAATGAGCTCCTGGTCTGAACTTAGGCGGCGATCGAATCGATGCGCAGTTCGGTGTAGTTCTGACGATGGCCTTGATGCTTTTGGTAGTGCTTACGACGACGCATCTTGAAGATCTTGACCTTGTCGTGGCGGCCGTGGGAAATCACGGTGGCTTTGACGGTGGCGCCAGCAAGGAAGGGAGCGCCGATCTTTACCGACTCGCCTTCGCCTGCCATCAGGACCTGGTCGAGAGTAACTTCTGCGCCAACGTCTGCCGGTATCTGTTCTACTTTAAGTTTTAGACCGTTGGTAACGCGATACTGCTTACCGCCGGTTTTTATGACCGCATACATGGGTTGGACTCCGAAAATAAACCAAAGGGTGCTACGAAGAACCGCGCATTATACGGAAATTCTCTGACAAGTCAAAGCCTTGTCGAAGGGCTGTGGTAAACTGCCGGTCTTTGAAAAAAGGAGTTCCCCATGGCTGAAATCACCACCGCCTCCGGGCTGGTCTATGAAGATACCGTCGTCGGCGAAGGCGCCGAGGCCAAGGCAGGCCAGCAGGTCAGCGTGCATTACACCGGCTGGCTGACCAACGGCAGCAAGTTCGATTCGAGCAAGGATCGCAACGATCCCTTCGAGTTTTCGCTCGGCATGCGGCAGGTTATCGCCGGCTGGGACGAGGGCGTCCAGGGCATGAAGATCGGCGGCACGCGCAAGCTGACCATTCCGGCGCAACTCGGCTATGGCGCGCGCGGCGCCGGCGGTGTCATCCCGCCGAACGCAACGCTGGTTTTCGAGGTCGAACTCCTCGCCATCCGATGAGCGGTTCCGACCGGGATTCTCGGCCGTCCGACGCCGTCGGCGACGATCCGTGGGCGAAATGGCGCAAGCCGGAGCCGCCGGTACGCAACGCCGAGCCGGATGAGGGATCCCGGCGGGACGCGGCGGCGGTCAAACCGGAAAAGCCAGAAAAGCGGCCGAAATCGACATCTGGCGATGCGGCGCCGGCGCGCGCGGTTCGCGTCGAAGCGCCGGTCGCTGCCCCGCCTCAAGCCGGGGATGACACGCCGTCTGCGCCGGAAGGCACGCTGGGTGTCCGTCGTTCGGCGACGCCCTCGCCGCGGTCGCCCAACAAGAAGCCGCTGCGTGGCGGCTCTTCGCTGAAAAAGCCGTACGCCCCGAAGGTGGCGCCGGCGGTTCCGGCCGTCGAAGCGGCGTGGCCGGCCGCGGCGGAGCGTGCCGAGCGTCCCGCCAGGCCGACGTCCAATCCGCCGGTCGTTCGCGAAGGCCCGCCGCCGGAAGGCGTGCGTCTGTCCAAGGTGATGTCGGAACGCGGCATGTGTTCGCGGCGCGAGGCCGACCTCTGGATCGAGCGCGGCTGGGTCTTCGTCGATGGCGAGCGGGTCAGCGAACTGGGGTCGCGTATCGATCCGAATGCCGAGGTGGCGATCTCGAAAGAGGCCAAGTTCGATCAGGCCAAGCAGGTCACGGTGCTGCTCAACAAGCCGGTCGGCTACGTTTCCGGGCAGCCGGAACCGGGCTTTACGCCGGCGATCACGCTGATCACGCCGGACAATCAACTGCGCCAGTCGGGCGATCCCGAATTCAAGCCCTGGATGTTGCGCAGCCTGGCGCCATCCGGCCGGCTGGACATCGATTCGACTGGTCTGTTGGTGTTGACGCAGGACGGCCGGGTCGCCAGGAAGCTGATCGGCGACGACAGCCAGGTCGAGAAGGAGTATCTGGTGCGGGTGGCCGGCGAGATGATCAAGGGCGGCCTGCAATTGCTCAATCACGGCCTGGAACTCGACGGTCAGGCGCTGAAACCGGCGCGGGTCAAGCAGTTGAACGAGGACCAGCTGCACTTCATCCTGAAGGAAGGCAAGAAACGCCAGATTCGCCGCATGTGCGAACTGGTCGGCCTGCGCGTCACCGGCTTGAAGCGGGTACGCATCGGGCGCGTCAAGCTGGGGGAACTGGAAATCGGCCAGTGGCGCTTCCTGAGGGCGGACGAGTCTTTTTGATCGGGCCTGTTTTCCCCGCTTGCCCCGGGGAAAAATAAAAAAGCCGGCCGGTTGTTGACCGGGCCGGCTTTTTTTTGACCGGCGAGCCGGAATCAGGCGGTGCCGGTGGTGGCCGCGGCGCGGACGGGCGGCATCATCTGGCATTCGCCTTCGATCACGGTCTTGCCGGCGACGGTGCACACGGTGTCGAGCACGACGCGGTTCTTGGCGACGTTGACTTCGCGGACGGTGACGGTGGCGGTGACGGTGTCGCCCGGGCGAACCGGGGCCTTGAATTTCAGCGTCTGCGACAGGTAGATGGTGCCGGCGCCGGGCAGCTTGTTGGCGAGGACGGCGGAAATGAAGCCGGCCGACAGCATGCCGTGGGCGATGCGGCCGCCGAACATGGTGGTCTTGGCGTATTCCTCGTCGAGGTGGGCCGGGTTGACGTCGGTCGAGATGCCGGCGAACAGGATGATGTCGGCTTCGGTGACGGTCTTGGACGTGCTGGCCGACATGCCGGGTTGGAGCTGGTCGATGTGATACGCCATGGCGTAACTCCTTGCGTGGTTTGTTGAGCTTGGGATCGGAACTCTAGCATACGTCGGCGTATGGTAGAGCCTCCGCCCCGGGGGAATTGTGGCGACGCGGTCGGCTGCGCCTTACCGCCATTCGGCGGCCAGCCCGGCGGCGCTATTCGGCCCGCAGGGCTTCGACCGGGTCGAGCCGGGCCGCCTTGCGGGCGGGCAGGACGCCGGCGGCGAGGCCGATGGCGATGGCGATGACTTCGGCCAGCACGACGAAGCTGAGCGGCGTGTGCACCGGCAGGGCGGGCAGGGTCAGGAGGATCAGGCGGGCCAGGCCGAAACCGAGGGCCAGTCCGAACAGGCCGCCGAGGGCGGAGAGGGCGACGGCTTCGCCGAGGAAGAGGGCGAGGATGGTGCGCCGGGGGGCACCGAGGGCGACGAGCAGCCCGATTTCGCCGGTGCGTTCGCTGACCGCGATGGTCATGATGGTGACGATGCCGACTCCGCCGACCAGCAGCGAAATTCCGCCCAGCGCGCCGACCGCCATGGTCAGCACGTCGAGGATGTTGGACAGGGTCTTCAGCATTTCCTCCTGGGTCACGATGGTGAAGTCCTCGCGGCCGTGGCGTTCGATCAGGCGGGCCTTGAGGCGGGCGGCGACGAGCGCGGAGGGGACGCCTTCCTCGGCGGCGATGTCGATTTCGTCCACGCCCTCTCGGTTGAACAGTTCCTGGGCGCGGCCGGGCGGGATGAAGGCGGTGTCGTCGAGGTCGATGCCGAGAAACTGGCCCTTGGGGGCCATGACGCCGATGACGCGAAAATGCAGGCCGCCGATGCGCACGCGCTGGCCGAGCGGATTGTCGCCGCCGAAAAGTTCTGTTTTCAGCTTGGCGCCGAGGACGACGAAGGCGCGGGCGCTGCCTTCGTCGTCACTGGGCAGGAACTGGCCGCTCTGCACGGTGGACCGGAAAACGATGGTCGAGCGTGAATTCATGCCGTAAACCAGGGTCCGGCGGGTTCGGCCGTTGCCGGCGATTTCGGCATTGCCGCGCACATTGGGCGTGACGGCGACGACATGCGGCAGGCGCTCCAGCGAGCGGGCGTCGTCCAGGGACAGGGGGCGGGCGCTGGACGGCAGGCCGCTCGGGGTGCCGCCGGTTTTCGTCCGGCCCGGGACGATGGTGATGTTATTGGTGCCGAACTGGGTGAATTCACCGAGCACGAAGCGGTGGATGCCTTCGCCGATCGAAGTGAGCAGGATGACGGCGGCGATGCCGACAGCGATGCCGAGCAGGGTCAGGAAACTGCGCAGGCGTTGCGCGGTGACGGCGCGGATGGCGAGTTGGAGGGCGTCGGTCCACTGCATGTCAGCGCTTCATCAGGGCTTGTACCGGGTCGAGGCGGGCGGCGCGGCGGGCCGGCATGACACCGAAGAGCAGGCCGGTGGCGAGCGCCGTCCCGAGGGCGGCGATCACCGCCCAGTCGGGCGGATAGGCGGGGAAGACCGGGAAGAACTGGCGCAGCGCGAAGGCGCCGAGCTGGCCGAGCAGGTAGCCGAGCAGGGCGCCGACGGCGGAGAGCATGGCCGCTTCGGCCAGGAAGGCCAGGCGGATGGTTCGGGCGGAGGCGCCGAGCGCCTTGAGCAGGCCGATTTCACCGGTACGCTGGGTGACGGCGACGAGCATGACGTTCATGACCAGGATGCCGGCGACGGCCAGGCTGATCGCGGCGATGCCGGCGACACCGAGAGTCAGTGCGCCGAGCAACTTGTCGAAGGTGGCCAGCACGGCGTCCTGGGTGATGACCGTGACGTCCTCCTCGCCGCGGTGGCGCTGCTTGAGCATGGCCGTCACCTGCTCCTTGGTGGCGGGGATGGCCTCGCGGCTGCTGGCTTCGATCATGATGCGGAACAGGGTGTTCGAGTCGAACATGGCCTGGGCCAGCGAGACCGGGATGATGACCAGTTCGTCGGTATTCATGCCCAGCCCCTGGCCGATCGGTTTGAGGACGCCGACGACGCGCAGCCGGCGGTCGCCGACGCGGACCAGTCGCCCGATGGCCGGGGCGTTGCCGAATAATTCCTCGTGGATCTTGGCGCCGATAACGGCGACCGGCGAGCCGCGATTCCAGTCTTCGTCCGGCAGACCCAGTCCCTGGGCGAGTTCGAAATTGCGGATGGGAATGAATTCGGCCGTTGCCCCGGCCACCATGACTTCGCGCAGCTTGCCGCCATAGCTGATTTCCGAGGTGCCGACGGCGAGCGGCGCGATACGGCGGGCGCCGGGCAGGCGGCGCAGGCTGGCGGCGTCGTCGACGGTCAGGTCGCGTGGCGTCGAGGTGATGGCGTTGGCCGGGTTGAAGCCGCCGGTCCCCGAGCGGCCGGGCAGCACGATGACCAGGTTGGTGCCGAGCGACGAGAACTGACCGACGACATAGCGCCGCGCCCCGTCGCCCAGCGCGGTCAGGACGACGACGGCGGCGACGCCGATCGACATGGCGAGCACCGACAGGCTGGTGCGCATCGGATAGCCTGCCGCGGCATCCCTGGCGAAACGGAGGATGTCAGCGGCGCGCATGGGCGTTCTGCCCGCTGTCGTATTGCAGGTGTCCGTCTTCCATGACCAGTTGGCGCCGGGCGCGGGCGCCCATGCCCTGGTCGTGGGTGACGACGATCAGGGTGACGCCGCCGGCATTGAGCGTTTCGAGCAGATTGACCACCTCGTCGCCGGTGTGGCGGTCGAGATTGCCGGTCGGTTCGTCGGCCAGGATAAGCGCCGGCTGCATGATCGTGGCGCGGGCGATGGCGACGCGCTGACGCTGGCCGCCGGAGAGCTGGTCGGGCTTGTGGTCGGCGCGGTTGGCGAGGCCGAAGTCCTGCAGTGCCCGGGCCACCCGTTGCCGGCGTTCGGGCAGGGGAATGCCGGCCAGGGTCATCGGCAGGGCGATGTTCTCGGCGGCGCTCAGGCGCGGGACCAGGTGGAAGCTCTGGAAAACGAAGCCGATGCGCCTGCTGCGCACGCCTGCCAACTCGTCCGGCGAGAGGGTGGTGACGTCGCGGCCTTCGAGGCGATAGCTGCCCTCGTTCGGCCGGTCGAGCAGGCCGAGCAGGTTGAGCAGGGTCGATTTGCCGGAGCCGGACGGCCCCATGACGGCGACGTATTCGCCCGCGTCTATCCGCAGGTCCAGTCCGGTCAGCGCCCTGACCGTGGTGTCGCCGAGCAGGAAACGGCGCTCGATGGCGGCGAGTTCGATCAGCGGCATGGGCCTACTTCGCCCCGGCTTTTTCGTCGGCAATCGCCTTGGCGCCGGCCTTGACGCCTTCCCGGTCGAGCGAGGTGACGATGCGGTCGCCGGCCTCCAGGCCAGAGAGCACCTCGGTGTATTCCCAGTTGGCCAGGCCGGCCTTGATCGTGCGTTCTTCCAGGCTGCCGCTGGCGGCGCCGAAGCGCAGCACCTTGCCGCCCTCCTGGATGGCGGCGGTCGGTATGCGCAAGACATTGTCGTGCGCCGCAAGAACGATCTCGACGTCGGCGCTGTAGCCGACCAGCAGCCTGCCCGCTTCGGCCGGCCGGTCGAAATCGACTTCGATATCGACCGTGCGCGCCTGTTTTTCGACAGCGGAAACGTAGGGGGCGACGCGCCGGACCTTGCCGGGCAGCAGCTTGCCGGGCAAGGCGTCGAGCGTGATGCGGACGGTCTGGCCGGCCTCGATTTTCGGCGCGTCGACTTCGTCCATCGGCGCCTTGACGTAGAGGCAGGAGTCGTCGATCAGATCGATGGCCGGCGGCGTCGGCACGCCGGGCGGCGACGGGGTCGAGTATTCGCCCAGTTCGCCGACGATCTTGGCGATGGTGCCGGCGAAGGGGGCGTAGAGGGCGACGCGGCCCTGCTCGACGCGGGTCGCCTCAAGCTTGGCCTCGGCCTGGGCGACGTCGGCCTTGGCGGTGTTGCAAGCGGCGCGTCGAACCTCGGCGTCGGTGCGCGCCGCCTCTTCCTTGCTCGGGGAGACGAAGCCCCGGGCGCGCAACACCCCTTGTCTGACGGCCTCCTTCTCGGCATTGTCGGCGGCTATGCAGGCCTCTTCGACGCGCTTGGCGCTCAACGCGATCTGGGCCCGGGCCAGGGCGATGTTGGCCCGCTGGTCGTCGTTCCATAGCTTGAGCAGCAGTTGCCCCTTGCTGACCCTGTCGCCTTCCTTGACCCCCAGGTATTCGATGCGGCCGCCGATGATGGTGGACAGCTTGGTGCGCTGGCAGGCTTCGACGGTGCCGGCCCGGGTGTTGGCCAGGGTCGCTTCGACCTTGCCTGCCTTCACTTCCTGGAGAACGACCGGGATCGGCTTGGGGCGTGTGAGCCAGAAAACAGCCAGGCCGAGAGCGGCAAGGATGACGGCGATGATGGCAAGGCGGCGCATGATGTGTCCTATCGAAAGCCGGGTAGCCAACCGGATTGGGCATGGCTTGGGGCGGTCTCGAGGGTGCCCTGGTAGAGCGCCTCGATGACCGGCGGCTCCTGCCAGGGTTCGTTCATGAAGGTCAGGCCGATTTCCTCGACCGTGCGTCCCGACCAGTAATGTTCCGCGACTTCGTCCAGGGCGCTGAGCGAAAGGCTGTGCGGCAGGCGCAGGTAGTCGAGCCAGCTGGCATCGTGAAAGGAGCAGATGTAAGCCCCGGCGGTTTTGGCGCAGACGAGATCCTTGCCGAAAACCCGCTGCGGGTGCTTGTGGCGGAATGTCATCGCGTCGGTACGGGTGGCGAATTGCAGCATGGCGTGCAGCCGGCTCGGGAAATGGTTGTAGCGGCGTTGCCGGAAATATTCCAGATGGTATTCGGCAAAATAGTTTTGCACCGACAGCAACTGGTCGCCCGGCGTGGGCGCCCCGCCTTCGGGGGCGGCCAGCGTGGCGCCGAACGGACTGCCCTTGAGGATGTCCCAGCCCGGCAGATCGGCGCCAGGTTCAAGCCAGCAGAAGAGCTCCAGCGTTGCGGTGTCCTTGATCAGGTTGTCCATGGGGGGGCTTGGCAAAATTTTCCCTATTCTGAACGATCGGGCCATTTTGACCAATCTATGTCTATAAGAATGCCGAATCGAATGGGCTGAAACGCACAAAATTGACATATGATTCAAAACACATAAATCTACAGGCAGGAGGGGCGCTCCAAGGGCAATTTCGATCGTTTTCGCTTCCCGGAATCGAGGCGAGCACGGCCGGCCCTTTTTGCGTAGCGGCGGATGAATCTGCGAAAGGCGTTTCTTAGCGTATTGATGGCATTTGCCGGGGTTCTGGCCTTGATCGGTGCCGTCATTCTCGGTGCCCTGGCAGCCTATAACGAGGCTTATGAAGCGGCCAGGCATCGCCAGGAGTCCATGGTGCTGATGAATGCGGTACGCCACGAGGTCGATTTGTTGAGCCGACTGGTCAGTTCCTACGTCAGTACGGCCAACCCGCGTTTCCTCATTTATTACTACGATATCCTGAGCATACGCGAGGGCGTCAAACCGCCTCCGGACGGCGTGTCGGATACCTACTGGGAACAGGTGATCGGCGGCGCGACACCCTATGTGCAACCGCCTGCCAGGCCGGGGGTGTCTCTCGTCGAGCGGACCAGCCGGCTGGGTTTCGATTCCGTCGAGCAGGGTGTCCTCAGGCGAATTTTCCAGATTTCCGACCAGATGAAACAGGTCGAGCAAATAGCCTTTGCCGCGACCCAGGGGCTATATGACCCCAGGCGGCAGGAATTCGTCTCCGAGACTGCGGCGCAGCCCGCTTTCGCCAATGCCACCCTGCACGATCCCCATTATTTGAAGTTACGTTCGGATCTCGCCATGGCGGTCGAGCAACTGACCGACCTGGTCGACCAGCGGACGACCAGGGAGCTGACGCGAGCCAGCGAACTGCTGCATCGCTGGATTGTCGCGGCATTGCTGCTGCTCCTGGCGGCCGGGGTCGTTCTGCTCCTGTGCTATGGCTACCTGAAAAAACACTTGCTGGCGCCGCTGACCGCCCTGCACAGGACGGCTACCGCGTTGGCCGAAAAGTCCTTCAACGAGCGCGTGGTCGACCTGAAGGGCGTCGAGGAGGTGGAGGTGCTGGCGTCCACCATCAACAGCATGGCGGCGGCGATCGAAGCGGATATCGAGCAGCGCGAACTGGTCCAGCGGGCCTTGCGCCAGGCGCGGGCGAAGGCCGAAGTGGCGGCCGATGCGAAATCGATTTTCCTGGCCAATATGAGCCACGAAATTCGCACGCCGATGAACGCCATTCTCGGCATGGCCTATCTCGCACTCAAGTCCGGCCTGTCGCCGCGACAGCACGATTATGTCTCGAAGATTCACGCTGCGGCGCGTTCCCTGCTGGGGATCCTCAACGATGTTCTCGATTTTTCCAAGATCGAGGCTGGCAAG
>JAJXVG010000109.1 GCA_021782315.1 Pseudomonadota bacterium | reverse complement strand
GGTCGACAAGATCGCCCTCGGCGGCCCGGAAGCCGCGCGCCAGAAACATCTCGCCCGCGGCAAGCTGCTTCCGCGCGAGCGGGTCAGCGGCCTGCTCGACCCCGGCACGCCCTTTCTTGAAATCGGCCAGTTCGCCGCCTACGGGATGTATGGCGGCGACGTGCCGGCCGCCTCGGTGATCGCCGGCATCGGCCGCGTCCATGGCATCGAATGCATGGTTGTCGCCAACGACGCGACGGTCAAGGGCGGCACCTATTACCCGCTGACCGTCAAGAAACACCTGCGGGCCCAGGAAATCGCCCTGGAGAACCGCCTGCCCTGCGTCTACCTGGTCGATTCCGGCGGCGCCTTCCTGCCCATGCAGGACGAGGTCTTTCCCGACAAGGAGCATTTCGGCCGCATCTTCTTCAACCAGGCCAATCTCTCGGCCCGGGGCATTCCGCAGATCGCCGCCGTCATGGGTTCATGCACCGCCGGCGGTGCCTACGTGCCGGCCATGTGCGACGAGTCGATCATCGTCAAGAACCAGGGCACCATCTTTCTCGGCGGCCCGCCGCTGGTCAAGGCGGCGACCGGCGAGATCGTCTCGGCCGAAGACCTCGGCGGCGCCGACGTCCATACGCGGATTTCAGGCGTGGTCGACCACCTGGCCGAGAACGACGCCCACGCGCTGGCCATCGCCCGGCGCATCGTCAAGGACCTCAACTGGCAGAAGCAGCCGCCGGTCACCCTGAGCGCACCGGCCGACCCGGCCTATGCCGCCGAAGAACTGTACGGCGTCATTCCGACCGACAGCAAGAAACCCTTCGACGTCCGCGAAATCATCGCCCGCATCGTGGACGGCTCGGATTTCGACGAATTCAAGGCGCGCTACGGCACAACCCTGGTCTGCGGCTTTGCGCGCATCCACGGCTACCCGGTCGGCATCGTCGCCAACAACGGCATCCTGTTCAGCGAATCGGCCCTGAAAGGCGCCCACTTCATCGAACTCTGCGCCCAGCGCGGCATACCGCTGGTCTTCCTGCAGAACATCACCGGCTTCATGGTCGGCCGCAAGTACGAAAACGGCGGCATCGCCCGCGACGGCGCCAAGATGGTCACCGCCGTCGCCACCGCCCGGGTGCCGAAATTCACCGTCGTCATCGGCGGCAGTTTCGGCGCCGGCAACTACGGCATGTGCGGCCGCGCCTATTCGCCGCGCTTCCTGTGGATGTGGCCAAACGCCCGCATCTCGGTGATGGGCGGCGAACAGGCGGCCGGCGTGCTGGCGACGGTCAAACGCGATGGCATCGAAGCTGCGGGCAAGACTTGGTCGGCCGAGGAAGAGGCGGCTTTCAAGGCGCCGATTCGTGAGCAGTACGAGACGCAGGGGCATCCGTATTACGCCTCGGCGCGGCTGTGGGATGACGGGATTATTGATCCGGCCGATACGCGGCGGGTGCTGGGCCTGGGGCTGTCGGCTTCGATGAATGCGCCGGCTGAGGAAACGCGGTTTGGCATTTTCCGGATGTGATTCGGTGAATTGGTGTTTTTCTGCTAATTGGCTTGGGGTTCCGCCTTGCCCCCGGCCCTACTCCGTTGCTCGACGCTCCGCACGGGGCCCAAGAGGCGGGGCTTGGTTTGCCATTGTTCGCGGTGATGACTGTTGCGATCAATTGGAGGGAGAAGATTATTTTCCGGGTTTTCCGCTGAATGAGCGCCTGGCGCTTTGCGATAACCTTGGGCCAAGCTAAAACAAAGACAACCATCAAAAGATAACGAGACAACCACCACCATGCCCTTCCAAGCCCTGCAAATCGAACTGAACGGCCCGATCGCCACGCTGTGGATGAACCGCCCCGATCTCCACAATGCCTTCGACGAAACCCTGATCGCCGAACTGACCGCCGCCTGCATCGCCCTCGACGACGATGCCGACCTGCGCGTCGTCGTCCTCGCCGGGCGAGGCAAGAGCTTTTCGGCCGGGGCCGACCTCAACTGGATGAAACGCGCCGCCAACAACGGCCTGGGCGACAATCTGAACGACGCCCGCGCCCTGGCCGGGATGCTGCGCACCCTGGCCGAAATGAAAAAACCGACCATCGCCCGCATCCAGGGCGCCGCCCTCGGCGGCGGCATGGGCCTGGCCGCCGCCTGCGACATCGCCGTCGCCTCGACCAAGGCGGTCTTCGCCACCTCGGAAGTCAGGTTCGGCATCATTCCCTCGGCCATTTCGCCCTATGTGCTGCGCGCCATCGGCGCCCGCCAGGCCTACCGCTATTTCCAGTCGGCCGAACGCATCGCCGCCGACCGCGCCCGCGAAATCGGACTCGTCCACGAAACGGTCGAGCCGGAACAACTCGACGCCAAGGTCCAGGAAATCGTCGACGCCCTGCTCCAGGGCGGCCCGCTGGCGCAGGCGGCGGCCAAGGACCTGATCCGCGCCGTCGACAAGCAGTCGATCAACGACCACATCGTCGAGGACACCGCCCATCGTATCGCCCACCTGCGCGCCACGCCCGAAGCCCGCGAAGGCATCGCCGCCTTCCTCGACAAACGTTCACCTGCCTGGATTGGAAAATAGGCCATGTTCAACAAGATCCTGATCGCCAACCGCGGAGAGATCGCCTGCCGCGTCATCAAGACCGCTCGCCGCATGGGCATCCGCACCGTCGCCGTTTATTCCGAGGCCGATGCCAACGCCCGCCACGTCCGTCTCGCCGACGAGGCCGTCCTGCTCGGTCCGGCCGCGGCCCGCGAGTCCTACCTGGTGGCCGACAAGATTCTCGATGCCGCCAGGCGGACCGGGGCCCAGGCCGTCCATCCCGGTTACGGCTTCCTGTCGGAAAACGCCGATTTTGCCGAAGCCTGCGCCGCCGCCGGCATCAGCTTCATCGGTCCGCCGGCCGCGGCCATTCGCGCCATGGGTTCGAAATCGGAAGCAAAGAAACTGATGGGCCAGGCCGCTGTGCCGCTCACTCCCGGTTATCACGGCGACGATCAGTCCCCCGCCCTGCTCCACCGCGAGGCCGACGCCATCGGTTACCCGGTGCTGATCAAGGCGGCGGCGGGCGGCGGCGGCAAGGGCATGCGCCTGGTCGCCGCCAGCGGGGATTTTCTCGATGCGCTCGCCTCCTGCAAGCGCGAGGCGGCCTCCAGCTTCGGCAACGAGCACGTGCTCGTCGAAAAATACATCACCCGGCCGCGCCACATTGAAATCCAGGTATTTGCCGACAGCCAGGGCAACTGCGTCTACCTCTTTGAGCGCGACTGCTCGGTGCAGCGCCGCCACCAGAAGGTGCTCGAAGAAGCCCCTGCCCCCGGCATGACGGCGGAACGGCGGCGCGCCATGGGCCAGGCGGCGGTCGCCGCCGCCCGGGCCGTCGGCTACGTCGGCGCCGGCACGGTCGAATTCATCGCCAACCAGGACGGTTCGTTCTATTTCATGGAAATGAACACCCGCTTGCAGGTCGAGCACCCGGTGACCGAAATGATCACCGGCCAGGACCTGGTCGAATGGCAATTGCGCGTCGCCGCCGGCCAGCCTTTGCCGCTGGCCCAGGAGCAGTTGCAGATTCGCGGCCATGCGCTGGAAGCGCGCATCTACGCCGAGGACGCCGACAAGGGCTTTCTGCCGGCGACCGGCCGCCTGATCCGCCTGGCGCCGCCGGCCGAAAGCCTCAACGTCCGCGTCGATACCGGTGTCGAGGAAGGCGACGAAATCACGCCTTACTACGACCCGATGATCGCCAAGCTCATCGTCTGGGACGACTCGCGCGATGCCGCCCTGGCCCGCATGCGCAAGGCACTGGCCGACTACCGGGTGGCCGGCCTGACCACCAACATCGGCTTCCTGTCCCGCCTCGTCGCCTGCCCGGCCTTCGCCGGCGCCGATCTCGACACCGGCTTGATCGAAAGCCAGAAGGATTTCCTCTTTCCCGCCAGCCAGGCGGTGCCGCGCGACACCCTGCTTGTCGCCACCGTCGGCGAACTGCTCTGGGAAGAGCACGACGCGAAGCAGGCGGCCCGGCGCAGCGGCGATCCCTGGTCGCCCTGGCATGCCCGCGACGGCTGGCGCATGAATCTCTCCGCCGCCCGCACCATCAGTTTCCGGGACGGCGAAACCCTGGTCGACGCGCATGTCCGCTACCGGGGCGAGCAGTGGCTGATCACGCTGAACGGCCAGACCACCCAGGCCCGCGGCAGGAAACTGGAGGGCGACCGCTTCGCCGTCGAACTCGACGACCGCCGCCTGATCGCCGGCCTCGTCGCGGTCGACGATAAGCGCAGCGTATTTCTCCAGGGCAGCACCTACACGTTGCTGCGCGACGACCCGCTGCATCGCGTCGACGCCGGCGACAGCCACGGCGGCGGCCTGACCGCGCCGATGCCCGGCAAGGTCGTCGCCCTCCTCGTCCCGGCCGGCCGGAAGGTGGACAAGGGCACGCCCCTGCTCATCCTCGAAGCGATGAAAATGGAACACACCATCACCGCGCCCGCCGCCGGCATCGTCAAGACCTTCTGCTACGCGGCCGGCGAGCAGGTCGCCGACGGTGCGGCGCTGGTCGAATTCGAGAACAATTGTTAGTGTAGTGCTGCAACTAGCGAGGCCAGCCATGACCCTTCCGTCCACAGTCAAAATTGTCGAAGTCGGCCCCCGCGACGGCTTGCAGAACGAAGCCGGGGTCGTTCCCAGCGCGGTCAAGATCGAGCTGATCGATCGCCTGGCCGAGGCCGGCCTGCGCGTCATCGAGGCGACCGCCTTCGTCTCGCCGAAGTGGGTGCCGCAGATGGGCGACAACGCGGCGGTCATGCGCGGCATCCGGCGGCAGTCGGCCACGGCTTACCCGGTCCTCGTCCCCAACCTGCAGGGTTTTGACGCGGCAATCGAGGCGGGAGCCGCCGAAGTCGCCATTTTCGCGGCCGCCTCCGAATCCTTTTCACGCAAGAACATCAACTGTTCGATTGCCGAAAGCCTGAAGCGCTTCGAACCGGTGATTTCGGCCGCTTCGGCACTGGAAATCCCGGTCCGCGGCTATGTTTCCTGCGTCGTCGGCTGTCCCTACGAAGGCGCCGTCGCGCCTGAACAGGCGGCCGACGTCGCCGCCGCCCTGTTCGCCATGGGCTGCTACGAAGTATCGCTCGGCGACACCATCGGCGTCGGCACCCCCGACTCCGTCCAGCGCCTGCTCGAAGCCTGTCGCCGGAAAATCCCCATCGGCAAGCTGGCCGGCCATTATCACGACACCTACGGGATGGCCGTCGCCAACATCTACGCCTCGCTGCAACTCGGCCTCTCCGTATTCGACAGCTCGATCGCCGGGCTCGGCGGTTGTCCCTACGCCAAGGGCGCCTCCGGCAACGTGGCGACGGAAGACGTCGTCTACCTGTTGAACGGTTTGGGTATTGAAACCGGCATCGATCTGGCTAAACTGGCAGCTATCGGCCACTGGATTTCCGGTGCCATCAACCGCCCGAACGGCGCCAAGGCCGGCCGGGCTCTCTGGGCGAAAACCGCTGCGTGAGCCTTTTTTCCGCTGTCGCCGATTTGCTGAAACCGCCTCCGCCACCGGATCCTTCGGTGCGCAAGGCGCTCGATCGGGTGGCCGCCCTGGTCAGCCCGATGCTCAAGGCCGCGCCCGGTTTCGAAAAACACCTCAGCGGCCCGGTCCGGCACGCGCTCGGCTACTGCGACGGCCTGGTCGCTTCCCTGCCCGGCCCGATCGATATCAACCGCAAGGCCTTTGCCAGCGACCCGCTGGTGCACGCCCTCTTCGCCACTGCCGACGATATCGACCAGATGCTCGGTCACAGCGAGGCCGTGCGCGATTTTCTCGAGCAGCCGAGCAGTTGGGATAGCCCCTATTTCTACGCCATGCTGGCGGCCCGTCGGCAACAGAAGAAACAGCTCGGCATCGCGCAGCAAGGCGACGTCATCCGCAACGACGTGCCGCAACTCGTCCTTTATTTCTCCAACCAGACCCTGATCGAGCCGAGCTGCGAGCTTGACGCGACACGGCTCGGGCTGCGCTGCAAGGCGCTGGAAAGCCTGCTCCTGACCTTCCAGTCCCATGTCCAGGCCCTGCAGCAGGAACGCGACGACCTGCGCAGCGACCTGTCGACCGCCCGCGCCCAGCTGGCCGGACTGCGCACCGAGGCGGGCGACCGGGAACGCGAGATCGGGACCCGCCGCCTGGCCGAACTCGATGCCAAGTTGCGCCAGACCGCCGCATCGCTGATGCCGGAACACCTCATCGCCACCCTCGCCGACTATCTCAATTCACCCGAACCCGCCCTGCACCTGACACCGGTCAGCATCACGGTCGACCGACTCGGCATCGTCAGCGACGATGTCGGCCAGGAAATCCACACCCTGAGCTTCCCGGAACTCACCGCCCGCGACCGGCGGCTGCACCTGGTCACGCTGGTCAGGATCAGCCGCGACGAAGCGCTCGAGGCCGTCAACATGGTCCGCGACCAACAACGCCGTTTCATGTTGATCTGAATGCTGCCCTCGCCCTGCTGCCATATCTGCAAGATGGACCCGGTCAACCAGCTCTGCCGGGGCTGCTTCCGCACCATCGAAGAGATCGCCTCGTGGTCGCAACTGAGCGACGCCGCTCGAGCCGCGATTCTGACCAACATCGACGCCAGGCGGCACGAATGCCCACCGCCGGATGCCAAACCGGAAATCAGGACGCGACAAGATGGATAAGCAGGAAGAACTCTACCAGTGCGTCGGCATCTGCATGGCCGACCCCGATTCCGGCTACTGCCTCGGCTGCGGGCGTCCACCGCTCACGACGCCGGGCATCGTGGCCGAGGCAGCCGTGCCGGTTGTCGCAGACGACGCCGGCAACAGGTCCGATCCGGACAGCCCGGCATGACTCCCAAGCTTCCGCCCGGCCTGCTCGTTCTCGAACGCGGCTGGCTGTCGGCCAACAACATCCTGTGCCTCGACGGCGACCGGGCGACGCTGATCGACAGCGGCTACGTCACCCATGCCGAACAGACCGTCGACCTGGTCTACCACGCCCTGGCCGGACGCCCGCTGGAGCGATTGATCAACACCCACTCGCACTCCGATCACATCGGCGGCAATGCCGCGCTGAAAGCCGCTTTCGACTGCGAAATCGTGGTCCCGGCCGGCTTGCACGCCGCCATCGCCGACTGGGACAAGGACGCCCTGCTCCTTTCTCCGCTCGGCCAGCAAAGTGCCCGTTTCCAGCACGACCGCCTGATCGAGGCCGGCGACCAGATCGACATGGGCGGCCTGGTCTGGCAGGCGCTGGCCGTTCCCGGTCACGACATGGAGGCGCTGGCCTACTACAACCCGGAGAAGCGTATCCTGATTTCAGGCGACGCCCTGTGGGAGAACGGTTTCGGCGTCATCTTCCCCGAATTGCTCGGCGAAGCCGACGGTCTGGCCAGTACGCGGGCCACCCTGGAAATGATCGCGCGCCTGCCGATAGACATCGTCATTCCCGGTCACGGCGCCCCCTTCGCCATGGTCGATGCCGCCCTGGAACGCGCCTTCCGGCGCCTGGGCAACTTTCAGAGCAATATCGAACAGCTGGCCTGGCACGCCATCAAGGTCATCGTCTCGTTCGCCATGATGGAAAGGCGGCAACTGCCGCGCGATGAATTTCCCGCCTTCGTCCTCGGCCTGCCCTTCGCGGTCGACGTCAATGCCCGCTTCCTGAATCTTTCCGGCGACGCCCTGGCGGCTGGTGTCGAGCGCCAGCTATTGCTGGTAAACGCCCTGCAGCGCAGGGACGGGATGATTGTCGCCGCCTGATCTGCCTGCTTCGGCTAGGGCTGTCCCGCCACCGGCAGGTAGCGCTGGACCAGGCGGACCCAGTAGCTGGCGCCGAGCACCAGCAATTCGTCGTTGAAATCGTAGTGCGGATTGTGCAGGGTGCAACCGCCGGTACCCGGTCCGTTGCCGAGCCAGACATAGCAGCCCGGTTTCTCGTTGAGCATGTAGGCGAAGTCCTCGGCCCCCATCGACGGCAGAATGTCGGTGAGCACTCGCTCGCTGCCGAACACCTCGGCAGCGACGGTCCGGCAGAATTTTGCCTCGGGAAGGCTATTGACCGTCGGCGGGTAGCGATGGTCGAAATGCACGCTGATCTGGGCGCCGTTGGCGGCGGCGATTCCGTTGCACAGACGCTCGATGGCACGCTCGACCGATTCCTGCACCTCCGGTTTGAAGGTGCGGATGGTGCCGCGCAGCAGCACCTCTTCCGGAATGATGTTCCAGGCCTCGCCGGCATGGAATTGGGTCACGCTGACCACCGCCGACTCGCACGGATGCAGGGTGCGACTGACCACGGTCTGCAGCGCCTGGACCAGTTGCGCCCCGGCGACGATGGCGTCGATGCCCTGGTGCGGCATCGCCGCGTGGCAGCCATGGCCGCGTACGAAAATCTCGAAGGCGCAGGTGCCGGCCATCACCGGCCCGGGCATGACCGCCATTTCGCCGACCGGGATGCCCGGCCAGTTATGCAGCCCGAACACCGCTTCGACCGGAAACCGCCGGAACAGACCGTCCTCGATCATCACCGCAGCGCCGCCTTCGGATTCTTCGGCCGGCTGGAAAATGAAGACGGCGACACCGTCGAAATCGGGGTTTTCCGCCAGACGGCGGGCCGCCCCGAGCAGCATGGCGGTGTGACCGTCGTGGCCGCAGGCGTGCATCTTGCCCTGGTGCCGCGAGTGGTGCGGAAATTCGTTCATCTCGGCCAGCGGCAGGGCATCCATGTCGGCACGCAGGCCGATCATCCGCGGTGAGCTTCCGGCGCGCAAGACGCCGACCACCCCCGTTTTGGCGATGCCGCGATGGACTTCCAGGCCGTAGTTGTGCAGTTCGCGGGCAACGATATCGGCGGTCCGGTTTTCGTCGAAAGCCAGTTCGGGGTGGGCGTGAATATCGCGGCGCAGCGCCGTCAGTTCGGCCAGGAAAGGCAGGTCTAGCAAGGGAAGAGCCGGGGGCATGATCATCTCCTGTTTTTTCTATTATGCCGCGGTTGATACCGGGCGCTGCCTTGATTATGCTCCATCCTCATGAAACTCATTCTCATCAGCGGCCTCTCGGGTTCCGGCAAGTCCGTCGCCCTGCATCTTCTCGAAGACGCGGGCTATTACTGCGTAGACAATCTGCCGGTGGTGATGTTGACCGTGCTCGCCCGCATGATGAAGGATGAAGGCGTCCAGAAACTGGCCGTCGCCATCGATGCCCGCTCCGGACACGGCATCGCCCTGATGCCGGAAAAACTGGAAAAGTTGAAGCTGGTGGGCATCGAAGCCACCTTCATTTTTCTTTTCTCGCACGAGGAAACGCTGCTCAAGCGCTACTCGGAATCCCGCCGCCGCCATCCCCTGGCCACCTCGGGGCAGACCCTGCTCGAAGCCATCCGTGCCGAAAACCGCCTTCTCGAACCGATTTCCACCCTCGGCCACCGCATCGACACCAGCGGCATGAAGGCCAGCGGCCTGCGCGAATGGATCCGCCAGTTCATTGAAGCCGAACCCGGCCAGGGCCTGACCCTGATGTTCGAATCCTTCGGCTTCAAGCACGGCATCCCGCTCGACGCCGACCTCGTTTTCGACGTCCGCTGCCTGCCCAATCCGCATTACGACCCCGATCTGCGCAGTCTGACCGGCAAGGACCGGCCGGTCATCGATTTTCTCGAAGCCGAAGAGGAGGTTCGCCGGATGCGCGACGACATCCATCGCTTCGTCGCCACCTGGCTGCCCAGCTATATCCGCGACAACCGAAATTACCTGACGGTCGCCATCGGCTGCACCGGCGGTCAGCACCGCTCGGTTTACATAGCCGAATGGCTGGCCCGCGAGTTCGCCAGCCAGGCCCGGGTCCTCGTTCGCCACCGTACCCTGGCCGGTGATTGACCATGGGTCTTCGCCCCGAGCGAACTTTCGGGCAAGGGCGGTGCCTGCCTTGATGCCCTGGTTAAGGCTGATCCGGCCGGGTGACTGGCTGGTCATCCTGCTCAGCGCCGCCGCCGTCGGCAGCAGCATTCCGATCTTCTGGCAAGGCGGTCTGGCCGACCGCGCCATCATTCGTCAGGAAGGGCGGGTCTTCGCCGAAGTCGACCTCAAGGCCCGCAAACAGTTCGCCGTCGGCGGGCCGCTCGGCATCACGCTGATCGCCGTCGAACCCGGCCGGGCCCGCGTTGTCTCCGATCCCGGTCCACGCCAGTATTGCGTCAAGCAGGGCTGGCTGATGCGCCCCGGGGAAATCGCCATCTGCGCCCCCAATCGCGTCAGCGTTCAGATCGCCGGCCGGACCAAGGTCTATGACTCGATCAGTTATTGAACTCACCGTAAGCGCCGAGGACCACCGCGTCGCCTGGCTTGCCACCGCCGCCGTCGGCCTGTCGCTGGTCGACGCCGCCGTCCCCTCCCCCCTGCCCGGTATCAAGCCGGGCCTGGCCAACATCGTCACCCTCGTCGTCCTCGCCCGTTACGGATGGAGCACGGCCGTCTGGGTCAGCGGCCTGCGGGTGCTGGCCGGCAGCCTGCTGCTCGGCTATTTCCTGGCGCCGGGTTTTTTCCTGTCGCTGACCGGCACCACGCTCAGCCTGCTCACCCTCGGCCTCGCCCGCCATCTGCCGGCACGCTGGTTCGGACCGGTCAGCCTGTCGATCCTCGCCGCCTTCGCCCATATCGGCGGCCAGTTGCTGCTCGCCCGCCTCTGGCTGATTCCGCACGACGGCGTTTTCCTGCTCACCCCGCTGTTTGCCGGCGCCGCCCTGGTTTTCGGCACCATCAACGGCCTGATCGCGGCTAAACTGCTGGCTGAACCCGCGCCTTCGGAAACCGCCTGATGTCCAAGACCATCTGCCTCGCCCTGACCGGCGCCTCGGGCATGCCCTACGGCCTGCGCCTGCTCGAAT
>JAJXVG010000108.1 GCA_021782315.1 Pseudomonadota bacterium | reverse complement strand
GACCTGGCGCGCGCCAATTTTTCCGGCGACTACAATCCGAAAATCATGTCCACCGAGAAAATCGGCAGTGACAATTACTACGTTCTGGAACTCACGGCTGTCGACCGCAGCGTGACCTATCAGCGCGTCGTCTACTGGGTCAACGAGAAAACGGCCTGGCCCCTGAAGGCCGAGTTTTATTCGCTGTCTAATCGTCTGATGAAAAAATGCAGCTACCAGAGCTTCCAGACCATGGCCGGGCGGGTTCGCCCGACCCGCCTGGTCATGGAGGATGCCTTGCGCAACGGCGAGAAGTCGATTCTCGACTACAGCGAGATGAAACTCAGGGAATTGCCTGACAAGGTATTCACCAAGGAGTACCTGAAAAAACTGGAGTAATCGCCGCCACTCCCGTCCGGGCCGGTCCTCCCGATCAGTCGAAGAGCAGCGCCGCGGCGACCTTTCGGCCTTCGGCCGCGAGGATGTTGTAAGTTCGGCAGGCGGCCTGCAGGTCCATGACTTCAAGCCCGATGCCGGCCGGCGCAAAGGGGCGGAGCAGGGCGGCCGGCGGAAAACGCAGGCGCTTGCCGGTGCCGAGCAGGACGATCTCGGTGCCGAGGTCGAGCAAAACCCGCATGTCGGCTTCGCTCAGGGCGTCCACCTTGGCCGAGGTCCATTCCGGAACGATCGATTCCGGCAGCAGGATGATGTTTTTTTGATATTTCTCGTGATTGACCGCGGCATAGTCGTCGCCGTAGGCGGTAAATAAATTGAGGCCGGCCGGGTTGCTGATATGGAGTTTCACTGCGCGATCGTTCCGAAAAGCCCGCCAAAATTGCGGTGCACCATACGATTAAAGTAGGATTATACCTTTGACCCCGACGGGTCATGTGCCGCCAAGCCGGAAGATTCCCATGAAACACCTCAAGAAGTCCGCCAAACTCGCCAACGTCTGCTACGACATTCGCGGCCCCGTGTTGCAGAAGGCCAAGCAGATGGAGGAAGAAGGTCACAAGATCATCAAGCTGAACATCGGCAATCTGGCCGCCTTCGGCTTCGATTCTCCCGAGGAAATCCAGCAGGACATGATCCGCAACCTGCCGAACGCGGCCGGCTATACGGATTCGAAGGGCATCTTCGCGGCACGCAAGGCGATCATGCATTACACCCAGCAGAAGGGTATCAAGGGGGTGACGCTGGAGGATATCTACGTCGGCAACGGGGTTTCCGAATTGATCGTCATGGCGATGAACGCCTTGCTCGATGCCGGCGATGAGGTCCTCGTCCCGGCCCCGGATTACCCTTTGTGGACGGCGGCGATCAGCCTCTCCGGCGGTACGCCCAGGCATTACCTGTGCGACGAGAGCAAGGGCTGGCTGCCCGACCTCGACGACATGCGCAGCAAGATCAACGCCCATACCAAGGCGATCGTGCTGATCAACCCGAACAACCCGACCGGCGCGCTTTACCCGGACGATCTTCTGTACGAAATCATCGACATCGCCCGCCGACATCACCTGACGATCTATGCCGACGAGGTCTATGACAAGGTGCTCTACGACGGCGTCAAGCACACCTCGATCGCTTCGCTGGCTGAAGACGTACTGATGATCACCTTCAACGGCCTGTCCAAGAATTACCGCTCCTGCGGCTATCGCGCCGGCTGGCTGGTGGTGTCCGGCGACAAGCGCCATGCCAGGGACTACATCGAGGGCCTCGACATGCTGGCTTCGATGCGCCTGTGCGCCAATGCGCCGGGGCAGCACGGCATCCAGACGGCGCTCGGCGGCTACCAGAGCATCGACGACCTGATCAGGGAAGGTGGCCGTTTGCGTCGCCAGCGCGACATCGCCCATGAATTGATCACCGCCATTCCCGGCGTCAGTTGCGTCAAGCCGAAGGCGGCGCTGTACATGTTCCCGAAGCTCGATCCGAAAATCTATCCGATCAAGAACGACCAGCAGTTTATTTCCGAATTGCTGCAGGAGGAAAAGGTCCTGCTGGTCCAGGGAAGCGGCTTCAATTGGCCGCACCCCGACCATTTTCGCCTGGTCTTCCTGCCGCATGAAGACGATCTGCGCGAAGCCGTCGCCCGCATCGCCCGTTTCCTGGAAGGCTATCGCAAGCGTCACGGGACCAATTGACCTTCGCCGATGCCCCGGCCGTTCGATAACGGCCCGCCCCCAGTTCCTCCTTTCCACTTTCCAATTCCTGAGCAACCCGATCCTAAAATGAATCCTATCAATGTTGGCCTTATCGGCATCGGCACCGTCGGCGGTGGCACCTGGACCGTTCTCAAGCGCAACGCGGAAGAAATCACCCGTCGCGCCGGCCGTCCGATCCGCATCACGGCCGTGGCCGATAAAAACGTCGAGTTGGCAAGGCAGATCACCGGCGGCGCCGCTCGCGTCACCGACGACGCCTTTGCTCTGGTCAACGATCCGGAAATCGACATCATCGTCGAACTGATCGGCGGTTATGGCGTGGCCAAGGAAGTGGTCATGCAGTCCATCGCCAATGGCAAGCACGTCGTCACCGCCAACAAGGCGCTGCTCGCCGTGCACGGCACGGAGATCTTCACGGCCGCCCAGCAAAAGGGCGTCATGGTCGCTTTCGAAGCGGCCGTCGCCGGCGGCATTCCCATCATCAAGGCGTTGCGCGAAGGCCTGACCGCCAATCGCATCGAATGGGCGGCGGGCATCATCAACGGCACGACCAATTTCATCCTCTCCGAAATGCGCGACAAGGGGCTCTCGTTCGACGCCGTGCTCAAGGAAGCGCAGCGCCTCGGTTATGCCGAAGCCGATCCGACCTTCGATATCGAGGGCGTCGACGCCGCCCACAAGGCGACGCTGATCGCTTCGATCGCCTACGGCATTCCGGTCCAGTTCGACAAGGCCTACATCGAAGGGATTACCCAACTGGAAGCCTCCGATATCAGGTATGCCGAACAACTCGGCTATCGCATCAAGCTGCTCGGCATCGCCAAGCGTCGCGAAAATGGAATCGAGTTGCGCGTCCATCCGACGCTGATCCCGGCCAAGCGCCTGCTGGCCAATGTCGAAGGCGCGATGAATGCCGTCATGGTCAAGGGCGACGCCGTCGGCACGACGCTGTACTACGGCAAGGGCGCCGGCGCCGAGCCGACCGCCTCGGCCGTCATTGCCGACCTGGTCGACGTCACCCGCCTGGCTACCGCCGATGCCGCCCACCGCGTGCCGCACCTGGCCTTCCAGCCGGATGCCATGTCCAGTCTGCCGATTCTGCCGATGAGCGAGGTCGAGACCGGCTACTACCTTCGTTTGCGCGTCGAGGACAAGCCGGGCGTGCTCGCCGATATCACCCGTATTCTGGCCGACCAGGGCATCTCGATCGACGCCATGCTGCAGCGTGAGCCGGAGGAGGGCGAAGGCGAGACCGATATCATCATCCTCACCCACGTCTGCAAGGAAAGCGCGGCCGATGCCGCCATTGCCAGGATTGAAGATTTGTCCGCCCAGAAGGGCAAGGTCAAGCGTATTCGCCTGGAAGAGCTGCAATAAGCGGCCTTTGCATTGACCGATGAAACGGGCGCTTCGAGCGTCCGTTTTTCGGCCTATTCGAGTAGCAGTTCACGCATCAGCGGCAACTTGGTGCGCTCCAGAAGATTGACCGGGTAGGCCGCTTCCGCGGCCAGGGCCGGGAAGCGGCGATCGACGATGCCGGCGGCGGCCAGTTCGTCGAAGTCGGTGTCGTCCGGCAGCGGACAGGACTTCACCAGGATCAGGCGCTCGGCGTTGAGACGATTGGCCAGCCACAGCGCCAGACTGTCGGAAGTGACGTCCCAGTTGGTCAGCTCATCCGCCTCGCGGCGCAGTAATTCAAGGGGCATCCAGAGGGCGACGCGGCCGCTGTGAACGGCACGCTCCAACTCACGCTCGTTGGCCGCCATCACCAAATCCGGGCAGAGCCCCTGGAGCATGAAGGCGAACTGCCCCATGCCGAGGACAGCCATGTTGTGGGCGACGACGTCGTCGAAGCGCCATTCGGCCTGGGCCTTGCGTGCGCTGTCGGCGTAGATTGACCCGCCGGGGACGATCACCACTCGGCCGCCGCCGAGGGATCCGATCAAGTCCAGCCAACTCATCAGCCCCGGATCCTTGGCGAGGCTGCCGCCGATTTTTACTACCCACATGTCTGTCTCCAGCGTTCGAATAGCATTGCCACCGCGACGCTCGGGGCGCAGGTGTCGGCCCAGCCAGCGGCGGCCGGGCCGAGATTCGCCACGGTGTGGAAAGGAAGCCAGGGTCGGTTGCTGCGCATTGCCAACTCCCGCACCAGAAAACCGCCGCAGCCGGCCGCGACCAGTGGCGGGGTGGCGGGCAGCGCCGCTGCCTCGACAACCCGATCAAGGTGGCTGGCGATTTCATCGATCATGACCTGCCGCCAGCCGGCGGCGAAGCCAATCCATTCGTCGAACTCGGCGTCGCGGGCGTCCATGCCGATCATGCGCGCCAGTCGCCGGCAACTGGCCGCGGCGCTCTTGTCGCCGCCGTCGGCAGCCGGGTGCTGATCGCAGACTGGATCGAGTTCGGCGCTCAGGCGGAAGACGTCGGCGGTGGTCGCAAAAAATTCGTTCATGACATTGAATTCGCGGCCGGCAAAGGCGATCCGGCGGGTGAGGGCGCACAGCGGAGTGCGGACTACGCCGAGGTAGACCAGTTCACCCGAGGCCAGGCGGTCGGCGTCGCTGTGTCCAAGCGGAGACGGCCGACTGTTGGCGATCGGGATTAGGTCGGTGGTGGTACTGCCGATATCGATCAGGAGGGCGGTGGGCAGTCCGGCAGCGACCAGGTGGGCGGTGGCCAGCCAGTTGGCCGAGGCGATGCCGCGCCAGTGCGCGGCGGAGGTTTCCACCGTCGGCCACTCCGCAGATCCTGCGAAGAAGCGAAGCTCTGGGCCGAGACGCTTGGCGAGATGAGCGCTCAGGCCGAGTACGCCGGCTTCGCGGTCCGGGAAGAGGTCGATCATCTCGGCGGTCATGGTCAGGGCGTGGCCGGCCGACCCGAATTCGGACCAGCGGCAGGCGGCGGAGGCGATGGCGGCATCGAGGTGCGCCAGCCCTTGCCACAGCGGCGCGGCCCATTGCGCCACGTCGCGGACCTTGCCGCCTTCCAGAAGGCAGGCCTTGACATGGGCGCCGCCGATATCCCAGCCGATCAGCGGCTTGCCGTCAGCGCAGGGCATGGGTCGAGGCTTCCTGATACGGAGCCGGAAGGATTTCCCCCGCCAGGTTGCGGCCGAGGCTAGCCGACAGGCCGACGTAGGCGCAAGTGAGTCGCGGGTTGATTTCGATGACCACCGGACCATCGCTCGGCTGCCATACGAGGTCAACGCCAACGTAGCCCGCCAGTCCCGGCATGGCCGTCGCGATGCCTTCCGCCAACTCGGCGAGAATGCCGCCGGTGGGGCTGTCCAGCGCTTCAGTACCGATCTCGACGCCGCAGTACCTTACCGGCTGCCCCGTTTGGACGGTGATACGCTGACGGTTGATGCTCAGCAATTCGGCGCGGCCATCGGCGCAGAGCAGCGAGAGGCTGAGGGGAACGCCTTCGATCCAGGCCTCGGCGGTACTGGCGAAACCCCGTTCGAGACGTGCCAGCAGATCCTGCCGGGCTGAAGCGAAATCGGGGTGCAGATAGGCAGCTTCGCCACCGGCCCCGTCGTCCGGTTTGACCACCCAACGGCGGCCGCTCCCTGCTTCGGGGTCGCCCGGGCGCCAGGAATAAGGTATCGGCATGCCTGCGCCACCCAGGCATTCCCGGGTTGCCGTTTTCGAGCCGGCGAGCCGGATGGCGTCCCGGGAGCAGCCGAGCCAGCGCGCGTCGCCGACCGCTTCGGCAAGCCGGCCGAGGAGGCCGTCGCTCTCCGGGGCGACCACCCACACCCGGTCATGCTCGTCGGCCTCGCATCCGAGAAATTCCGCAGCGCCGAGTCGGCTGGTATCGATGCTGCGGACATGGGCGAGATAGCGGGGCAGGGGAGCCGAACTGCTGGTCGCACAGGCGACCCGGACATGTTTCAGGCGAGTCAGGTCGGCGATCATCGCATTGCGCATCATCACGCCCTGGCTCAGGAGACGGGAGGCAGCCGCCCCGTTCCCGGCGATGGCCGGCAAGCCCCCGGCACTGATACATTCGTATACCAACACTTTTTGTTTCTCTGCCATGCAAATCATCCCTGTCATCGATCTCATGGCCGGCCAAGTGGTCCGGGCCATCCGCGGCGAGCGAGGCACCTATCGCCCGGTGCACTCCGCCCTCTGCTCATCCTGCCTGCCACTGCCGGTGGCCCATGCGCTACTCGACTACACGGCCGCCGATACGCTCTATCTCGCCGACCTCGATGCCCTGACCGGCGGCGCCGTTCAGGAGGCGGCGCTGGTCGAGCTGCTGGCCGCGCTGCCGACGACATCGATCTGGATCGATGCCGCTTTTCGCACGGCTGCGGACTTTGCCGTCCTGGCGGCGCGCCTGGGAGCGGCCGCCGATCGGCTGGTACCGGTATTCGCCAGTGAATCCCTCCCCTCTCCCGATGCCGCCCGGCAATGCCTGAACGATCCGGCCCGCGTAATCCTTTCCCTCGACCGCCGAGGCGATCGGCCACTCGATGCGGCCGGCTGCTGGAGCAATCCGGACTGGTGGCCGGATCGCGTCATCGTCATGTCCCTGGACCGTGTCGGCAGTGCGGCCGGTCCCGACCTGGAGATTCTCGAGGCCCTACGCCGCCGCGCTCCCTGTGTCGCCTTTGTCGGTGCCGGCGGCATCCGCAACGAGGCTGACCTGCAGGCTGCCGCGGCGGCGGGTGGCACAGCCTGGTTGGTTGCCTCCGCCTTGCACGACCGTCTTCTCGACCGCTGTTCCGGGTAAATGTCTTTTGCATGACGATGCCGCGACCCGGCGCATCGTTCTTGAATATTCCAATACACGATCCATGCCAAAGTACATGCTTGTCAGGCGCCGCTGCTTTTTCCGCCGTCCGCTCGGCGGATCGCCGGCCTAAGGCGCCGGCAAACCGGGCGGCGGCAGGCCTTCAAGCGCTGGCGAGGAGCACTGTGTCACGGGGCAGTGTGTCACTGTCCGTCCCGCCGGGGGCGGCAGCCTGTTGCCGAAGTTTGCCCCGCAGTAGACCTCGATTGTGCCGCCTTGGCGCTCGATGCTCGGGCAGCAGGAGGCTCGGCTGGATGGCCCCGCATGCCGAAGGTGCCGTCTCGCACAGATGGCACGCCCTTTGCGTTTAGCCCGCCTGGAACAATAAAAAATTACTCAGCCCACATGATCCACAAGTTCCGGGGCATGGCGAGGAGCGAACGCCCGTCGTCAAGGCGGGTGTATGGCTGGAGGGCGGTGGATGCCGCAACCCGGTATATGCAAGGGTATTACAAGAGGAGATAAAGGAATGGAAAAACGCTTCAGATATTCTCTCGCGACCACCTTGGTCTGCGTCTCGGTCGGGTTGGCGCACGCCGATGCGGCACTTGACACGGCCCAGGCCAATTCGGGCAATTGGGCGATGCAGGCGGGGGACAACTACAACCAGCGCTACAGCTCGCTCAAGCAGATCACCGCCGGCAACGTCGACAAGCTGCAGGTCGCGTGGACCTTCTCCACCGGCGTGCTGCGCGGCCACGAGGGGTCACCCCTGGTGATCGGCGACATGATGTACATCCATACGCCCTTTCCCAACAATGTCTTCGCCGTAGACCTGAAGACCCAGGAGATCCTCTGGAAGCACGAACCCAAACAGGACAGCTCGGTGCCTTCCCAGATGTGTTGCGACACGGTGAATCGCGGCCTCGCTTACGGCGACGGCAAGATCTTCCTGCAGCGTGCCGACAGCGTGCTTGAGGCCCTGGATGCCAAAAGCGGCAAGGTGGTGTGGTCGGTGACCAACGGCAATCCCAAGCTCGGCGCGGTGAACACCAACGCCCCGCATGTCTTCGAAGACAAGGTCATCACCGGTATCTCCGGCGGCGAATGGGGCGTTCGCGGTTACATCACCGCCTACGACATCAAGACCGGCAAGCAGGTCTGGCGCGGTTACAGCACCGGTCCTGACGCCGAAATGCTGATGGATCCGGAAAAAACCATGACCTGGACCGATGGCAAGCTGGCGCCGGTCGGCAAGGATTCTTCCCTGAAGACCTGGAAGGCCGATCAGTGGAAGATCGGCGGCGGCACCACCTGGGGCTGGTTCAGTTACGACAAGGCGCTCGGTCTGGTCTACTACGGTACCGGCAATCCCTCCACCTGGAATCCCGCGCAGCGTCCCGGCGACAACAAGTGGTCGATGAGTATCTGGGCGCGCGACATCAACAACGGCAAGGTGAAGTGGGTCTACCAGATGACGCCGCACGACGAGTGGGACTTCGACGGCATCAACGAAATGATACTCGCCGACATCGACGTCAAGGGCAAGAAGACCAAGGCTTTGGTGCACTTCGACCGCAACGGCTTCGGCTACACCCTGGATCGTACCAACGGTGCGCTCCTGGTGGCAGAGAAGTTCGACCCGACGGTCAATTGGGCGACCCACGTCGGCATGAAAACCGGTCGGCCGCAGGTCGTGGCGAAATATTCCACCGACAAGAACGGTCCGGATGTGAACACCAAGGGGGTCTGCCCGGCCGCTCTCGGGTCCAAGGACCAGCAACCGGCCACCTTCCATCCGAAGACCGGTCTGTTCTACGTTCCGACCAACCACGTCTGCATGGACTACGAGCCGTTCGCCATCGATTACACGGCCGGACAGCCGTACGTCGGCGCCACCCTGGCCATGTTCCCGGCTCTCAACAGCCATGGCGGCATGGGTAACTTCATCGCCTGGGATGCCGGCAAGGGCAAGATCGTCTGGTCCAAACCCGAGAAATTCTCGGTCTGGAGCGGTGCGCTGGCGACTGCCGGCGATGTGATCTTCTACGGTACCCTGGAAGGCTACCTGAAGGCTGTCAGCCTGAAGGACGGCAAGGAACTTTGGAAGTTCAAGACGCCGTCCGGCATCATCGGCAACGTCTTCACCTACCTGCATGGCGGCAAGCAGTACGTCGGCGTCTATTCGGGCATTGGTGGCTGGGCCGGCATCGGCATGGCGGCTGGTCTAGAGAAGGACAACGACGGCCTCGGCGCGGTGGGCGGCTACCGCGACCTGCAGAAGTACACGGCGCTCGGCGGCTCCCTGACCGTCTTCGCCATTCCCGGCAAATAAGGCCGGTTTCTGGGTCCGGGCGGCTTGCCGCCCGGTTTCCCGGATGCATGGCAGGAATACAACATCTGTTTATCACCAGATGCCCGCCAGCTTGCGGCGCCGAAAGCCGTAGCGGGTCAGGGCACACGACAGGAGACAATGCATGCTGCAGCCTACGCTAATCCTTTCCCTGATCGGCGTCTTTGCCAGCGCCACGGTGTCGGCCAACGCCATCAGCCAGGACAAGCCCCTTTACTCGGTAGTCGAGGGCTATAAAGTGGACAACGACACCATGCAAGGCTTCCGTACATGGCGTGCCGCCGCTTGCGACCGTTGTCACGGCCCCAATCAGGAAGGCATGGTCGGCCCGTCGCTGATCGAAAGCCTCAAGGTGCTCACCGAGGACCAGTTCAAGGCCGTCGTCAGCGAAGGCCGCGTCGAGAAGGGAATGCCGGCCTGGAAGACGAACGAGAAGGTCATGACCCATCTCGACCAGCTTTACGCCTATCTCAAGGGCAGGTCCGACGGCGCCATCACGCGCGCCAAGGTGGTCGAGATGAAGAGGTAAGGCCATGTGTCGCGTTGGCGATCAGATTGCGCCGCAAAGGCCGCCGGTGATGCGCCACCTTTGCCTGGCGCTAGCCCTTGCCCTGGGGGGCGGAGCGGCCTGGTCCGATGCCGGGAAGACGCCGGTTCGCAAGGCCTTCAGGGTCTGCAAGGCCCCTCACAACATGCCCTTTACCAATGCCAGGGGCGAGGGCTTCGAGGACAGGCTGGCCGCACTGTTCGCCCGCGAGTTGGGCCTGCCGCTCGAGACCTACAGCTTTCCCCAGCGCCTCGGCTTCATCCGCAATACCCTGCGCTACAAGCTGCCGGGCAGCGATTATCCCTGCGACATCGTCATGGGTGTGCCGGCCGGATTCGATCAGGTCATGACGACCAAACCCTATTACCGCTCGACCTACGTGATGGTTTTCCCGGCAGGCAAAAAGCTGAAAGGGGTGAACAGCGAGGCAGATTTCCTCGGCCTCTCGCCGGAACGGCTGGCCGCCCTGAAAATCGGCGTCTTCGACCGCTCTCCCGGCGCCGCCTGGCTGGAAAAGCGCAAGCTGGCGGATTCGGCGGTCTATTACCGGATGATGAACGCCGACCCCGATGAGCATCCCAGCGACATCGTCGAACGCGAACTGGCCCAGGGCCGCATCGATGCGGCGGTGGTCTGGGGACCGATCGGCGGCTATTTCGCCCATCGTGCCGGAAGCGATGACCTGCGGGTGGTGCGCCTCGCCTCGGAGCCGGGAATCCACTTCAACTATGCCATTGCAATGGGTGTTCGGTATGGCGAAAAAGCCTGGAAGCAGCAGATCGAGGGGCTGATCGACAGGAAGCGCGGCGAAATCGAAGCCATTCTGCATGATTACGGTGTTCCTTTACTGCCCGAGTCGGGTGCCGCGCCAACCGAAGCGGTACGGCAGGCGGGGGCGCGATGAGCTTGCCGTCCGCCGCGTGCGCCTCCTTGCTCGTCCTGCTGCTGAGCGCCGCCTGCTTGTCTTCGGCGCCGGCTGCCGAGGCGATCTCGCCAGCCGAGCAGCAGGTGTTCGCCGCGCCGCACCTCGCCAGTCTTCCCGCCAGCACCAGCCTGCGCTACGTTTTTCGCAAGGTCGAGGCCGGCCAGCCGGACGTTGACGACGAGGCCGTCCTCGCCATCCGTCAGGAGGCCGGGCGCGGGCGGGTTGCGCAGGTCGAATACCTGCACGGCGAGCGCCGCCTAGATCTGCCCGAAGTCGACCAGGCGGTGAGCAACCCGGTCATTCTCCACTTCCTGGAAGCCGATGTGCGCAACATGCGGCAGCGCCTGGGTGGCCGGGAAAACTATTTCCGCCGGCGCATCCGCCTGGCGCTGGCTGATACGGCAAAGATGCAGGCGGTCGATTTCGATTACGGCGGCAGGAAGCTGAAGGCAATCGAAGTGACGGTCCAGCCCTACCTCGGCGATCCTCTTCAGGATCGCTTCAAGGGGTGGGCCGGAAAATCCTACAGCTTCCTCCTTTCGCCCGAGGTGCCTGTCGGCGTCTACCGGTTACGCACCCAGGTGGTCGATCCAGGCGGTTCAGGTCAGACGCAACACGAGGAAACCCTGACACTGACGAGTAGCGGCGATAAGACAGGTGGTCGTTGACCTGGCTGTCGGGT
>JAJXVG010000107.1 GCA_021782315.1 Pseudomonadota bacterium | reverse complement strand
GCATTTCTCGGCTTTCCATCCGGACTGGAAAATGAGCGACCTGCCACCGACACCGCCGGCCGCCTTGAGCCGGGCCCGAGGCATCGCGCTCGACGCCGGCCTGCATCACGTATTCACCGGCAACGTCCATGACAGCGAGGGCGGCACCACCTTCTGCCCGAACTGCCGTGCCGCCCTGATCGTACGCGACTGGTACGATATACGCCATTACGAGCTCAGCGCCGACGGCCGCTGCCCCTACTGTCAGACCGCCCTGACCGGCCGTTTCGGCCAGGCGCTCGGCCACGAAGGCAAGGCCTTCGGTCCCTTCCGCATACCCGTCCGCCTCGCCCGATGACCCGTCACATCACGCTACAGACCCCGCATGGCTCGCTGCATGGCCAGTTCGACTCCCCCGAAGCTCCGCGCGGCCTGCTACTGATCGCCCGCGCACACCACTCCGTGGCCGACGGGGCGATTGCGGCCAAATTCGAGGACTGCGGTTACGCCGCCTTCGCCATGGAATTGCTTTCCATGCAGGAAATGCAGTTTCCCGACGCCACCCAGAACGTGCCGCGCCTCGCTTCGCGTCTCATCGACGTACTCGACCTGATCCGCAACGACGGCGACATGCAGGCCTTGCCCCTGGCCATTTTCGGCACCGGCGATGTCGCGCCGGCCATCGTCCGCGCAGCCGCCCAGCGCGATACACAGGTCAGGGCGCTGGTTTGCCATGGCGGATTGATCGACAGGGCCGGCATTCAGGCGCTCAATCTGCTGACGGCCCCCCTGCTCATGCTGTTCGATACCGACGACAGCATCGGCCAGACTGCCTATCGGCGAGCCGCCTCGCATCTGCGATGCGATCGTGACATGCAATCGATGGCGAACGGCGAAGATCCGACGGCACGCATCGTGACATGGCTGTTGCGGCACCAGGCGGCCTGAGCGCGACGCGGCCCTCGCTCTCCATGGTAATTGGCGGAATTTGGGCTAAACTACAAATACAATACATTTATCAGGAGGCAATGATGTCCTTCTTCGATGCTCCGATCGCCCGCTGCGAAGCCATCCGCGAACTCGTCCTGACCGACGAAACACAAGCCGAATGCGCCCGCGAACACAGCTGCCCGCCCGGCTTCAAATGTCCCCTCTGCGGTTATTTCACCGATACCAGCGGACGCTGCGAGGAAGAGGAAGTAGCGCCCCGTCTGGCATCCTAAGCCAGGCCCCGTAATCCGCAGCACCGGTGCCGCGAAGGGCGCAGGGAAAGTCGCGCCGCGCCATTGATGCCAAGACTGAAGGGGCCGCCATCGATTTCGATCCGTCGTTCGCCATATCGAAAAAGTTCCGACAACGGGAATCACGGCGCTCGGCTATGCCAGTGGGGCATTCATGTGCGCGGCCGACGTCTTTTTCGGCGCCGGAACCGGTAATTCTGGCCGACAACAAGGCAGGCGGCAGCTTGAAAAAGCTATAATTCCTGCCCCGCCTCGCCGTACCGCACCCCAGTGCCCCACTCAAGCCACCTGCTCCCCGTCACCGCTCTTCCCAGGCCCGGCGCCCGCATCGACCTGCCTTTGCTGGCCGGTTCATCCGACGCCCTGGCCCTGGCCGAAATCGCCAGCCGCAACACGGGCAGGCTGCTCGCCGTCGTTACCGCCAGTGCGGCCGATACCCAGCGCCTGCTCGACGAGATTCCCTGGTTCGCACCGAATCTACGCGTTCGCCAGCTGCCGGACTGGGAAACCCTGCCCTACGATCATTTTTCACCACACCAGGATCTCGTTTCCGAACGCCTGGCCACCCTGTGGGCGACCCTGCAGGGCCAGGTAGACATCCTCCTGGTGCCGGCCTCGACCGCCGTCAACCGCCTGGCCCCGCCGGAATTCATGGCGGCCTATACCTTCGAATTCCGGAAGGGGCAAAAACTCGACGCCGAGAAGTTCCGCAGCCAGGTCACCCTGGCCGGCTACGCCCATGTCGGGCAGGTCGTGTCGCCCGGCGAATACTCCATCCGCGGCGGGCTGATCGATCTCTTCCCGATGGGTTCGCAATTGCCGTACCGGCTCGACCTGTTCGACGACGAGATCGAAAGCATCAAGACGTTCGACGTCGATACCCAGCGCACGGTTTACCCGGTAGCGGAAATCCGCCTGCTGCCGGCCCGAGAATTCCCGATGGACGACAGGGGCCGCACCCATTTCCGCCAGGCCTTTCGCGAGCGCTTCGAGGGCGATCCGGCAAAATCCGGCATCTACAAGGACATCAGCACCGGCATCGCCAGCGCCGGCATCGAGTATTACCTGCCGCTCTTCTTCGATGCCATGGCCAGCATCTTCGACTATCTGCCGAAGGACGCCGTGTTCGTCACCCACGGCGATGCGCCGGGCGCCATCGCCGCCTTCTGGAACGATACCCGCTCGCGCTACAACATGCTGCAGGGCGACCGGACCCGGCCGCTGCTGGCGCCCGAGGAATTGTTCCTGTCCGACGAGGCTTTCTTTACGGCGGCAAAATCCTACGGCAGGCTGGTATTTGCCGGCAAGAGCGAAAGCCCGGCCGGAAAACTGCCCAATATCGCGGTCGACCGCCGCAGCGACGACCCGATCGGCGCCCTGAAAACCTACCTGGCCGGCTTCGAAGGTCGCGCGCTGCTCGTCGCCGAAACGGCCGGGCGCCGCGAAACCCTGGCTGCCATGTTCGCGGAACACGGCCTGAAACCGGAAACCGGCGCCGACCTGGCCGGCTTCCTGGACGGCGAGAGCAGGCTCACCCTCGGTATCGGCCCGCTGCAGGCCGGTTTCGCCCTGGAAAAACTCGCCTTCATCACCGAAACCGAACTGTTCGCCGGCTCGCCGCGCCGGACCCGGCGCGAAGCCCAGAAAAAGGCCACTTTCGACAACTGGCTCAAGGATCTGGCCGAACTCAAGATCGGCGACCCGGTGGTCCACGAGAGCCATGGCATCGGCCGCTACCTCGGCCTGGTCCGCATGGATCTCGGCCTCGGCGAACAGGAATTCCTCGAACTGCACTATGCCAACGAAGCCAAGCTCTTCGTGCCGGTCGCCCAGCTGCATGTCATTTCGCGCTATTCCGGCGCCGATCCGGAAAGCGCGCCGCTGCACACCCTCGGTTCCGGGCAGTGGGAAAAGGCCAAGCGCAAGGCGGCCGAACAGGCGCACGACACCGCGGCCGAACTCCTGGCCCTGTATGCCGCCCGCGCCGCCCGCCAGGGCCACGCCTTCAGCTTCCAGGAAAACGATTACGAAGCCTTCGCCGACGGTTTCGGCTTCGATGAAACCAACGATCAGGCCCTGGCCATCGCCGCCGTCATCGAGGACATGCGCTCGGGCAAGCCGATGGATCGCCTGGTCTGCGGCGATGTCGGTTTCGGCAAGACGGAGGTGGCGCTGCGCGCCGCCTTCTGCGCCGTCGCCGGCGGCAAGCAGGTCGCCGTGCTCTGCCCGACCACCCTGCTTTGCGAGCAGCATTACCAGACCTTCGCCGACCGTTTTGCCGACTGGCCGGTGAAAATTGCCGAAATCTCCCGTTTCAAGACCGCCAAGGAATCGGCCCAGGCCCTGAAGGATCTGGCCGAGGGCAGGATCGACATCATCATCGGCACCCACAAGCTGATCGGCAAGGAGGTCAAATTCAACCGCCTCGGCCTCGTCGTCATCGACGAGGAACACCGTTTCGGCGTGCGCCAGAAGGAAACCCTGAAAGCCATGCGGGCCGAGGTCGATGTCCTGACCCTGACCGCCACCCCGATCCCGCGCACGTTGGCGATGAGCATGGAAGGCCTGCGCGACTTTTCGGTCATCGCCACCGCACCGCAAAAGCGGCTGGCCATCAAGACCTTCGTCAGCAATTTCTCCGACGGCATCATCCGCGAGGCGGTGCTGCGCGAACTCAAGCGCGGCGGCCAGGTCTATTTCCTGCACAACGAGGTGGACACCATCGCCAACATGCAGGAGAAACTGGAAAAACTGGTGCCCGAAGCGAGAATCGTCGTCGGCCACGGCCAGATGAACGAGCGCGAACTGGAACGGGTCATGCGCGACTTCACCGGCCAGCGCGCCAACCTGCTGCTGTGTACGACCATCATCGAAACCGGCATCGACAACCCGCACGCCAATACCATCCTGATCAATCGCGCCGAGAAGTTCGGCCTCGCCCAGTTGCACCAGCTGCGCGGCCGGGTCGGTCGTTCTCATCACCAGGCCTACGCCTACCTGCTGGTCCAGGACGACAAGGCGCTGACCAAGCAGGCCAGGATGCGACTGGAAGCCATCCAGGCCATGGAGGAGCTCGGCTCGGGCTTCTTCCTCGCCATGCATGACCTGGAGATCCGCGGCGCCGGCGAAGTGCTCGGCGACAACCAGTCCGGCGAAATGCAGGAGGTCGGTTTCAACCTCTATGCCGACATGCTCAACCGCGCCGTCGCCGCGCTCAAGCAGGGCAAGCACCTGGCCGCGGTCGACCTCACCCAGCCGCTCGGCATCGGTACCGAAATCAATCTGCGCACCCCCGCCCTGCTCCCCGATGGCTACTGCCCGGACGTCCATGAGCGCCTGACCCTGTACAAACGTCTGGCCAACGGCGAAAGCGGCGAGGATATCGACGCCCTGCAGGAAGAATTGATCGACCGCTTCGGCGAATTGCCGCTGCAGGCGCAATCCCTGCTCGCCACCCACCGCCTGCGCCTGCTGGTCAAACCGCTGTGTATCCAGAAACTGGATGCCACCAACGACCAGATCACCCTGCAGTTCAGCCTGGAGTTCGCCAGGAACCCGCCTATCGAACCGATCAGGATTATCAATTTGATTCAGAAAAACCGCAGCTATAAATTGGCCGGACAGGATAAAATTTCCCTTCTCCGCCACTGCCCGACTTTGAACGACAAGGTTGCCGCAGTAAAAGACATGATTCGCCAGCTGACAAATTAAAATGACGACCCACGACATTGAAAACGTAAACGTTACCGCCTTCGACACGATGCCGACGCCGGAAGAGATTCACGCCCGGTTGCCCATCTCCGACAAGGCCGCCAGGACTGTCACCCACGGTCGCAACCTGCTGCGCAAAATTCTCGAACGCAAGGATCACAGGCTCTTCGTGGTCGTCGGCCCCTGCTCCATCCACGACCCGGTGGCCGGCCTGGATTACGCCCGCCGCCTGAAAAGGCTGTCCGACGAGGTCGGCGACACGCTGCAGATCATCATGCGCGTCTATTTCGAAAAACCGCGCACCACCGTGGGCTGGAAGGGTTACATCAACGACCCCTTCATGGACGACAGTTTCCGCATCGACGTCGGCATGGAAAAGGCCCGCGACTTCCTGCTCCAGGTCGCGGAAATCGGCCTGCCGACCGGCACCGAGGCGCTCGACCCGAATGCCCCGCAATACTACGGCGACCTCATCACCTGGACCGCCATCGGTGCCCGGACCACCGAATCGCAGACCCATCGTGAAATGTCCTCCGGCCTGTCCACGCCGGTCGGCTTCAAGAACGGCACCAGCGGCGATCTCGGCGTGGCGATCAATGCCATCCTCTCGGCCTCCAAGCCGCACTCCTTCCTCGGGCTGACCAGCCAGGGCCGCGTCGCCATCGTCCGCACCAAGGGCAATGGCTACGGCCACATCGTGCTGCGCGGCGGCGACGGACGCCCCAACTACGATACCGTCTCGGTTTCGATGGTCGAACAGGCGCTGGCCAAGGCCAAGCTGCCCGGCAACATCGTGGTCGACTGCTCGCATGCCAACAGCTTCAAGAAGCCGGAACTGCAGCCCCTGGTCATGGCCGACATCGTCAACCAGGTCCGTCTCGGCAACAAATCGCTGGTCGGCGTGATGATCGAATCGAACATCGAGGCCGGCAACCAGTCGATTCCGGCCGACCTCTCGCAGCTGAAATACGGTTGCTCGGTCACCGACGGCTGCGTCGACTGGAACACCACGGAAAAGATGATTCGCGACGCCGCCGTGCTGTTGCGCGACATCCTGCCGGACCGCCTGTCCTGACGGCCCATGAATCTCGTTATCCAGGGCGGCGCCCTGCCCACCTTCCTGCTCGAGCGTATTGTTGCCGCCACCGGCGCCGAGGCGGTCGAACCCCGGCCGCCGCAGGTCGTCCGCCTGCGGGGCGCCACTCACACGCCGGCATTCGCTGCGCTGCAGCCCTTGATCGAAGCCGAAAGGCTGGACTGGGCCTTCATCGAGGACGGCAAGAAGCTTTCCGATTTCGGCCTGATCTGTTTCGACATGGATTCGACGCTGATCACCATCGAATGCATCGATGAACTGGCCGATTTCGCCGGCAAGAAGAACGAGGTGTCGGCCGTCACCGAAGCCGCCATGCGCGGCGAGATCGATTACCGCGAAAGCCTGCGCCAGCGCCTGGCCTTGCTGGCCGGCCTGGATGCCCGCGTGCTCGCCCGCGTCTTCGGCGAACGCCTGCTGCTCTCCCCGGGCGCCCGCGAACTGCTCGAAGCCTGCCAGAACGCAGGCCTGCGCACCGCCATCCTGTCCGGCGGCTTCACCTATTTCACCGAGCGCCTGCGCATCGAACTGGGCTTCGATTTCGCCACCTCGAACGAACTGGAAATTTCCGGCGGCAAGCTGACCGGCCGCGTCGTCGGCGATATCGTCGATGCCGCGGCGAAAGCCCACCACCTGGCCCGCCTGACCGACGAACTGGGCCTCAGGCAGGAGCAGGTCATCGCCTGCGGCGACGGCGCCAACGATCTGCAGATGATGGCCCAGGCCGGCCTCTCGGTCGCCTTCCGCGCCAAGCCGGCGACCCGCGCCCAGGCCGACGTCGCCGTCAATTTCGGCGGCCTGGATTCCCTGCTCAACCTCTTCGACTAGGCCGGCGGACGGTCAGGTTTTTTTGACCAGTTGCCGGGCAAAGGCCGCATCGTTCTTGCTGATGCGAGGTGCGATCTGCGGCCCGGCCGCATCGACCAGTCGCACGAAATCGTCGAGGGTCGCGGCCTTGACGATTTCAAGATCGCCGCCCGCCAGGCGCTCGCGCAGGATGAAGCCGCCGTCGCCGGACATCACCATCAGGTAGCGACGACCGTCGCTGCGTCGATTCAGGCGCTCGACGGCAGCCGCCGCACGGGTCGAACGCATGGCTATTTGTACTTCTTGAAAACGGTGCGGGCATCAAGATGCGCCCGGTCCAGCGTGCAGATCTTCGGATCGTCGTCATGGCCGCTGAAATAATCGTCGGCCTGGGCGCGCATCACCATCTTGATCGCCGACTGGTCGTCGACGTTGTATTTCTCGGTGATCAGCGTGGTTACTTCGTCGAGGTGTTCTTCGTAGGTCATGGCCGGTCGAATTCCGTCGAAAGGTAGAGCGCCTCGACCTTTTCCCGTGCCCAGGGGGTACGGCGCAGGAACTTGAGGCTGGAGGCGAGGCTGGGATCCAGGTTGAAGCAGCGGATGTCGATGATCTGCCCCAGTTCGCTCCAGCCATAGTGGGCTACCAGCCGCTTGAGGATGGCTTCCAGGGTCAGGCCGGTCAGGGGGGTGTTGGCTTGTGGTCCGGCCATGTTCAGTTCTGCGGCGAACTGGCCGGGGCGTAGAATTTGATGCGCTCGCTCCGGCAGTCGTCGGCGCCCATTTCGAAGACCCGGCAGTTATCCGGCCGCCGGTCGTAGATCGTGCAACGCATGCTGTCGCGATCGAGCGCCGCACACCAGCCGTCGTCCAGCCGCCGCATCACCCACCCTCCCCACGCATCCTGCGCGGAAAAGCGATTGGGCACCCGGTCGCCGTCCATCAGCATGACTTCCAACTGGCAGCAACAGGCCGAACAACTGTCGCAGGAGATGTCGGATTCCGGAAAAATCGCCGGCTGGGCGCGCCGCATGTCAGTGCAGGTCGACGGCGTACGGCTTGAGCTGGTCGAGCGGGACGATTTCAAGGGCAGCCTGGTTGGTCGAATTGAGAAAGACTTTCGGCGCCCGGCCGGCCAGGTGGGCCTGGACCCAGCGCGCCGCGCACAGGCACCAGCGCTGGCCGGCCTGCAATCCGGGAAAACCGAATTCCGGGCGCGGCGTCGACAGATCGTTGCCCGCCATCCTGGAAAATTCGAGAAATTCCTCGCTCAGCAGGACGCAGATGGTGTGGCTGCCGAGATCGTCTTCCGAGGTGTTGCAGCAACCGTCCCGGAAAAAGCCGGTGAGCGGACGGTCGCTGCAGGTCAGCAAGGGGCCGCCGAGTACATTGAGCTGGCTGCCCCGGCCGGGAAAATCGCGGGTTTTCATCGGCGGCTCAGGCGACTTCGTCGATCCAGGCCTGCTGGATGGCTTCGAGTATCTTTTCGCCGCAATGCTTGGGATCGTCGTTGAAATCGGCCAGGGCCATGACCCAGTCGCGCAGATCGACGAAATTGACCTTCATCGGGTCGGTGTCCGGATGGGCTTCGCTCAACTCGATGGCGATATCGTGAATGTCTGTCCATTTCATTTGCGATGTCCTTCCTTGGCCATGTTGATGCTGTATTTCGGAATTTCGACGGTCAATGGGGTCGACCGGACTACGGCCTGGCAACCGAGGCGGGAATTGGGTTCCAGCCCCCAGGCCTTGTCGAGCAGGTCTTCTTCGATATCCTCGGCGGCTTCGAGCGAGGCAAAGCCCTCGCGGACAATGACGTGACAGGTGGTGCAGGCGCAGGACATTTCGCAGGCGTGATCGAGTTCGATCGCATTGGCCAGCAGGTTTTCGCAGATCGATTTGCCCTCTTCGGCCTCGATCACCGCACCGTCCGGGCACAGCTCGACATGAGGCAGGACGATAATTTGGGTCATGCGTCTTCTCCCATCTTGATGTCGCCCACCTTGCGGCCGGACAACACCTTCTTGATGCTCTGGTCCATGCGACGATGGGCAAAGGCTTGCGTTTCGAAGCCGAGATCGTCCATGGCGATATTGATCTGGCGGCGATTGTCGCCGGCCATCGTTGCCGCCAGCTTGGCGATGGTCGCCCTGATCCGGGCGGCTTCCGCCTCGTTCAGCAGGTGCGGGTCCTCCTTCATGGCCGCTTCGGTCGCCTCGATCATGCGCTGGGCTTCGACGACGGCTTCCTTGAGGGCGCGGTTGATCGCGTCGTCCTTGGCATGGTCCATTGAATCCTTGAGCATGCCGGCAATCTCGTCGTCGGAGAGGCCGTAGGACGGCTTGACGGTAATGCTCGCTTCGCCCCCCGTCGTCTGTTCGCGGGCGGCCACCGCCAGCAGGCCGTCGGCATCGACCTGGAAAGTCACGCGAATGCGCGCGGCGCCGGCCACCATCGGCGGAATGCCGCGCAACTCGAAACGGGCCAGCGAACGGCAATCGCTGACCAGCTCGCGCTCGCCCTGCACGACATGGATGGCCATCGCCGTCTGGCCGTCCTTGAAGGTGGTGAATTCCTGGGCGCGGGCAGTGGGAATGGTGGCGTTGCGCGGAATGACCTTCTCGGTCAGCCCGCCCATGGTCTCCAGCCCGAGCGACAGTGGAATGACGTCGAGCAGCAGCCAGTCGTCCTGCCCGGTCTTGTTGCCGACCAGCAGGTTGGCCTGGGTCGCGGCCCCGAGGGCGACCACCTTGTCGGGGTCGAGATTTGTCAGCGGCTCCTGGCGGAAAAAATCGCCCACGGCTTTCCTGACCTGCGGCATGCGCGTCGCGCCGCCGACCATGACCACGCCCTTGATGTCTTCGGAACGCAGGCCGGCATCGCGCAATGCCTTCTTGACCGACTGCAATGTCTTCGAGATCAGGGTCTGGGTGATCGCGGCGAAGGTCGCCACATCCAGCTTGAGGTCGAGCACTTCGCCGGTCGACAGGCATGCGGTGATCGGCGCTTCCGGGTTGTTTGTCAGGAATTCCTTGGCTTCACGGCAGCGCATCATCAGCAGGCGTCCGTCTTCCGGCGACAGGGGCTGCAGTTTGGCCTGCTCGATGACCCAGCAGAATATGCGATGGTCGAAATCGTCGCCGCCCAGCGCCGAATCGCCGCCGGTGGACATGACTTCGAAAACCCCCTTGGTCAGCTTGAGGATGGATATGTCGAAGGTGCCGCCGCCCAGGTCGTAAACGGCGTAAACGCCTTCTGCCGCGTTGTCCAGCCCGTAGGCGATGGCGGCAGCGGTCGGTTCGTTGAGCAGGCGCAGGACGTTGAGTCCGGCCAGCCGGGCGGCATCCTTGGTGGCCTGGCGCTGGGCGTCGTCGAAATAGGCCGGGACGGTGATGACGGCGCCGACCAGATCGCCGCCGAGAGCTGTTTCGGCGCGTTGCTTCAGGCTCTTCAGGATTTCGGCGGAAACCTCGACCGGGCTCTTGATGCCGGCAACGGTCTTGATCTTGACCATGCCCGGCGCTTCGACGAAGTCGTAGGGCATCGATTCGACGTGCGAAATATCCTTGAGGCCGCGGCCCATGAAGCGCTTGACCGAAACGATGGTATTGCGCGGGTCCAGCGCCTGCCTGGTTTGCGCGTCGGCACCGACCTCGGTCGAGTTGTCGGCATGGTAGCGCACGACGGAGGGCAGCAGGGGCCTCCCCTGCTCGTCGCTCAGGCAGATGGAAATGCCGCTACGCACGGTGGCGACCAGCGAGTTGGTGGTACCGAGGTCGATACCGATGGCGAGCTTGTGCTCGTGCGGAGCCGCCGATTCACCCGGTTCGGCGATTTGAAACAGAGCCATTTTTAGTCTTCCAGCGACGCCAGCGCGTCGTCGATTTCGTACAAAAGTTTTTCCAGGAACATCAGTCGACGGACGCGGTCGGTGGCCAGCGCGAAATCCCCGACCTCGTCGATCAAGCGACCCAACTCGTCGTAGCGCCCCTTGATGTCGCCGCGCAGGCGGTTATGCAGGCGTTCCAGTTCATGGTGATCACCACCGTCACGCGCCTCCATCACCGCTTCTCGCCATTCCATCTGCTCAATCAGAAAATCGGTCGGCATGGCGGTGTTGCTTTCCGCCTGAATGTCGTGGCCGACCAGATGCAAGAGGTACTTGGCCCGCTCCAGCGGCTTTTTCAGCGCCTGGTAGGCCTCGTTGGCGTGGGTGGCCCACTGCATGGAAAGTCGGCGCTCGGCATCGCCGGCATTGGCAAAACGATCCGGATGGACCCTGGCCTGAATGTCGCGGTAACGCGAATCGAGATCCGACAAGTCGAGCCGAAAGGCCCGATCCAGCCCGAAGAGCGAAAAATGGTCGGCTCTGAAATCCATCAGACGTTAAACGATTCGCCGCAACCGCACTGATCCTTGACGTTCGGATTGTTGAACTTGAATCCCTCGTTCAGTCCCTCGCGGGCGAAATCGAGTTCCATCCCGTCGAGGTAAGGCAGGCTCTTGGCATCGACGATGACCTTGACCCCCTTTTCTTCGAAGATCATGTCGTCCGGATTCACCTCGTCGACAAATTCCAGCTTGTAGGCCATGCC